>CAZRCB010000015.1:0-26310 GCA_964598455.1 uncultured Flavobacterium sp.
TGTCTGCTTCTTCAAATTTCTTTATGAGTGCTTTGAAGTCGTTTGTGTTGGCAAACTTCAAAAGTGTTTGATAATCTTCTAAATTTCTGTCCTCACACACACGTAGAAACAAAACCCTGTTCAAATAACTTTGAACAATGTCATTTAGTTGTTGCACGTCAATTTTCGGGTCGTGTTTGTAAATTTCATAACCAAGAGCTTTTCTCCATTCATTGATTTGGTTTAGGAATAAATTATCAATTGAGTACTGATTGATTTTACTTTCAATTTCTTTCCACTCTGTTTCAAATTCACCTGAATAAACTGATTCCTTTCCTAAAAGCTGTTTGATTTCTTCAAACTTACTTTCGTATTCTGTGTAATGATATTTTTTTACAAGTGCCTTTGTGTGGTTATCGTCTTTATCAACTTTTACAGAAGTGTCGTAAATGATTAAGTATTCAAAGTTTGAAAGAACTGAAATTTTCAACTTCGCTGTAAATCCGTATCGTCTGACTTGTTTTGCTGTGTCGCTGTTTGATTCAATAGAAACGCAAGGTTTTTTTGCTTCCAAAAAATATTTTCTTTCAGAAAAAAGTCGGAAAGTGTAATCAGGTTTCTTAGAATGCTCGGAAGCATTAGCTTTTAAAGCTTCTTCCAATATTACTTCTCTTTCGTTGGTCGGTTTACCGGCATTGTTTTTAATGTCCCAACCAAGCAACTCGAAAAATGGGTCTAAGAAATCACTGCGAAGCAGTGTTTCATTATACTTGCTTGTCAAGTAATAATCCCTGTCGGCTGTATATTTTTCTATGAGTTGCTTTATTGTCATTTCTTCTTATTCGCTTTAATATATTTGGCTCTTTCCTCTGCTACTTTCAGTGCTTCTATTCCTAAATCTTCATCTTGAATTTCATACAAAATCTTGTCGCTAAGGAACGAAACCAACAATTCGTCTGCATTGTAGCCGTATATGTCGGCAAGTTTTAGAACTACTTCTTTTGTGATTTTCCGCTCCCCACGTTCCATTTTGCTTAAAATAGCCACATCAATGTCTAGCAAAGCAGCAACTTTCCGCAATGGAAGTTCCTTTTCTTCTCGAATGTGTCTTAACTTTTCGCCTATCGTTTCTGTTGACATAACTTCTATTGACATAATGTGTCAAAAGTAGAAAAAGATTTTTGATTTGTGTCCATTTATTTCAATTTATTTTCAACATCCTTGTCGAGCGTAGGGAAATTGGCTCTTTTGCAAAACTTGGGTCGTGTGTCGGCTTGTGCGGTTTTGCAAATGTGCCAATGTGCGGCTGGCTAAAATTATTTTTTAAAATGTGCGGTGGGAAAAATTTTTAAACCTTTTGGGTCGGATTGTGTGTCGCCAAAGTCAGTCCGTAAGTTTTTGTCAAGATGTCAAAGTTCGATTTTCAGATGTCTGTTTTTCGGAGTAGTGTCGTTCTTTAGGCTTGCTTACAACTTGGTTATATAAGTGAGTATATCGTATGAGTTTTAAACTTAGTAGCCTAAAGTCTGGCGAACTCTTCCTAGAACACGATCGGCAATCGCTCCGGCTTTTTTAGCGCCAAGCAGCAGAATTTCTTCCACTTCATCAGGATTATTGATATAGTATTCATATTTTTCTCTTATCGGGTCAAACTTTTCTTTGATAAGTTCGAAAAGCGCTTGTTTCGCATGGCCATAACCATAATTCCCTCCTAGGTAGTTTGCCTTCATTTGTTCTAATTGTGTCTCAGAAGCCAGCAAGCTATAGAGCGCAAAGACATTACAGGTGTCGGGATTCTTAGGGTCTTCTAATGGAGTGCTATCGGTTTCTATGCTCATTACTTGCTTGCGTAGATCTTTGTCATCTTGAAATATATCTATAAAATTATTCCTAGATTTACTCATTTTGTTTCCATCAGTTCCGGGTATAATCATGGAGTCTTTTTGGATACTTGCTTGAGGGATAACAAAAGTTTCGCCCATTTGATTGTTGAATCTCGAGGCTACATCGCGAGTGATTTCTAGGTGTTGCAATTGATCTTTCCCGACCGGAACCACCTCTGCATCATATAATAAAATGTCTGCTGCCATAAGCATTGGATAGGTGAATAACCCAGCATTCACATCTTCTAGATAATCTTGTTTGTCTTTAAATGAATGCGCTAGAGTCAACCTTTGAAAAGGGAAAAAACAGCTCAAATACCACGATAATTCACAGGTCTGTGGTACATCGCTCTGACGATAAAAAGTAACCGAATTCACGTCTAATCCACACGCAAGCCAAGTAGCCGCAACGCTCAAGGTGTTTTGTCTGAGCAGTTCTGCGTTTTTAATCTGCGTAGCAGAATGCAAATTGGCGATAAACAAAAATGTTTCGTTTTCTGGGTTTCTAGACATCTCAATAGCTGGTAGAATTGCCCCTAAAAGATTTCCTAAATGCGGTGTTCCTGTACTTTGAACTCCTGTTAATACTTTTGCCATTTTTTAATTTTGGATTTATACAAAGGTATTTTATTACAACAGAAGTTCAAAGTAAAAAGTAGTCGGACAAACAAAAATCAATTTGTCCATATAAAGTCCATCTTCGGAATGCGCATGGAGTTGTCAATAACTTTGATCTCGAGCTCTAGAATTGACCTTAAAGCATCGAAGTTGATTTTGTGTGCATCATCGCCTGGTTTATGATAATCGGGATGTCCGCCAGTATGAAAAAACAAGACAGGAATAGCCTTGTCATAAAAGGAAGTTTGGTCAGAACCGCCTCTGCCGTCTTTGCTAAGGTTGAATCGTATAGGACTGCTAATTCCTTCAAAAATCTCTGCAAAAGCACTGCTTGTGCCGTAGCCAATTACTGCTAAGCCGTTGTCGGGGTTATACTTGCCAATCATATCCATATTGAGCATCCAGTGAATTTTATCCAGAGAGATAGTCGGATTTTCAGTAAAGTGCTTCGATCCCAAAAGGCCTAATTCCTCTGCGCCGAAAGCAATAAATAAGATGTTGAACGGCTCGGTATACTTATTTTGGGAGTAATGTCTAGCCAATTCCAAAAGTCCGGAAACTCCAGATGCATTGTCATCTGCGCCGTTATGGATTTCTCCGATATGTAGTGTATCGCGACTATTGCCTAATTCACCGTGACCGATATGGTCATAATGCGCTCCGATTACGATGGTTTTCTGCGCTTTGTTGTCTAAGTATCCTATGATGTTTTTTGCTTTGCGAATGCTATCTGCAACAACTACTCTTCTGATCTTGGCTTCAAATCCTTGACGATAGCCATCTTGTCCTTTGGGTTGAAGCTTATATTTCTTGAATTGCTTCTCGATGTATTTTGCTGCTTTAAGGTTTTCTTTGCTACCGGTCTGACGCCCTTTCATTTTATCTGACGAGAGATAATAGATATGTTTTTGGAGTAGTTGCTCAGAGATTTGACTTTGACCTAAGTAGCAATTGAATAAAAACAGAAATACAAAAAAGTTTTTCATTAGACATATATCAAGTGAATGACAAAAGTCAATCTTTTGGGTTAGTAATACAAGTAAAATTGTAAAATAGGAGCTATGTTCGTATTGAATGTAAATATCTAAAGTGATTGCGGTGCTTTTTCGTAACTTTGCCTGATAACTCACTTATATATGTCTAGGATTTTAGCTATTGATTACGGAAAAAAGAGAACAGGATTAGCCATTACTGACCCGATGCGAATTATTGCTTCGGGGCTGCAAACCGTTGAAACAGACAAGTTATTTGAGTTCTTAAAAGACTATTTTTCCAAAGAAAAAATTGAGATAGTAATTATCGGAGAGCCCAGGCATATGGACGGGACACCATCTGAAAGCGCAGCGATGATTGATGTATTTGTAGCGAAATTTACAACTGAGTTTCCGAACATAAAGATTGAGCGTATGGACGAGCGTTTTACGTCAAAAATGGCCATGCGAAGCCTTGTGGACAGTGGTGTTAAAAAGAAAAAACGCCAAAACAAAGGTTTGCTTGACGAAATTTCTGCTACTATAATCTTGCAAGATTATTTGAATAAATTCTAATTGGTATTCGGACGAATCTCTGCAAGTACTTGTAATTCTGTTCTGAATGCTAACATCTTATTTCCAAAAAGCCTTTGACCTTCCTCTCTAAGACGGGGTGCGTCCTCTTTGTAATAGCTCTCTAATTTTTGCTTACTTTCGGTAAAATATTGCACTGAATAAGTGATACCGCCCATCTCTTCTTCTACTAAAACCTGAACAAACAGCGCTTTAAAGAATTTTCCAGTAGATAGCACTTCGTTGATGTGTTTTTGACGCATCCACGTAAGCCATTCTTCGTGTATGCTTTCGTCAATATTTACGGTTACGTTATATATAATCATGATAGAGTCTTATTGTTTTTTTTTAAAATTCAGCACTTTTTGGAGTTCTTGGGAAAGGAATGACGTCTCTGATGTTAGTCATCCCAGTGACAAATAACACAAGGCGTTCAAAACCAAGCCCAAAACCACTGTGGGTAGCCGTACCGAAACGTCGGGTGTCAAGATACCACCACATTTCTTCTTCAGGGATATTCAGTGCCTTCATCTTTTCGATCAATACATCATAACGCTCTTCTCTTTGAGATCCTCCAACAATTTCTCCGATACCAGGGAAGAGAATATCCATCGCACGCACTGTTTTTTGGTCTTCGTTCAGGCGCATATAAAATGCTTTGATATCTGCAGGATAGTCAAATAAGATCACAGGACATTTAAAGTGTTTCTCTACTAAGAAGCGTTCGTGTTCACTTTGCAAATCTACGCCCCATTGGTCAATAGGATATTTGAACTTCTTGTTTTTGTTGGGTTTAGAGTTCTTTAGGATATCTACTGCTTCTGTATATGAAACGCGTTTGAAATTGTTGTCTAATACGAAGTTCAACTTCTCGGTTAATGTCATACCGCTACGTTCTGCTTGAGGTTTTTGTTTTTCCTCATCAGATAAACGCTGTTCTAAAAATGCCAAATCAGTCTGGCATCTGTCTAGTGTGTATTTGATTACATATTTAATAAAATCTTCAGCCAAATCCATATTCGCATCCAAGTCATTGAAGGCAACCTCAGGCTCAATCATCCAAAACTCAGCTAAGTGTCTCGACGTATTTGAGTTTTCTGCTCTAAAGGTAGGTCCAAAAGTATAGACTTTTCCGAGTGCCATCGCATAGGTTTCAGCCTCAAGTTGCCCTGAAACGGTCAGATTGGTTTCTTTGCCGAAAAAATCTTCTGTAAAATCAATTTCTCCGTCTTCATTTTTTGGAGGATTTTCTAAGTCAAGTGAAGTAACGTGAAACATTTCTCCTGCACCTTCAGCATCTGAACCGGTTATGATGGGCGTATTGACATAAAAGAATCCGTTTTCTTGAAAATATTGGTGTACAGCGAATGACAATACAGAGCGCACTCTCATAATAGCCCCGAAAGTATTGGTTCTGATTCTAAGGTGTGCATTTTCTCTCAGCAACTCTAAACTCGGACGGTTTTTAAGTTGAATTGGGTAGGCATTGATATCACAATCTCCTAGGACTTGAAGTTCCTCTACCTGAATTTCGTACTTCTGACCTGCTCCTTGGCTCTCGACCAAAACACCTTTGACTGCAATTGCCGCACCTGTAGTTACTCGCTTGAGTAAATTGCTCGGAAGCTTCTCAAAATCAACTACACATTGGATGTTCTCTAGCGTAGAACCATCGTTTAGTGCAATAAATTGATTGCTTCTAAAACTGCGTACCCAACCTTTGGCTATTATGCTGTTTAATAACTTTGCCCCTGTTAAAAGTTCTATTATACTGGTGTGTTTCATTGTTTATAGGTAATAAAAAGTAAAACGCTTTATCTAAAAAATAGGATTTAAAAAAATCAAGACTGCAAATATACGGCTATTCTCAAAATATAGAGAATAACAACTGTAGTTTTGATTGTTTTTGATGGTCTATAAGGCCTAGCACTTAGTTTTGCTACTGAAATAATTCAAAATAGGAGGATATCAACAAGGAAGTTATGTCTTAGGTTGTCGAAACCGTGCTTTATGTCTATGAGATTTGATATATAACTACTCACATAAGTCTAATGAGAGTATCCACTCTTCTATCAGCGCCACACCTTCTTGATGAATTGTAGAGCGTCCGATTCTAGGCATCTTAAACATAGGATTATTGGTATTCATCATTGCTAATAAAACCGAGTTTGACGGATTTTGAGGTTCAATAGCATAGCCGTGTGAAATTCCTGGAATAGGCATAGATGAAGACATACAAACGCCCATATTGTAAGGGTCAATTGTTTGGGAATAATCCATCCGAAGAGGTACATAGTAAGCACTGCCATTGTCGTTATGACAGTAGGCGCATTGTATATCAAAATAGGCACGTGCCCTTTCGTTGAGCGATGCCGAAGTGTCTGTGTAATCAACTACGGCCTTGATGTTTTGTGGCAAGTTGTTTTCAAGGAATCCTTTCTGAATCCATTGTTGGAGTTGGTTGCTACCGTTTAGCGCGTTATTTAAGTGAATAGGTTTGATGCCGATAGGCACTATTTCTTCTTGCTTTGAATGACAACTCACGCATTGATTTGTAGCGGGAATCATATAATTAAGCTCTAAAGGCTGGTTGTTGTGTTGGATTGTAAGAGGAATAGTTCCGCCATTGGTGTCGTAATAGGCTTCAGTTTGGGCTTCGTTCCAAACATAGTTGGCAAAAGTCCATCCGTCTGCGGTTTTGATCATCAAGCGCGTTTCTGTATTTCTCTTGCTGCCTACTTGTTGTGCATCGTAAAACAAATTCTTTATGAGCAGGCTACCCACAGGTAGTTGTAGCGGGTCGTTTTCAGATACAAAGTTTGCTTTCGTGCCTTTAGGCATCCATACATATCTAGATTTATGTGCATAATCTACAAAGAGTTCGCTATTTGGTCTATACTGCAAGAGTTCTGCATTAGGGGTCAAGTCACTTAGGTTTCCTGTGAATAAATTATAATCAGAGAGCTTGGCATAAGGCACCAAGTCTAAATCTACAGACACATCGCGAATAGGTTGGTAGGAAGTGTCATCACTAGAGCAACTTGTGAACAGCAGTGTCGAAAGTGTTAGCAACAGGATGAGATTATATTTTGAAGCCATAGTTCTATTGGTTTAATAAAAGGAAAGTAAACAAAAAAGATGATTCAGAATAGTCCTAGGTTATTTTTTGATTTCATACCTCAAGAGTCTTAAAGCGTTCAGGACAACGATCAAGGTAGAACCTTCGTGAAAGACAACGGCAGGTCCGATAGCTATGGTTCCCATCATGGTTAGCGGTACTAAAATAGCAACCATCCCTAAGCTGATAATTAAGTTCTGTTTGATGATGCTTTTGGCTTTCCTGCTCATCCCGATAGCGAAGGGGAGGTTGTCGAGCTTATCTGCCATCAATGCAATATCTGCGGTTTCTAGTGCTACGTCAGAACCCGCTGCACCCATCGCAATACCGACGGTGCTTTTTGCCATTGCAGGTGCATCATTCACTCCATCGCCTACCATGGCTACGCCACTTTCTTGTTTGATCAGTTTTTCAATAGCTTTTACTTTGTCCTCGGGGAGGAGGCTGCCCATTGGGTCAGTGATACCTATATTTTTGGCAATTGCATTTGCTACGAGTTGGTTGTCTCCAGTAAGCATCACCATGCGGTTAATTCCAATCTTTTTTAGTGCGGCTAAAGTAGCTATAACTTCTGGTCTAGCGACGTCCATAGCAGCAATGATTCCCAAATATGTATTGTCTTGATGAATGATCATAGCGGTGTGTCCGTCTGATTCTAGTGCCGCCATTTGTTGGTCGATTTCGTTAGGGACGGGCGCTCCTGTTAATTCTTCAAATAAACGTCGGTTGCCGATGTGTACTTTGGTTTGGTTCCAATCGGCTTGGATGCCTCGGGCGATAAGTGCTTTCAGGTTTTCTGCTTTTGGGATATCGATATTTCCTAATTCTTTTTTGCCTCCGTCAACAATCGCTGCGGCTAGCGGATGATCACTTAGCGCTTCTACGGCTACAGCAACTTTCAGCAAATGTTCTTTCGTGGTTGTCCTGTACGGAATGCTATGGGTGAGTGTGGGTCTGCCTTGGGTCAAGGTGCCTGTTTTGTCAAAAGCAATGGCGCTGATGCTGCCCAAGTCTTCGAGTGGGCGTCCGCCTTTAATCAATACGCCTTGTCTGGCAGCTCTTGCGATTCCGGCGAGTACTGCACTAGGTGTAGAGATTGCCAAGGCACAAGGCGAAGCGGCGATCAGCACGGACATCGCACGATAGAAACTCTGCTCAAAGGTTTCGTCGATTATAGTAAAGGCAAATAACAAGGCAATGACTACTATTAATACCGAGGGCACATAGTATTTCTCGAATTTATCGGTGAGGTGCTGGGTGGGTGACTTTTGGGTTTCGGCTTCTTTGACTAAATAGATGAGTCGGGCGAGGGTACTGTCTTTGGCTTCTTTGAGGACTTTTATCTCTAAGGCTCCGTTGCCATTGATTGTACCGGCAAAGACGCGATGTTCAGCAGGGAGCTTTTTGATGTCGTTGTCGTTTTGCCAAGTTAGACTCGGGCGTTTGCTGACCGACATACTCTCGCCTGTGATAGAAGCTTGGTTGACGGGGCTAGTACCGCTGATCACTACGCCATCGGCAGCAATTTTTGAATTGGGTCGTACGGCGATAATATCTCCGACTTTTAGCGTTTCGATATGTACTTCTTGGAGCTCGCCATCGCGTTTGACTAGGGCAGTGGGCGGTGCTAAATTAGAAAGTGCAGAGATGGATTTACGCGCACGCTTCATGGCATAGTGCTCGAGTGCGTGGCCTAGGCTAAACAAAAATAGGAGCAAGGCGCTTTCGCTCCACTTGCCCAATATCGCTGCTCCGATGGCCGCAAAAAGCATGAGAAAATCAATTTCAAACCTTCCTCTAAAGAGGTCTTTTCCTGCGGAGAGAAAAGTAAATACTCCTCCGAAGACTGCTCCGATGATAAAGAGGCTTGTAGTTATAGTATCAGAAATACTGTCGATAAAAGATAGGATAACTCCTGAGATCCAGAAGATACCGCTAATGATTGCAAAATAAAGCTCAGTATTTGGACCTAGAATTTGGAGGTCAATATGGCCGTGATCATGGTCATTGTGCGTATGCTCATCGTTGGTCTTAATGTGTTGGATTTTTATCCCTAAATCTCTGACAAATTTGAGGATTTCATCCTGGTTGGTTTGATTGGCATCCCATTCTAATTGGATCATACCTGCAGTAGAGACAGCAACCGCGGTGATGCCTGTTTTATTCTTTAAACGTTGCTCTATTCTCCGGGCTTCTCGGGTATGTAGCTTGGAATGTATCTCAATTTGCAGTTTGCTTGTCATTGGAGTTGATTATTAAGAACTACTTTCGTTTAATTATTGGGTAAAGTGCCATACAACCTATGATCGTAAAAACAACTAAAAATATAGAAAGGACTAATTCCGACTTTATATAGGTTTCAAAATGTGGCTTTATCAGAAGGGTTACGCCTACACTAAGTAATAAAGAAAGCAAAGCTATTATAGTTTTCCGGATCATTGTGCTTAATGTTTTTTTTTAATATGAATTACAACGTTTGTGTTGTGCTCTCCCGAATAGTTGTCATACTTACTCAGTTGATCTTTTCAATTTTTTGGATAAGGCAATGGCATTCTAATGCCTAACACAAGTTTACTACTATTATCTGAAAAATAAAATTTTATTCTTTAGTTACAGCTTTAATTCTTTTGTCATTTGCTCGACCACTTCATAGGCTGCGGGGCAGATGAGGGTGTTTTTGAGGGTTAGGTTATTGATTTGGTAGAATTTCTTTCGATCTGTGTGAGGGTATTCGCGACAAGCTTTTGGACGATCTTCATAGACCATGCAGTAGTTGTCACTGCCAAGGAAAGGGCAGGGTACGCTTTGCAGCACATAGTCATTGTCTTCGTCTATTCGGAGGTATTTCTCTATGAACTGTTGGGGTTTTAGCCTGAATACTCCCGCGAGCCTATCGATGTCTTTCGGAGTAAACAGTGGTCCGGTGGTTTTGCAACAATTGGCACAAGACAAGCAATCTACTTTTTTGAAAACATCATTGTGTATCTCTTGCATCTTTTGGTCGAGATTCTTAGGTGGTTTGTTTTTGAGCTTAGTCAGAAACTTCTTGTGCTCTGCTTGCTTGGCTTTTGCTTTTTGGCGGTAGTTTTCTAAGTCCATTGGGATGATATAAAGTGCTCCTACAAAAGTATAGTTTTGATTGGTTAGAGCGACATAAAAACCCATAAAAAGCGAAAAGCTGCTCGAATGAACAAGCAGCTTTTCTGAGAAAAATTATTTAAGGTATTTAGGTAATTAGTCTACGTTATCGTGAAGGAATGAGTTATTACTTCTAAGTTGCGGATCGTTATTGCTGTCCACGCTTAGTGAAGTGCGCGACTTTCCGAAACCATTATCTGGCTGGCTTAACTCAATATTCTGACGTTTATAAGCAGGCTCCTTTTCGAGTTGCTCTATTTTATGCGTATTGTTGTGGAATTTATAATTAAACTCCTTCATCTTTTGTCTGCGCTCGTCAGCTCTTGCTTTTAAGGCTTCCTCGATTGTCATTTCTGTAATCGATATTTCGTCGTGCTCAGTATGTAGTGAGGTATCAATTCGCTTCTCTTGTACCGGAGCCGCTTGTGCTTCTTTTTTAAGAGTAAAGTTATATTCGGCTTGAATTTCTTCTACTGCTTTTTTCTCTTCTGTTTCGGGTTTAGAGCTAGTAAGCGAAGATTCTACTTCCATATAATCCTCTAGTGAATATCTTTTGACACCTGTTTCATTGACTTCTGTCATCGGGACTACTTGTACTGGGTCATTGACCTTTATCTCTTTGGTTTCTTCTGAGATTTGAAATAGAATATCTTCTTCTTGTTTGTTTAACGGCGCATCAAAGCTAAAGATTTTCTTCTCTACTTCGGATTGCTCTTGTTGTTTGTCTTCAAACGCTGCCGTGAAATCCTCTTGTTTTGCAGGTACGATTTCGAAGGTTACGTCTAGGTTTTTGATAAACTCAGAAGTAGGGATCAGATTGGCTTCGAAAATCTGAAAAGTAGGTTTTTCAGTTGCAACCGGAGTCGCTTCAAGAGTATCCTCTGCTATGGGTTCAGGCGTTTCTTCTTCAAGATTGAAAATCACTTTTTTTTGGTCCTCTACTTCATCTTTTGAAATCGGAGCTGCTTCGGTAGTGAGCTCATTTTGTTGAAACCCCAAGATTGGCGTAGTTTCTTTTTTTAGTAGATTCTGCTCTAATTTTTGCTCGTCTTCTAGAGGGTGAATGATTCTCTTTTGTTCAGTATTAACAATTTCATCTTGTTGTTCTACATTGAATCCAGTTGCAATTACTGTTACGGCAATGGCGTCACCCAAGGCTTCGTCTTCACCTACTCCCATAATGATATTTGCATTGTTGCCTGCTTCGGCTTGGATATAGTCGTTTATCTCGCCAATTTCGTCGATTGTAATTTCATTTGTGCCTGAAACGATCAGTAGCAATACGTTTTTCGCGCCTGTAATCTTATTGTCGTTAAGTAGAGGTGAGTCTAGCGCGTTTGTTATGGCTTCTTTTGCACGATCTTCGCCTTCTGCAGTTGCAGAACCCATAATTGCAGTTCCACTGTTAGATAACACTGTCTTTGCGTCTTTAAGGTCAATGTTTTGTGTGTAGTGGTGCGTAATTACTTCTGCTATACCTCTTGAGGCGGTTGATAATACTTCGTCAGCTTTTGAGAATCCTGCTTTGAAGCCTAGGTTTCCGTATACCTCACGCAGTTTGTTGTTGTTGATTACTATTAGTGAATCGACTTGTTTGCGCAGTCTTTCGATACCTATTTGGGCTTGTTCTAAACGGACTTTCCCTTCGAATTGAAAAGGCATCGTCACGATACCCACGGTCAACACGTCTCTTTCTTTTGCCAATTGAGCAATCACTGGAGCGGCACCTGTACCGGTTCCTCCTCCCATACCAGCGGTAATGAAAACCATCTTAGTATTGGTGTCCAACATTTTTTCTATCTCGGCGATACTCTCAATAGCTGATTGTTGTCCCACATCTGGGTTTGATCCTGCGCCCAAGCCTTCTGTTAGGTTTACACCCAACTGAATTTTATTAGGCACTGGGCTGCTATGAAGTGCTTGTGCATCGGTATTACAAACGATGAAATCTACACCTTTGATACCTTGTTTAAACATGTGATTAATAGCATTGCTTCCACCGCCTCCAACACCAATAACCTTGATCACATTTGATTGATTTTTTGGTAAATCAAACGTTATGTTTCCTAAATCTATATTCTCTGCCATAGCTCTATGTTTTTATTCTGCTTTTTCTAAAAATTCTTTTATTTTCTCGATATATTTCTCAAAGAAGTTCTTTCGGATGATTTTGTTATTCTCACTTTCGTCCGATATTTTTTGAGTTTGTTCTTGTTTTACTTCAACTACCTCAGGTTCATCGATAGCAACTGTTTGCTCAATGGTCGTATTTTCTTCCTTTATATCAATTTTATAGACTGGTGTTGCGCTGCGAGTGTTGTTCTTTAGGCTGTTCATCACAAGTCCCACAGCTGTTGCATATACTGGGCTTGATAGTTCAGTAGAAGAGTTTCCCGCTAAGTATTCATTTGGATATCCTATGCGAGTATCCATACCGGTGATGTATTCTACGAGTTGTTTTATATGTTTAAGTTCTGCACCTCCACCAGTTAATACGATTCCGCAAATCAGTTTTTTCTTTGGTTCTTCGTATCCGTAGGCTTTTATTTCGTTGAACACTTGCTGTATGATTTCCACTACTCTCGCGTGAATGATTTTAGACAAGTTCTTTAGCGAAATTTCTTTAGGTTCACGTCCTCTTAGTCCTGGGATAGATACGATTTCGTTGTCCTTATTTTCGCCTGGCCATGCCGATCCGAATTTTATTTTTAGTAATTCTGCTTGTTTTTCGATGATTGAACAACCCTCTTTGATGTCATCAGTGATAACATTTCCGCCAAAAGGAATTACTGCCGTATGACGAATGATTCCGTCTTTGAAGATTGCTAGGTCTGTAGTTCCGCCTCCTATGTCGATTAGGGCTACACCAGCTTCTTTTTCTTCTTGCGAAAGTACGGCATCAGATGAGGCTAGTGGTTCTAGGGTTAATCCTGATAATTCTAGTCCAGCACTTTTGATGCATCGGCCTGCATTTCTGATAGAAGCTGCTTGTCCGACCACTACATGGAAGTTGCTTTCTAGTCGACTCCCGTACATTCCGATAGGTTCGTTAGTAGTTTCGTAACCGTTGATTTTATATTCTTGTGGCAATACGTGGATGATTTCTTCTCCAGGTAAAACAGTAAGTTTATGCACTTGTTCGATAAGTAAGTCGATGTCTTCCTCTCCGATTACTTCCTCTGCATTGGGTCTGCTGATATAGTCACTATGTTGAATGCTTCGTATGTGTTGTCCTGCTATCCCTACGACAACATCATTAATCTTGTAACCTGAGTTGTTTTCGGCTTCTGCTACTGCTTGTTGGATAGAGTTGATGGTTAGCGTAATGTTGTTTACGACACCTCTAGCAACTCCCAAACTTTTAGCCTTGCCGATTCCTAGAATCTCAAGTTTACCGTATTCGTTTTCTTTGCCTATCATGGCTACAATCTTTGTTGTACCAATGTCAAGTCCTACTGCGATGTTTTCTTTTCCCATACCTACTCTTGTTTTTTTGTGCAAACCACCTGTTTTGTGAATATTAAATTGATCTCACTATATTCTTCTATCAATGACTCTTGAACTGCTTTCTGAAAAAAAGCTTTATAATTGTTGAACTTTTGCTCAATGTCAGTTATTTTACCGAAGTTGATGTCGAAATTGAAGTTCCTGTTTTTCATCACAACGCTATTATCTTCTCTAACATCAACAGAGATAATGTTTTTCGCCAAGAAATCGTCTTGGTATATATACCGTAGCAAGTCTACTAATTCAGTCCTATTTGTTGGCGAAATTCTAGCTGTAACTAGAGGCACTCGCGCGGAGAAATTAGTTGATAGCGGCATTTCAGTTCCTTGATAGTCAATATAGAAAGAGCTTTTATTATTAAAAATACGTGCGATAGGTGTCTTCTGTTTCACCTGTACTTTTAGTTTGCCCTCAGTGGTCACAAATACCTCGGCGTTTTCTATCGCTCCGTTATTCATAAGCACACTTTCCAGTGATTTCAAAACTAACTCATCTTTTAGGATTGTTTTGCCTTTTCCTAATTTTTCTATCAACAAGTTATTAACGTTTTCTTGAGTTACAAACAACTTGCTCTCACCTATGAATTCAACTTCAGGCTTTGATACTATTCTCTTGCTGTTTTTGTCCAAACTAAAGGCATACAAAAACACTACTGCCATCAGCATTAGTAGGAGTCGTATGTTATTCCAATTTAGTTTTTTCATGAATTCTATACTTATTTTATTTTCTGTTCTAATGTTTTTTTGAGTGGTGCTACCATCTCTCCAATATTTCCTGCTCCAGCAGTAATAATCACCTGAGCATCAGTGTCTATTACTCTGCTATTTAGTGCTTCTTTAGTTACTAAATATTTCTTTTTACTGGTTATTTTACTCAGCAGATATTCTGATGTTATTCCCGGAATTGGCAATTCTCTTGCTGGATAAATATCCAATAAAAACACTTGGTCAAACTGAGATAAACTCTGTGCAAACTCGTCGATAAAATCTTTTGTTCTGCTGTATAGATGCGGTTGAAAAATAATCAGGTTCTCTTTGCCTGGATACATTTCGTGCACAGCATTATACACAGCATTTATTTCCGTCGGGTGATGTGCGTAATCATCTATATAGACTAAGTTATCACTTTTTATTTGATAAGAAAAACGCCTTTGAATTCCTTTGAAACTCTCGAGGGCTTTCTTTATGTTTTCATCCGATACTCCATAAGTTTTCGCCATTGATAATGCCATAAGTGCGTTGCTCATATTGTGTCTTCCCGGCAGATGAAAAACAATATCTTTAATAATTCCGTCGCTGGTTTGTACATCAAAGAGATAAGCACCATTTTCGATTCTTATGTTTTGGGCTCTAAAAGCATCAGTATCAGAAAAACCTACTTTTACTGCTTCGATCGGAAGAGAAGTAGGAGTAAATAGTTTTGTCTTATCCGAAATCTTATCGGCGAATTCATTAAATGATTTCTCGAAGTTTTCTTGGTCTCCGTAAATATCTAAGTGGTCAGCATCCATTGAGGTAATACAAGCTGTGTCAGGATGTAATCTCAAGAACGAACGGTCAAATTCATCTGCCTCGACTACTGAAACTGTTTTCCCGTTGCCAATTAAATTTGTACTATAATTTTCAACAATTCCTCCTACAAAAGCGGTTACATCTACACCAGACTGATATAATATATGCCCTAGTATGCTTGAGGTAGTTGTTTTTCCGTGTGTTCCCGCTACTGCAAAACAGTAAGTATCTTTGGTGATAAGGTCTAAGACCTCAGCGCGTTTCTTGACTTCGAAATTATTTTCAATAAAGTATTTCCATTCCGAGTGGGATACAGGCACGGCAGGAGTGATGATCACTAATGTGTTTTCAGTACTAAGCTCACTTGGAATATTTGTGAGCTCATCAGTATAATGAATAGCAATACCTAGCTCTTCTAATTTTTTAGTGAGTTCAGTTGGCGTTTTGTCATAGCCATAAACAGCTTTGCCCAATGTATGGAAATAGCGCGCCAAAGCACTCATTCCGATGCCTCCGATTCCTATGAAAAATATGTTTTTAAATTCGTTCATATTAAGTCTTAATGTTTGAATGTCTTAAAGTCATAATGTCGTTTGACTTTAAGACTTTTGACTTTCGACTAACTTTACAATTTCATCAACAATATCCTTTGTTGCATCTGGCTTTGCTAAACTTTTAATATTTTGACTTAATTCTTTTTGTAAATTTTCGTTATTGATTATTTCCGAAAAAACATCCTCAAAACGAATATCTAATTCGGATTCCTTAATCAAAATTGCTCCGTTTTTGTCTGCTATCGATTTTGCATTTTTGGTTTGGTGATTTTCTGCCACATTCGGAGATGGAATGAAAATCGTTGGTTTTCCGACAATCGCCAATTCCGAAACCGAAGAAGCTCCAGCACGTGAGATAATCATATCTGCTGCGGCATACACCAAATCCATTCGGTCGATAAATGAAAGCACCTGAACACCTTCTTTTTCATTATATTTTTTATATTCTTCGTAATAAAACTTTCCGCATTGCCAGATAATCTGAACATCTTGGTTTACGATAAAATCCATTTCTTTTTCAATAAGCTGGTTAATTCTTCTTGCTCCCAAACTTCCTCCCAAAACCAAAAGCGTTTTTTTATTTCTGTCTAAATTGAAATAAGTAATTGCTTCTTCTCTTTTGGAATCAACCTTACCACATTTAGAAAATTGAGCAAAATAAGCGATTGTTTCTTCCTTGTTGGAATCAATATTCAGCAAATCCTGACGAACAGGATTTCCCGTAAAAACGATTTTTTCTTTCGGGAAGAATTTTTCCAATCCGTCATAAGCTACACAAATCTTTTTTGCCTTTTTTGAAAGCAACTTATTGGTGATTCCCGGATAGGAATTTTGCTCTTGAATTACGGTCGGAATTCCCATTTGAGCTGCTACTTTTACAACTGCTCCACTGGCAAAACCGCCTGTTCCGATAGCTACATCAGGTTTGAAGTTTTTGACAATTTTCCGAGATTTCATCAGGCTACTCATGAGCTTAATCGGAAATTTCAAATTCTCTAAAGTTAACTTTCGTTGTATTCCTGAAATCCAAAGTCCTTCAATTCTGTAACCTGCCTGAGGCACTTTTTGCATTTCCATTTTATCTTTGGCACCTACGAATAAAATCTCACAATCGGGAAACCTCACTTTTAGCTCATCTGCAATAGCAATAGCAGGATAGATATGTCCTCCTGTTCCTCCGCCGCTTATGATGAATCTCGGTTTCATTATTGTAAATCTTTTAGTGTTTTGATTGCTAGTTTTTCGTCTACTGTACTATCTTCTACTGAGTGATTTGACTCAGTTATTTTTAATTCGTCTTCTATTTCTTTGTCAATTAGTCGCTGTAAAGCTTCTTGGCGTTGTAGTTTCTCTCTTTCTTCTTCCTTGACTTCTTCTTCTTTTTTGGTTACGTTCAGCACGATTCCTATAGCCAAACATGTCATCCAGATCGAACTACCTCCACTGCTGATTAGCGGCAAGGTTTGCCCTGTAGTTGGTAATAATTCTACGGCAACAGCCATGTTGATTAGTGCCTGAAAGATAATCGGGAAACCTAGTCCGACGATGAGTAAGGTTCCGTAAATATTCTTGCATTGCACTGCAGCACGAAGGAATCTGAAGAATAAAATCATATATAGCACAAGAATTGCAATTCCACCGACAAGTCCATATTCTTCTATGATTATCGCAAAAATAAAGTCAGAAGATGATTGCGGTAGGAAGTTTCTTTGTACGCTTTTTCCTGGTCCTACACCTTGAATTCCGCCGGTTGCTATTGCAATTTTTGCTTTCTCAATTTGGTAGGCTTCTTCTTCATTATCATCCCCGCTGGTGAAGTTCTCAATTCTACTTATCCAAGTATCTACACGATTTGGGAAAGCATTAGGGAACACCTTTGCCGCTCCGATAAACAAGATTAGGAATAATAGCCCTGCCAATAACACTTTTGTTAAATACCTAAATGGATATAAACCAATAAACGTCAGAACAATTACCATCGAAAAGATGATTGCAGCTGTTGAGAAGTTTGCTGGAAGTATCAAAGCGACCACCGCAAAGACTGGTAACCATAATTCTAATAATGAAGATTTAAAGCTAAACTCCTTGTCTTTAATTTTGGCTAGATACCTTGCGACATAAAGCATTAAGACAACAAATGCGATGGCCGATGGTTGGAAACCAACTCCAATAAACGGAATCTGAATCCATCTACTCGCATTGGCACCACCGATGGTTTTACCTTGTAATAACGTATATAACAATAGCACAATAATTATTGGGATAACCAATATTGATATGGCTTTGAAATATTGATATGGTATTTTGTGAACACCATAAATAATCGTAAAACCAATAGCTAAATGAGCTAGATGCTTCAACAAGAAATTGATCGTATTGCCTGTGCCATGGGCTCCATAGGCAAGGTTACTACTTGCACTATAAACAGGCAGAAACGAGATAATAGCCAAAAGGGCTACGATTGCCCAAATGGTTTTGTCTCCTTTTGCTTTCTTTAAATGTGCTATCATTTCTTGATTTTTTGTGTTGCTTAACTACTTATTTATAAACCTTTTACAGCTTGTTTAAACTGTACGCCTCTATCTTCATAATTTTTGAACAGGTCATAACTCGCGCAAGCTGGTGACAGGAGCACTGTATCGCCTTGTTCTGCAATCCGAGAAGACATTTTGACTGCTTCTTCCATATTTTGGCTTTCGACAATAATATCTACTACATCTTTGAAAGCGTCAATAATGGCTTTGTTGTCAATACCAAGACAAACAATTGCCCTTACTTTTTCTCTGACAAGTGGCATCAATTCTGCATAATTATTTCCTTTGTCAACACCACCAGCAATCCAAACAATTGGTGCATGAACACTGTCTAGAGCATACATAACCGAGTTTACGTTGGTTGCCTTTGAATCATTGATATAAGTGATGTTTCTTAACTTTACAACTTTTTCTAGGCGGTGTTCTACGCCTTGAAAGTCTGACATACTCTCACGGATAGTGTTTTTTCTTACCTGTAGTATGCTTGCAATAGTTGCGGCAGCCATAGCGTTTTTTAGGTTGTGTTTACCTTCTAGCGCAATTGTGTTAACTGGAATAGTCATTTCGTCGGTATCAATTTTTAAAGTCATAATATTTTGGTTTAGGTATGCACCTTGTTCTAGTTTTTTTGTAATCGAAAACCCTATGGTTTTTGCTTTTGTTTTATTGTCTTTCAGCCATTTTAGAATCTCAATGTCGTCGGCATCATATATTAAATAATCGTTCTCATCTTGATTCATCGTTATTCGGAACTTTGAGGCGATATAGTTTTCGTATTTATAGTCATATCTATCTAAATGGTCTGGGCTTAGGTTTGTTATTACAGCGATATGTGGTTTATAATCTATTATTCCATCTAATTGAAAGCTTGACAATTCCAACACATAGCCTTCATGCTGTTCCTCGGCTATTTGTTTAGCATAACTCTGACCTATATTTCCTGCCAACCCTATGTTTAATCCTGCTTTTTTTAGTATATGATGCGTCAGGAGTGTAGTGGTGGTCTTTCCGTTGCTACCTGTGATTCCTATGCTAAATGCCTTGGTGTATCTCGAAGCAAATTCTATTTCTGAAATTATAGCTATATTCTTTTCTCTGATTTTTTTGATAATAGCTGCACTGTCCGGAATTCCAGGAGACTTCATCACTAGGTCAGCATTTAGAATTTTATCTTCGGTATGCTGTTCTTCTTCCCATTTAATTTCATTTTTTATAAGAACTTCTTTGTATGTAGTGGCAATTTTCCCGAAGTCAGTTACAAAGACTTCAAACCCTTCTTTTTTGCCTAGTAGTGCTGTACCTACACCACTTTCGCCACTTCCTAATATTACGAGTCTTGCCATTTATCTCAATTTTAAGGTAACAATCGATATAATTGCCAGTAGAATACCTACAATCCAGAATCGAGTTACGATTTTACTTTCGTGAAAGCCTTTTTTCTGAAAGTGGTGGTGTAAGGGTGCCATCAAAAACACTCGTTTTCCTGCTCCTGTAGTTTTTCGGGTGTATTTGAAATAGCCAACCTGAATTACTACCGACAGATTCTCTAGTAAGAATATTCCACACAAAACAGGAATCATCAGTTCTTTTCTAACAGCAATTGCTAGAACAGCAATTATTCCACCGATAGTCAAGCTACCTGTATCTCCCATAAACACTTGGGCAGGGTAGGCGTTATACCATAAAAACCCAATTAGAGCTCCCACAAATGCCGATATAAAAACTGTCATTTCACCGGAATTGGGGATATACATTATGTTTAGGTAATTAGAGAAAATAATATTCCCCGAGACAAATGTGAATATCCCTAGGGCAACCACTATAATTGCGGAGGTCCCGGCAGCTAATCCGTCAATTCCATCAGTGAGGTTGGCTCCGTTAGAGACCGCTGTTACGATTAGAATTACAATTGGGATGAATATTAACCAAGCGTAATTTCTGTAATCATCACCTACCCAAGCGATGATTTCTGCATAATCAAATTCATTATTCTTAAAAAACGGAATGGTTGTAGCTGTTGATTTTTCGTCTATCGTATTGGCTGGAACTCCAATTTCTGTCTGCGGAACTACACTTGTTTTGGCATTGGTCCTAATCGTAATTGAATCGCTGAAATACATCACAGATCCCACCAAAAGCCCAAGACCTACCTGGCCAACAACTTTGAATCTGCCTTTAAGTCCTTCTTTGTTTTTCTTGAACACTTTGATATAATCGTCTAAGAATCCGATGACTCCCATCCAAAGTGTGGTGATTATCAGTAAGATGACATATATGTTGTCGAGTTTTGCAAAGAGCAATACGGGAATTAGCGTAGCAAAAATGATGATAATTCCGCCCATTGTTGGCGTTCCTGCTTTTTGGTTTTGACCCTCAAGTCCCAATTCGCGAATGGTTTCTCCGATTTGTTTTTTTCTGATGAAATCGATGATTCTCTTTCCGAAAACCAATGACAATAACAAGGACAACAAAACAGCTGCGCCAGAGCGGAATGTGATGTACTGAAATACTCCTGTCCCGGGTAGGTCGAAATGTGTATCTAAATAGTCAAATAAATAGTATAACATAGGGCTACTTGTTTAGTTGTTCTAACAATTCTGTTACTGTTTTCATATCGTCAAAATCCTGCTTTATGCCGTTGATTTCTTGATAAGTCTCGTGTCCTTTTCCTGCAATTAGGATGATATCTGCTTTTTCAGCTAGTTGGCAAGCCATTTTGATGGCTTGTTTTCGGTCTAAAATCGAAGTTGTTTTTTTGTAGTTTTGGGCTTCAACTCCACTTTCCATTTCGTCGATAATCGTTTGAGGATTTTCTGTACGTGGATTGTCAGAGGTGAAAATTGCTTTGTCGCTCATTGCGCTAGCTATTTGCGCCATAATAGGACGTTTAGTTTTGTCTCTATCGCCACCACACCCAACTACGGTGATTAGTTGCTCGTTTCCTGTTCGGATATCGGCAATGGTTTTAAGCACGTTTTCTAGTGCATCGGGTGTATGTGAATAATCCACAATTGCCGTTATACCCGTTTTGGAAATGATGTATTGAAATCTTCCCGAAACGCTTTCGAGTTGGCTTAATTGTACTAAAACTTCTTGTTTCTCTATGCCTAGCTCAATGGCTGCAGCATATATTGCCAATAGGTTATAAGCGTTGAAATTTCCGATGAGTTTAGTGTAGACCTCCTGATTGTCAATCTTTAGCAATAATCCTAAGAAATTATTCTCTAAGACGTGTGCCTTGTAATCGGAATATGATTTAAGTGCATAGCTGCGTTTTTTAGCAACTGTATTCTGTATCATCACATTTCCGTTTTTGTCATCTATATTTGTTAGAGCAAAAGCTGTTTTAGGTAGGTTGTCAAAGAATGATTTCTTGACATCTCTATATTCTGCAAATGAACTGTGGTAGTCTAAATGATCATGTGAAAGATTGGTGAAAATTCCACCTACAAAACTCAGCCCTTCTGTTCTAGATTGGTGAATACCGTGAGAACTCACTTCCATAAAACAATATTCCACGCCTTGTGCAATCATTTCGTTTAGATAATAATTTGTCACAATTGGATCAGGAGTGGTGTGTGTGGCGGCATATTCACGTTTGTGAACCATTATTTTTACCGTTGAAAGCAATCCCGATTTATAACCTGTATTCTCAAATAAGCTATATAAAAGTGTAGCAATGGTTGTCTTTCCATTAGTACCTGTTACGCCTACTAGCTTTAGTTTTGATGATGGATTTCCGTAGTAGTTAGCTGCCATAATTGCCAAGGCTTTATTGGCGTTGCTTACTTGGATATAGGTGATGCCTTCTTTTATATTCTTAGGTATTTCTTCACATACAATACTTACTGCACCTTGCTCTATACACTTGTCAATAAAACGATGTCCGTCTGTTGTAGTGCCTTTGATAGCTATAAACACATTGGCTTGAGAAATTTTTCTAGAATCAAACTCAATTTTATTAATAGAGATATCAATCGAGCCTATGATAGATTCGACGGCGGTTTTGCCTATTATTTCTTTTAGATTCTTCAAGATAATTCTAATAATATAGTTTGGTTTTTCTGTAATTTCTCTCCTGCTGGAATGGATTGTCTTTTTACTTTTCCACTTCCAATAATTTTTACTTTTAGGTTTAAATTCTCTAGTAAAGCAACTGCATCCATACCTGGCATTCCTCTTAAGTCTGGGATTGTCTTTCTAGATGTATTTGCTAGGGCATTATACTCCGTATAGCTTTCTTCTTGTTTTTTGATTTTCTTATTCAAGTTATCTATCTCATTTTGTGTAGGCGAGTCTGTAAAGATTTTTTGAGCTACAGCTTTGAAAACAGGTCCTGATACATCAGCGCCATAATATCCTTTTGATCGAGAAGGTTTGTGAACCACTACAATACAAGAATATTTTGGCTCATCGGCAGGGAAATATCCAACGAAAGTCGAGGAGTAATACATACTGTCTCTGACAGCATAACCTACTTGTGCTGTTCCAGTTTTTCCTGCCATAGAGAAGTTAGGTGAATATAGTTTTTTACCTGTTCCTCTGATAACTACATTCTTCAGTACATCTTGAATTTTTAAAAGTGTCGGTTCACTACAAATTTTTGGAACGATCACTTCCTTGTCAAACTTCTTAATAGTTTTATTCCACTCTTTGATTTCCTTTACGAATTGCGGTTTGACCATTTCGCCGTTATTGGCAATTGCGTTATAGAATGTCAATATCTGTAATGGTGTCATCTGAAGTGAATATCCATATGCCATCCACGGCAGCGTCAGTCCGGACCAATGTGTTTTGTTGTGTTTTGGGTGATAAATCACAGGTTTTCCTTCTCCTTGAATGGGCAGTCCTAGGGGTTGATTGAGTTTCATCGCATATAATTTATCGACAAAATCACCTGGATTGTCTTTATAGTTTTCATAAACTGCCTGAACTATTGCTGTGTTTGACGACACTTCTATACCGCGAGACAGGGATATTTTTCCATAACCTCCTTTTTTGGAGTCGCGTACCTTTCTGTTATAGATCACAAACTCACCACCATTGGTGTCATACACCGTTGAGGTGTCAACTTTTTTGTCTTCTAGAAGCACCATTAGTGAAGCTAATTTAAAGGTTGAACCCGGCTCTTGAGATTCCCAAACAGCATAATTAACAGTCTCAGCATAAGATCCGTTTTTTTGTCTCCCGAGGTTTGAGATAGCTTTAATTTCTCCTGTTTTGGTTTCCATCACCACTACACAACCGTGGTCGGCTTCGTAGTATTCTAATTGTTTGAGCAAGGCGTGATGAGCGATATCTTGGATGTACACATCGATAGTCGAGATAACGTCATAGCCATCTTGTGGTTCTATTTCGTTGTTGTCATTGATAGGTTTCCATTGGCCTTTTGCCATTTTTTGTTTGACAACTTTTCCGTCTTTTCCGTTAATGTATTCTTGGAAAGCTCCTTCAATACCGATATTCGTATATGTGCTATCGGCGTTGAGTCTTCTGTATCCGATGGTTCGCTCAGCAATTCTACCGATTGGGTGTTGGCGCACTGTCTTTTGTTCTGTGATGAGTCCTCCTTTATAGGTGCCGAGATTAAAAAGCGGGAAGCCTTTGACACGCATATAATTGGTGTAATTCAGGTTTCTAGCAATAAGATAATATCTGTTGTTGTGGGCTCTAGCTTTGCTTAATTCGTTGTAATAATGACTGCTTGTTTTGCCAAATAACATCGAAAGTGAGTCTGAAAGTGCTTTTAGGTTGTCATTAAAGTCTTCAGCTTTTGGTGCAATCGCATCAAATCTCACAGTATAGTTTGGGATAGAAATCGCTAACAAACTTCCGTCTGAAGAATAGATGTTGCCTTGGTTAGCAGGAATTATAAAAGGTTTTATAGTGCTTTTTTCAGCGAGATTTCTATAATACTCACCATGCTTCCATTGGATTGTGGTCAGTTTGAACACAATGCCAATAGCAAGAAGGAGCATCAGAAATGCTACGAAGAAAATGCGATATGAAACCTTTTTGTCTTGCATTATTATTTATCTTTCTTCTCAACTACTTTTATTTTCATCGGAGGCGTATCAGGAGGGAATATTCCTACTTGACTCATTTTATTAGCTATGGTTGATTCCATTTTGAGCTTCATGAGTTCGGTTCTGGTATCGGCAAATTTGGATCTTAATTCTTTGTTCTCTTTGTTTAGGTCAGCGATATAAAAAAGTTTTTGTTCGAATCGATGGGTGTTTGCAATCAGAACTATGGCTAGTAATACCAAGAAAATAATAAACTTCCAATGCCTGAGAGCATCGTTGTCAATTAAGAATTTTGTTCTTAGTAAGTTGTATACGCCTTCTTTCATTTTATTTCTTTTCTGCTACTCTTAGTTTTGCACTTCTAGCTCTATTGTTCACTGCAATTTCTTGGTTTGATGGTATAATGAGTTTATTGACTATTTTGAAAGGCACTTCAAAGTTTCCGAACATATCTTTCTCGGGTTCGCCCTCAAACATACCATTTCTCATATAGCGCTTTACCAATCTATCTTCTAGCGAGTGGTAGGATATCACACTCAATCTTCCCTCTGTTTTCAGTATATCCAAACTTTGCTCTAAGAACTCCTTGAGCACTTCTATCTCTTGGTTGACTTCAATTCTGATGGCTTGATAAATCTGTGCTAATATCTTGTTGCTCTTGTGTGCAGGTAAGAATCGCGCTAAAGCCTCTTTTAATCTTTCGGAATTCTTAATTGGCTCTATTTCTCTTTGGCTGACAATAGCCTGTGCCATAGCCCCAGCATTGGAGAGCTCTCCGTATGTAGCTAATACGTGACGCAGGCTTTTCTCATCATAATCGTTGATGACTTCATAAGCACTAAGCGCACTAGTTTGACTCATACGCATATCCAAATCAGCTTCAAAACGTGTTGAAAAACCTCTTTCTGCCACGTCAAATTGGTGTGACGAAACACCTAAGTCAGCAAGAATTCCGTCTACTTCGCGAAAATTGTGAAAGCGAAGAAATCTCTTGATATGTCTGAAGTTCTCGTTTATAAGCAAAAATCTTGGGTCATCAATGCTGTTTTTGAGCGCATCTTGGTCTTGGTCAAAAGCGATAAGTCTTCCGTTTTCGCCCAAGCGACTCAAGATTTCTCTTGAATGTCCGCCTCCGCCGAAGGTAACGTCAACATAAATCCCGTCTGGGTTGATGTTCAATCCATCAACCGACTCTTTTAGTAAAACCGGGTTGTGATATTCTGTGTTACTCATCGTCTAGTCCTCCCATAATTTTTTCAGCAAGATCTCCGAAGTCCATCGAAGCTTCATCTACTGCTTTTTCGTATAAATCTTTGTTCCAAACCTCTAAGAAATTTCCTACAGAGTTTAGTACCACTTCTTTTTCAATTTTAGCATAACCCGAAAGGTCTTTTGGGATGAGCAGTCTACCCGCGCTATCCATCTCAACCATTCTCACTCCATAGGTGAATCTTCGGATGAAATCGTTGTTCTCTTTTTTGAAACGGTTCAGACGGTTTACTTTTTCCATCAACGCATTCCATTCATTCATCGGATACAATTCTAGGCACGACTGAAAAACCGAACGCTTCAGCACAAAGCCCTCGCTCAAAGAATCTAGCTGTTTCTTGAGCTGTGCAGGCACCATCACTCTGGATTTGGCGTCTACTTTGCATTCATATGTTCCGATTATTGTTATCACTCGATGACCTTTGTATTATATTTAAAGCAAAAATATAGAAAATTTTACCACTTTGTCCCACTTTATCCCACTTTGTTGATAACTTTTTTTACTAAGTGGTTTTAAATCAACCTTTCAGCGAGTCAGAAAGGCTTGTTTTACTGATAGTTCAGACATTTTTAGACGAAAATATCTTTCTAAAAACTTATTTTCAATTTTAGATTTATCTTTGGGGCTT
>CAZRCB010000016.1:0-25841 GCA_964598455.1 uncultured Flavobacterium sp.
CGTTGCAGAAATTTCACTCGAAGTGACGATTTGAAGTAATTTCACCCAACGGGTTTTATTTAATAAAAACTTAAGAAATATCAATTTAATTACAGCCTTTTACAGACTGATTCTTAAGAATAGTCCTAAGAACACCGCCAAACTATTATTTATTTTTTTATTTAGAAGAATTTTTTTTTAAAAACTTACAAAGTGTTTGGTGTAAATTACTGTTTGTTAGTGTGTTGTGTTTTCAAAAAGAAGTTTGCCGCTTAGAGTATTTACAGTGAAGGCTTGGGCACAGTAATTGCTGAAAATACACCTAATCTAATTCAATACTTTATGGACAAACTGCGTTTTTTCTGGGATACACTAAAGGAGACCTCCAAGGAGTGGTTGGCTTCACCAGCGATGAAAGACGCAGCTAGCTTGGCGTATTATGCTATTTTCTCTATTCCGGGATTGCTGATCATCATCATCTGGATAGCCGGGAACTTCTTTGGCGAAGAAGCCATAAGAGGCGAGATTACAGCGCAAATCCAAGAACTTATGGGGCAGGATGCCGCCAAAAGTGTTGAGGACCTGATTGCTAGTTCGCTAATTGACAAAGAAAACATTCTGATGAAGGTGGTGGGAGTGCTCTCTATCGTGTATGGTGCGACTACTATCTTCTTTCAGCTTCAGAAGTCGCTCAATGCGATGTGGGATGTAGAGGCAGCACCCAAAAAAGCCCTAGTCAAATTCTTGCTCGATAGGGCAAATTCGCTAGGCATGATTTTGGTGATTGGTTTTTTGTTGATGACCACTATGCTACTATCCACAGTGATTAGTTTGCTAAACAATTATATCACAGGCAACCTAGGACTAGAGACCTACATACTGATGGAGGTCGTGAATTATCTCGTGGGATTTTTTGTGGTTACCTTGGTTTTTGCCTTTATGTTTAAAGTATTGCCAGATGTAGATATTTCATGGCGATCGGTGTGGAGTGGGGCTCTAGTGACCGCCATACTATTTTCGATAGGCAAATTTTTATTAGGGCTATATTTCGGCGAATTCAAGCCCACTTCTGCCTTTGGTAAGGCGGGGACTATTATTCTTATTATGATGTGGATCAACTATTCGTGTATGCTTATCTTCTTTGGAGCGGAGTTCACACAGGTCTATTCTAAGAAAAAAGGATTCCGAATTACTCCTTCAAAACACGCCAAGTGGAACGCCGCAAAACTCTATCGCGATGCACAAAGGCAAGCGGATCTAGGTGTTGTGGATGAGAAATAGAAAGACAACTCTAGTTTTAGGTGTATTTTTTTACAAAAAATAATTCTCTAAGCGATATATAAATTATAGTTTTGTTGACTGAATTATTTTATGCCTTCAAAATGCCACATACACCCCAACTCATAGGTTTCACAGACACACATACGCACCTTTACAGCGAAGAATTTGCCGAGGACAGAGCAGCGATGATCAGCAGGGCTTTGGCGGCAGGGGTGAGTCGGTTTTTTGTTCCCGCTATCGATAGCAATTATGTGGAGGGAATGTATGCCCTAGAGAACGACTATCCGGCACATGTCTTCTTGATGTGTGGTTTGCATCCCACTTATGTCAAAGACAACTATAAACAAGAATTGCACTTGGTCGAACAACAACTCGAACAGCGAAAGTTTGTGGCGATTGGCGAAATTGGAATTGATTTGTATTGGGATAAAACTACGCTGAAAGCACAACAAGAAGCCTTTAGTCATCAGATTGTATTGGCTAAAAAATACAAATTGCCTATTGTGATTCATTGCAGGGATGCATTTGATGAAGTCTTTGAAGTCTTAGAACAGCACAAAGGCGATGACTTGTTCGGTATCTTTCATTGTTTTACGGGGGATTTTGAGCAAGCGCAGCGGGCTATTGCGCTGAATATGAAGTTGGGTATTGGGGGAGTGGTGACCTTCAAAAACGGAAAGATAGATCAGTTCCTAAGCCAAATAGATATACAACACATCGTACTTGAAACGGACTCTCCATATTTGGCCCCTGTTCCGTTTCGCGGCAAGCGCAATGAGAGTGCGTATATTGTCAATATCGCCCAAAAAATAGCAGACCTCTATGGGATTTCTCCGCAAGAGGTCGCTCGTATAACTACTGCAAATTCTAAAGAGGTGTATAAGGTCTAAAGAAAAGATCAGCCTAAAGTACGTTGAGCAATTGCTCTTTGATTTTTTCTAATTCGTCCTTCATCTGTACCACTACTTTTTGCATCTCGGAGTGGTTGGACTTCGAGCCCATCGTATTGATTTCTCTACCAATTTCTTGGGATATAAAACCTAGTTTTTTGCCACAAGAGGCTTCTGTACGCATAGTTTCTAAAAAGTAATTGAGGTGGTTCTCAAGGCGTACTTTTTCTTCGGTAATGTCGTATTTCTCTAGGTAATAAATGAGTTCCTGCTCAAAGCGATTCTCGTCAATAGTGGCATTGAGGTTGTTTAGTGCCTCTTTCAGGCGGTTTTTCACCGTATCGATGCGCTCCTTGTCATACGAAATAGCTTCGAACATCAACTGTCTGATTTTTTCGATGCGTTGTTCGAAATCATTTTCTAAGACGGCGCCTTCGTTGCGTCTGAAAGTAGCGAACGACTCAAAAGCTTCAGTAATGGCGGTTTGTATTTGTTCCCATTCGTGTTCGTCAATCTCATCGCGCTCAGTCTTAAGTGTGTCGGGCATTCTGACTGCCATTTTCATCAGTTCGGTTTGGTCTGCATCGGGCAATATGGCCTTGAGTTGCTGGATATATCCTCTGACGATTTGCGGGTTAATCTTTGAAGTGGTCTCATCAGAGGTGAGCTCTGAAAACAAAGAGAAGTCAACTTTTCCTCTCTCGATCTCGAGCGCAATTCTGTTGCGCAGTGCAAATTCCTTTTCTCTATAAGCAGAAGGCATTCTGATATTCAGGTCTAAGTTCTTGCTGTTGAGCGATTTTATTTCTACAGTGATTTTTTTGGCAGGAAGCTGCAGGGTGGTTTTCCCGAAGCCAGTCATTGATTTAACCATAATGCTTTTAATAATTAGTGTTACAAAAGTAGTTATTTAAAATTTAAGACCCATTGACCGCTTTAAAATAATAATAAACAGGAGTATAAGGGTTAATGTTTTAATGTTTCGTATTTAATTAAAAAATAAATTGGTTAGTTTTTTATGAAGTCATATATTTGTCCGTTTTTCGGTAATGCTTTATTGTTTATATCAGTCTACCAAGGAAAAATAAAAACTAACATTATCTAAATTTAATTCAGAATTATAATGCAGAACAAAGGACTCGTTAGATTTTTTGCAATCCTATTTGCAATTATGTGTATTTACCAACTTTCATTCACTTTTGTGACAAACAAGGTGAAGAAGGATGCCGTAGCTTTCTCTGGAGGTGATAGAGAGAAAGAACTAGCTTATTTAGACTCTATTAAGAAAGAGCCTGTTTATCCTATCTTCGGATATAACTTTGAGGAGGTTCAGGAAAAACAAATCAACAAAGGGCTAGATCTAGAAGGTGGTATCAACGTAACACTACAAATCTCAGTAAAAGACATCATCAAAGGATTGGCGAACAATTCGCAAAATCCAGTATTTGTAAAGGCTTTATCAGAAACTGAGAAAATCAGAAAAGCACAAGAGTCGTCTTTTGATGCGTTCATAAGAGCTTTTGACATTGCAAACAAAGAGGCAGGAGGAACCACTAGATTGGCTTCGCCTGATATTTTTGCGAACAGAAACTTTGACGAAAAAGAAATCAACATCAATTCTACCGATGATGAGGTGAAAAAAGTACTCCTCAAAAAAGTAGATGAATCAGTAGAGAGTGCCTTTCAGATTATCAGAGAGCGCATCGACAAGTTCGGTGTAGCGCAACCTAATATTCAGAAAATCGGAAACACAGGTAGAATCTTAGTTGAACTACCTGGAGCCAAAGATGAAGCGCGTATTAAGAAACTACTTCAGAGTACAGCTCAGTTAGAATTCTGGGAAGTATATAAAATGGAGGAAATCGGAAACTTCATTATGGCGGCTAACCAAGAGCTCAAAAAACAAGCTCAACCTAAAAAAGAAGAAACAACCACCGATACCGACTCGATATCAAAGCTTAAGAGCGATATCGAAGCTTTGCTAACAGACAAAGCCGATACAGAAAGTCAATCAGCAGGACCGATCATCGATAAAATGGCTGCTTTTGGTGGAGGACAAGTCTTGGGATATTATGCCCTAAAAGATACAGCAGAGATTGCAGGATACTTCCGCGATGCACACATCAGAGGTTTGTTGTCACCTGAACAACGCTACGCAAAATTCTTGTGGAGCAAACCTACGACACAATATGTACTCGACAAACAATTAGTGCGTTCGACTGAGGCCAAAGCAGTGAAAATGGAGGTGGTAGAGCTTTATGCCATCAAAGGTAACAGAGAGAATAAAGCAGCACTAGTCGGAGGAGTTGTTGTCGATGCACGTTCGGATTTTGACCAATTCGGAAAACCAGCAGTATCGATGAGAATGAACTCTAACGGCGCAAAAGAATGGGAAAAACTAACCCGAGAAGTAGCCGCTAGACAAGGTGCTGTTGCGATCGTTCTCGATGATCAAGTATATTCTGCACCTAACGTAAACGAAGCCATCTCTGGAGGTAACTCAAGTATCTCAGGAAACTTCAAACTAGAAGAAACTACCGACCTTGCGAACATCCTAAAGGCAGGTAAGCTACCCGCATCTGCTGACATTATTCAATCGGCAGTAGTAGGGCCATCACTTGGTGAACAAGCAATTCAGAACGGGGTAATCTCGTTTATCATCGGATTTATCATCGTATTGCTATGGATGATTATATATTATGGTAGAACAGGGATGTATGCCAATATTGCCCTATTAGTAAACCTCTTGTTTATCTTTGGAGTATTAGCATCGCTTGGAGCTGTATTGACCTTACCGGGGATTGCAGGTATCGTATTTATCATAGGTACGGCAATTGACGCCAACATCATTATCAACGAAAGGGTCAAAGAAGAACTCCGAGCCGGCAAGACGATTAAAGAAGCTGTAGATCACGCATTTAGCTGGAACGGTGCCTTGTCTTCTATCTTTGATGCAAACATCACCACGGCACTCGTAGGTATCATATTGTTTATCTTTGGTTCAGGACCGATCCAAGGCTTCGCAACTACGCTAATCATCGGTATTGCTACCTCTTTATTTACGGCTATTTTTATACCGATGTTATTCATTTATTCTAAAGTGGATAAAGGAGAAAACATCAAATTCTCTACAAAACTTACAGAGAATTGGTTTGTGGGAACCAACTATAACTTCTTAGGCAAAAGAAAACTTGCTTATGCAGTTTCGATCATCGCTGTGATTATCTCTTTCGTATCACTTTCAACCAAAGGACTAAACCCAGGTGTTGATTTTGTAGGAGGAAGAACCTATCAAGTGAAGTTTGCGCAAGACGTAAATGCAAACGAAGTCAAAGATAAATTGGTAACAGTTTTCGGAAGTGCAGAGGCTAAGACTTATGGTGCTGCTAACCAACTAAGAATCACAACAAAATATAAAGTAGAGGACGAAAGCACAGAAGTTGACAACGAAATCAACCATATGCTTTACGACAACCTAAAAGAGTTTTTGCCGTCTGAAATGACTTTTGATCAGTTTATGTCAAGCTATGACAACAAGACTATCGGAGTATTAGAAACATCAAAAGTAGGACCTACTATTGCTGATGACCTAAAGTACGATGCGCTTAAAGCCGTACTAGGAGCATTCATAATTATGTTTATCTATATCTTGATCAGTTTCAGAAGATGGCAGTTTAGCTTAGGTGCTGTCGTTGGACTGGTTCAAAACGTAATTATTGTATTGGGAGTTTATTCGTTAACCTATACGATTATGCCGTTTAATATGGAGCTTGACCAACACCTTATCGCTGCACTACTAACCGTTGTCGGATTCTCGATTAACGATACCGTGATCGTATTTGACAGGGTACGTGAATTCTTGAGACTCAGAAGAACAGAGGAGACAGGAGAGAGCTTTACAGATACGGTAAACCTAGCCCTGAATACTACTTTGAGTAGAACGATCAACACTTCTCTTAGTTTAACAATCGTATTGCTTGCTGTATTTATTTTCGGTGGTGAGTCGCTTAGAGGATTTATCTTTGCGATGCTAATCGGAATTGTCGTAGGTACGTTTACTTCTATCTTTATCGCTACGCCAATTATGGCTGACACAATGATCAAAAGCGGAGCTGATAAAATCATTCCTCAAGAAGATGAAACTACTACTGCAACAGAAATCGAAAACGCATAAATTTGGCGTTTAAAACAAAATAATCCTTCAATAAAATCCCTTTAGGCCAATTGGTTTAAAGGGATTTTTCTTTTGGCATATATTAGCTCTATGACCAAAATCAGTTGGGCTAAAAACAACCACTTCATAAGATTATTCCAAGCCAAAATCGTATCTTTGTGAATTGTGAAAATTAAGAACAATACTATGAGAGTTGCAGTTGTAGGTGCTACCGGAATGGTAGGTACCATAATTCTAGAAATATTAGAGGAGCGTAACTTCCCTCTTACTGAATTGCTTTTGGTAGCTTCGGAGAACTCTGTAGGCAAAGAATTGCGCTTCAAAGGGAAAAACCATACAGTGATCGGACTTCAGGAGGCTGTGGATGCTGCGCCAGATATTGCTTTGTTCTCGGCAGGAGGTGAGACTTCACTGCTCTGGGCACCAAAGTTTGCCGCCGTAGGCACAACCGTCATCGATAATTCTTCGGCTTGGAGAATGGACGCAACCAAAAAGCTAATCGTACCGGAAATCAACGCACAAGAGCTGACTACCTCAGATAAAATTATAGCCAACCCAAATTGTTCTACGATTCAACTCGTGATGACTCTAGCGCCCTTGCACCAAAAATATAAGGTCAAACGAGTAGTGGTTTCTACTTATCAATCCGTAACTGGTACGGGAGTAAAAGCCATGCAACAACTCGAAAACGAATACAAAGGCGATATAGGGGAGATGGCTTATAAATATCAAATCCACAAAAACGCCATACCACAATGCGATGTATTCGAAGAAAACGGATACACCAAAGAGGAAATGAAACTCGTGAACGAAACTCAGAAAATACTCAAAGATAAGTCTATCGCCCTTACGGCTACAGCAGTCAGAATTCCCGTTATTGGCGGACATAGCGAATCGGTAAACATCGAGTTCGAAAATGATTTCACTGAAAGCGAAATTCGAGGCATCCTGCACAATACGCCAGGTCTGAAAGTTCAGGATAACCTAGACACCTTTACCTATCCGATGCCGTTATACGCAGAAGGGAAAGACGAAGTGTTTGTGGGTAGAATCAGAAGAGATCAGAGCCAGCCCAACACCGTCAATATGTGGATTGTAGCCGATAACCTCAGAAAAGGAGCTGCTACAAATGCAGTGCAGATTGCCGAGTATTTGGTAGAGTATAAATTAGTATAGCAAAGCAGTAAAAAGATAATTTTGAAACAACAAACCGATATAAAAGACAGTATTCTCAAAGGACTAGAACTCCCACTAATGGAGGAGTTTTATACCATTCAGGGAGAAGGCGTATTCACAGGCGTAGCCGCTTACTTTATTCGCCTTGGCGGATGTGATGTGGGTTGCCATTGGTGCGATGTCAAAGAGAGTTGGGAGGCCGCCAAGCATCCGTTGACCTCAGTTGAGACTATGGTCGCTAATGCCAAAAAATCAAAAGCAAAATCTGTAGTGATTACCGGTGGTGAGCCACTGACGTGGAATATGGATCAGCTGACCAAAAGATTAAAAGAAGAGGGATTTAAAGTACATATCGAGACCTCAGGCGCTTATCCGTTTTCGGGTACTTGGGATTGGGTGTGTCTATCGCCTAAGAAACCAAAACTACCGGTCGAAGAAGCATATACTAAAGCTCAGGAACTCAAGGTGATCATCTTCAATAAACACGACTTTATATTTGCCGAAGAACAAGCCGCCAAAGTAGGTGCAGACTGCGCACTACTCTTGCAGCCTGAATGGGGCAAAGCCGACGAAATGACCCCGCTAATTGTGGATTATGTGATGAATAATCCAAAATGGAAAATCTCGTTGCAAACGCATAAATATATGAATATACCTTAGTCGTTGTAGGCACAAAAGCAGGCAATGCAACAGGCTCTAAAATAATATAGTTGTACTTTCGTTATTTAAAAGGTAGCTCTGATTCACCTTATGTTTAAAAATCTTTTTCTTGTCGGTTTACTTTTGTGTAGCTTACTTGGGTTTAGCCAAGTAGGAGGACAATCGGTGTATCAATTCTTGAATTTGATGACTTCCCCAAGACAAGCTGCCTTGGGCGGAAAAGTGATTACCATTTATGATTACGATGTCAACCAAGCGATTTTTAATCCCGCAACCATTAACCCTGATATGGACAATCAGCTCTCAGCTAATTACGGAAGTTATTTCGGAGAAGTCAGCTATGGTACGGGTTCTTATGCCTATACTTGGGACAGAAGGGTGCAGACTTTTCACGTTGGGGTGAGTTATGTCAATTACGGCGACTTTGATGGTCGCGACGAGTTTGGTATGCAAACAGAGACTTTTACGGGAAGTGAAGCCGCGCTGTCTTTGGGCTATGCCTATAATATCCCGTGGTCAGATTTTTATGTCGGTGCCAACCTGAAAATGATTTCTTCAACGTTAGAGAGTTACCATTCCTTTGGCGCTGCAATGGATTTAGGTGCGATTTATATCGATGAAGACAATGACTTAAATATTGCCCTTGCCATACGAAATATAGGTGCGCAAATCACCACTTATGCCGGTACTAATGAGAGTTTACCCCTAGAAATTATAGCGGGCGTTTCGCAAGAACTAGAACACGTGCCCATCAGATGGCATTTGACTTTAGAGAATTTACAACAATGGAATCTAGCCTTCACTAATCCGGTGCATTCAGAACAAGGTTTAGACGGCGGGGTCAAAGAAGACAAGCCATCGTTTATTAATAATGTTTTGAGGCACGTAATCCTAGGCGTAGAGTTATTCCCACAAAAGAGTTTTAATATCCGTGTGGGCTACAACTTCAGAAGGAGTCAGGAGCTAGTGCTCGAAGACCAGCGCACCTTCTCAGGTTTGTCAGCAGGTATCGGTATCAAAACAGGAAAACTGAGGTTTAATTATTCCTATTCACGATTTACAACTGCTGGAAACACGAGTTTATTCGGGATGATTATCAATTTACAATAGAAAATTGTGGGTTTGCCACTTTAACTAAAGCATCTAATGACCAAAAAAATTACCATAGCTATCGACGGATTTTCCTCTACAGGAAAGAGTACTATTGCCAAACAACTCGCCAAGCACTTGGGCTATGTCTATGTAGATACAGGCGCTATGTATAGAGCTGTTGCCTATTTTGCGATGCAACAACATATGATCGACCAGAATCGGTTTGATGTGGAGAACCTGATTTGGAATTTAGATAAGATAAAAATCAGCTTCAAATACAATCCTGAGTTGGGGTATTCAGAGACCTATTTGAATGATGAAAATGTAGAGCGTGAAATCAGAACTATTGAGGTGTCTAATTATGTGAGCAGAATAGCTGAAATTTCAGAAGTCAGAGCCAAATTAGTACAGCAACAACAAGAAATGGGCAAAGAAAAAGGCTTGGTTATGGACGGTAGAGATATCGGAACGGTAGTTTTCCCAGATGCAGAACTGAAACTCTTTATTACCTCTGACCCGAATATCAGAGCTAAACGTAGGTATAAAGAACTTCTTGCCAAAGACGATTCAATCACTTTTGAAGAAGTGCTAGAAAACGTCACCCAAAGAGATTATATCGATACGAACCGAAAAGATTCTCCGCTAGTCAAAGCTGCCGATGCTATCGAAATTGACAATTCATATATGTCTAAAGAAGAGCAATTCGGAAGGATATTGGGCTTGGTCAACGAGTTGTTGTAAGTCTAGTTCTATATAAACTATCCTTCAAAAGCATCCGCCGAGATGGCATCATCCACCGAATAGTTGCCTATTTTGGTGCGTCGAAGTGCTGAAAGATAGGCGCCCGAACCCAAAGCCAATCCAAAATCATTCGCAAGCGAACGAATATAAGTTCCTTTGCTACAAACCACTCTAAAATCTATTTCGGGTAGTGCTATACGTGTGATTTCAAAAATTTCAATCCTAACATCACGGAAGGCAATTTCTACCTCTTCGCCTTTTCTGGCGTGTTCGTACAAGCGTTTCCCGTCCTTTTTGATAGCCGAGAAAACAGGTGGTTTTTGTTGGATATCTCCTAAGAATTGTTTGGTAGTTTCGTGTATTAGTTCTTCTGTAATATGTGCGCTAGGAAAAGTTTGGTCAACCTCAGTCTCCAAGTCATACGACGGAGTTGTAGCGCCCACCGTGATGGTTCCGGTATATTCCTTGTCCTGTCCTTGAATTTCAGAGATGCTTTTGGTGAATTTTCCGGTACAGACAATTAGCAATCCTGTAGCCAAGGGGTCAAGGGTTCCGGCATGTCCGATTTTGAAGGATTTCGGTAAGTTGTATTTGCGTTTTAAGGCGTATTTGAGCTTGTTGACTGCCTGAAAAGAACTCCAAGTCAGTGGTTTGTCAATGAGCAAAACCCTGCCTGCTTGATAGTCTTCTGCTGATAGTTCCTGCATTACTGAAAATAATAAAAGTAGATTAAAAGAAGAATCCCAATAATGATTCTATACCATCCCCAAAACTTGAAACCGTATTTGGTGAGTAACGCTATAAAGGTCTTTACGGCAATAAGTGCTACAATGAACGCAATTATATTTCCCCATATAAACACTTTGATGTTTTCCGGAGTTGCCATGATCATTTCGTATCCTTTTTGAGCTTGGTCGGTGCCTTCGCCCCATGTTTTTATGAATATCGAATACACCGTAACAGCAAGCATCGTAGGCACAGCCAAGAAGAAAGAGAATTCAGCGGCAGCTTTTCTGCTCAACCCTTGGGTCATACCACCGATGATAGAAGCTGCCGAACGAGACGTGCCGGGCATCATGGCTAGGCATTGCCAAAAACCAATCATAACTGCTTTTTTGATTGAGATGTCTTTTTCGTCAAGAACTGTAGGATTCTTAAACCATTTGTCCACAAAAAGTAAAACCACTCCACCCAAGACTAGCACAGATGAAATAGCGATTTGATTGCCCAATACCGCTTCAATTTTGTCGTCAAACAAATAGCCCAGAATCAAGGCAGGCAAAACAGCAAAGAAGAGTTTGTAGTAAAATTTGAGGTTTGAGAAGTCAAAAAATCGTCTCCAATACAACACGACTATTGATAATATGGCTCCGAACTGAATTGAGACCTGAAACATCTTTAAGAACTCACTGTCTTCCATTCCCATAAGGGCAGCGGTGAAGCCCATATGTGCGGTTGATGAGATAGGTAGGTATTCGGTCAGTCCTTCAATGATAGCTATGATTATAGCTTTAAATAAATCCATTTATGTTTTCTTTTTGTCTTTCTTAAATATGGCATAAAACGAAATTCCCATTCCGCCAAGTACTAAAGCAGGAGCGAGGTGAATTCTTCTGAAACTAAAAATTGCTTCGCTAAACTCATTCGGATCATCGTTTCCTCCGCCAATCATTAGGATAAAACCAAGTGCAATAACCAAAATACCTACAATAAGTGTGGTATAGTTAGTCTTGCTAAATAAAAATTCGTTTCTCATTTCTTTACTTTTGATGTATAGTATATTTTGTGATTGCTTGCTCAGACTAATACAAATCGTCTGTTCTGAGGTTCAAGAAGCGTTGGGTGGCAAAGAAAGTGCTTATCCAAGAGATCAGTATCCCGAAAAGCAGTACTCCTCCAAAAACAATTCCGAGCGACATATAGTCATTCAGAAACTCAAATTGCGGGAAGCGTTGATCTACGTAATATAGCCCGATGTATAGAGCGATAATTGCCAATAATGCGCCCACGATGCCCAACTTCACGCTTGTCCAGACAAACGGACCTCTGATGAATGATTTGGTAGCACCCACCATCTGCATGGTTTTGATGATAAATCGATTTGAATAAATCGACAAACGAAGCGAGCTGTTGATAAGCAATACGGCAATCAGACAGAAAAAACCGCTAATGATCAGCATCCAATAGGTGATTTTTACGATATTCTCATTGACCATATCGACCAACACATTATCATAATTCACGCTCTTCACTTGGTCTTGCGCTTTGATTTCGGTGACGATCTTAGTCAAACTATCGGTGACAACGTAGTCTGCTTTCAAGCGAATATCATACGAGTCAGAGAGCGGATTAGAACCTAGGTGTTCTACGAAATTATCGCCAAGCTCCTGTTGGTGCTGCTCGGCTGCTTGTTCTTTTGTTACGAAAACAGCTTTGTTGATATAGCTTTTTGACTTGACCAATCGGTCAAAACTCTCTATAGATTCCTTTGAAGCGTCTTTATTAAAAAATACGGTCATCGGGATTTCCTCTTTGAAGTTATCAGATAATTTCTTCGAATTAATCACAAATAAACCCAAAGAACCCAACAGAAAAAGCACTAAAAATATACTCAGTACAACTGAAAAATAAGAAGATATCAGTCTTCGCTTTTGGTATTTTTCAAATGATGAACCCATAAAAAATAATTTAAGCTGTAAAAGTAAGAAATTTTAAAATAAGATTGCTATTCATAAAGTTTTTACTTTGACCTATAAACCTTAAATTTGCCTTTGTTTTCTTAGAAGCAGTAGCTTTTTTGGATACTTTTTAGGCGAGCTATACTTTTTTGCAGTCCCTATAGCTTGGACTGAGATGCGATAGTAGAGTTGAAGCGATGATGATCAAGGAAGTTTTGTTAGACATAATTATGCTAAAAACACTATTATTAGTAGGATTAGGCGGCGGTGTCGGAAGTGTTTTCCGCTATTTGACCTATGTGTTGACCAAGCCTTATGCGCAGGGATTATTTCCGTGGGCTACGTTTATGGTCAATGTAATCGGCTGTCTAGTAATTGGGCTTTTAGTGGGTTATATGACCAATAACAACATAGATAACGCAAACCTAAAGTTGCTGTTCATCACAGGTTTTTGTGGAGGATTCACTACCTTTTCTGCCTTTGCACTAGAAAACCTAAAACTTTTTCAATCCGGAAATTCGCTTTTGGCACTTTCGTATATCATGCTGAGTGTGGTCTTAGGACTTTTGGCTATCTGGCTAGGTATGTGGCTCACAAAATAAAACAATCACTATATTTAAAATTCACTGATTTAGGCTTATATTCCTATAATCTCAAACAATAAATTCTAATTAAAAAAATGAAATACAATCCGAACGAAATTGAGCCGAAATGGCAAAAATATTGGGCAGATAACCAAAGTTTTAAAGCAGAGAATAACTCTTCTAAAGAAAAGTACTATGTGCTAGATATGTTTCCGTATCCTTCAGGAGCGGGGCTTCACGTTGGGCATCCACTCGGATATATCGCCTCTGATATCGTGGCTCGATACAAGCGCCATCTAGGTTTTAATGTTCTTCACCCACAGGGTTATGACTCGTTCGGGTTGCCTGCAGAGCAATACGCGATTCAGACCGGGCAACATCCTGCGATCACGACCGAAACAAATATCGCAAGATACCGCGAACAATTAGACAAAATTGGTTTTTCATTTGATTGGAGCAGAGAAGTACGCACCTCTGACCCGTCGTACTACAAACATACCCAATGGATTTTTATCCAATTATTCAACTCTTGGTACAACAAAGACACAGACAAAGCCGAAGATATCACTAGCCTTATTTCAATCTTCGGAAAGCACGGAAACGCCAAGGTTAATGCTGTGTGTGATGATAATATTGTCCCTTTCTCTTCGGATGAATGGAATGCGTTCTCTTCGGATGAAAAACAAAGTATCTTACTGAAATACAGAATGACCTTTTTGGCAGAAACCGAAGTCAACTGGTGTCCTGCTTTAGGTACTGTTCTTGCCAATGACGAAATAATTAACGGCGTATCAGAACGTGGTGGGCACCCAGTCGTCCGCAAGAAAATGACCCAGTGGAGTATGCGCATCTCGGCTTATGCAGAACGTTTGCTACAAGGACTCGACACTATAGATTGGACAGAAAGCCTGAAAGAAGCTCAAAGAAACTGGATTGGAAAATCCGTTGGAGCGTCTGTTAAGTTTAAAGTCAAAAGTCAAAAGTCAAAAGTCGAAAGTAAGGAAGACGTTACAGACATTCGACATTCGACATTCGACATTATTGAAGTGTTTACAACCCGTCCTGATACCATTTTCGGCGTTTCGTTTATGACCTTGGCACCCGAACACGATTTGGTGGCTAAAATCACAACTGCTGAACAAAAATCACAAGTCGAGGCTTATATCGAGGCTACTGCAAAACGTTCGGAAAGAGAGCGTATGGCGGATGTAAAAACCATCTCGGGCGTGTTTACGGGAGCTTATGCAGAACATCCGTTTACCAAAGAACCCATTCCGATTTGGATTGGTGACTACGTATTGGCTGGTTACGGAACTGGAGCGGTAATGGCTGTTCCGTGTGGAGATGAGCGTGATTATGCTTTTGCAAAACATTTCGGAATTGAGATTAAAAACATATTCGACAAAGATATTTCAGAACAAGCTTTTACTGAAAAAGGCGGTTTTGTATTCGAAAATTCTGATTTCTTAAACGGATTGGATTACAAGTCAGGAACGGCAAAAATCATTGAAGAATTAGAGAAAATCGGAGCTGGAAAAGCCAAAGTAAACTACCGTTTGCGTGATGCGGTTTTCTCACGTCAACGCTATTGGGGAGAACCGTTTCCTGTATATTATGTAAATGGTTTACCACAAATGATTGATCAAAAGCATTTACCGATTCGCTTGCCGGAAGTAGAAAAATATTTACCAACCGAGGATGGGCAACCACCACTCGGAAACGCTTCGGTTTGGGCTTGGGATACAGAAAATAATCAGGTAGTAGAAAATTCAAAAATCGACCACAAAACGGTTTTCCCGTTAGAGTTGAACACAATGCCTGGTTGGGCTGGTTCTTCTTGGTATTGGTTACGATATATGGATGCAAATAACGAAAGTGAGTTTGCCTCTCAAGAAACTATCCAATATTGGGAAAATGTAGATTTGTATATTGGAGGAAGCGAACACGCAACAGGACATTTGTTGTATTCTCGTTTTTGGAATAAATTCTTAAAAGATAAAAACCTTGTTCCAACCGAAGAACCATTCAAAAAACTCATCAACCAAGGAATGATTTTGGGAATGAGTGCTTTTGTTTATAGAATTGAAATTGATTTTAAACATTTTAAAGTCGGGTCAGATAGTTCTGGAGTTGATGGAAAAATTATTCCAGTTTACCTTTCTAAAGATTTAGTAGAACAATATAAGGTAGATGGAAATGATGATTTTTTAAGCGAAAGTGTAAGAAATTTTATTGAAGAGTATATAAAATCTTTTAAAGAAAAAAATCCTACTTGGGAAATGGATTATTCTTTAGATTTTCATCCTTTACACGTTGAACTATCCTGTATAGATGAATTTAATAATACTTTGAAAATCGATGAATTCTTTAATAGTTATCTTTATAAAGATTTTAAAGATGAGGTGATAACAAACAAAGACGGAAAATACATTGTAGGTCGAGAAGTCGAAAAAATGTCAAAATCCAAATACAACGTAGTAAATCCGGACGACATTTGTAACGAATACGGAGCAGATACTTTGCGTTTGTACGAAATGTTTTTAGGACCATTGGAGCAAGCTAAACCATGGAATACAGCAGGAATTACGGGAGTTTTCGGGTTTCTTAAAAAACTATGGAGGTTATACTACAACGATAATGGCCTAAACGTCACTGACCAAGAGCCAACCAAGGAGATGTATAAATCATTGCACAAGACCATCAAAAAAGTAACAGAAGACATTGAGCATTTCTCGTTCAACACTTCGGTTTCGCAGTTTATGATTTGCGTGAACGAACTCTCACAACAAAAATGTCATCATAGAGCGATTCTAGAACCGTTGGCAATTTTGATTTCGCCTTATGCTCCGCATATTGCAGAAGAATTATGGAACAAATTAGGTCATAACGGAAGTATTTCAACCGCTCCGTTTCCTATTTTTGAAGAAAGACATTTGGTAGAATCTGAAAAAGAATATCCAGTTTCATTCAACGGAAAAATGCGTTTTACCATCGGTTTGTCTCTTGATTTGACAGCGCAAGAAGTAGAGCAAATTATTCTTAAAGACGAAAGAACTCTTGAGCACCTACAAGGTAGAGAGCCTAAGAAAGTGATTGTGGTGCTTGGAAAAATTATTAATATTGTAGGATAAATTTTTATAGTCTGAATACAATCTATTTAGATTTGTTCTAAATATTTCGCATCTTATGACTTTAATCATAACTAGCCTAAACTAAAAAATAGTTATCTTTGCATTGAAAATTAAATCTAATTATAACAAACTCTAAAAACTATGAAAAACATTTTCAAAAGTATCGCTCTAGTAGCACTAATCGCAGGAATGACTTCTTGTAAAGACAAAGCAAACACAGAAACAGTAGTTACGGAAACTCCAGAACCACAACAAGAACAAGTGGCTGAAGCAACAGATTTCGAAGTAGAAATTAACTCTGATGACATGATGAAGTTTGACAAAGCAGAAATCATTGTTCCTGTAGGTACAAAAATCATCTTAACGCTAAACCATACTGGTAAAATGGCTAAAAATGTTATGGGACATAACTTTGTAGTTCTTAACCAAGGTGTGGATATGCAAGCTTATGCTCAAAAAGCACAAGTAGCTACAGATGAAGAGTATGTTCCAGCTTCTGAAGCAGCAAGCGTTCTTGCACACACAAAATTAATAGGAGGTGGTGAGTCAGACACTATCGAGTTTACTGTTGAAGAAGCAGGAGCTTATGACTTCCTATGTTCTTTCCCTGGTCATTACGGAATGATGAAAGGGAAGCTAATCGCAGAATAAAAAAAAACTTATGAATACCCTAGAAAAAACACCAATAGGGGAGATTGTGGCTCAAGATTTCAGGACGGCTGCACTTTTCTCTAAGCTTGGCATAGACTTCTGTTGCAAAGGAAATAGAACCTTAGAGGAGGTAAGCCAAAAAAATGATTTAGACTTGGCAAATATGTCATCTCAAATCAAAGAAATCCTTGAAGCTAAAGGAAATTCAAATATCGATTTTAAAGCTTGGCCTTTAGATTTATTGGCTGATTATGTCGAAAAAACGCATCACCGATACGTTGAGGAGAAAACTCCAGTTATTCAGACATTCTTGGCTAAAATTTCAAAAGTACACGGGTCTAATCATCCAGAGCTTTTAGAGGTTGAAAAACTATTTACAGAATCGGCTCAAAACTTGGCTGCGCACATGAAAAAAGAAGAACTAATTTTGTTCCCTTTTATCAGAAAAATGATGCAAGCAAAGATTTCAAACCAGCCGTTAGTCAAACCTCAATTCGGGTCAGTTGATAATCCGATTGAAATGATGAAACACGAGCATGATATCGAAGGAGGTAACTTTAGAGAATTATCTAGACTTACCGATGGCTACACGCCTCCGGAAGATGCTTGTAGTACGTACAGAACCGCTTTTCTGATGTTGCAAGAATTCGAACAGGATCTTCACAAACATATTCATTTAGAAAACAATATTTTGTTCTTGCGCGCACAAGAGTTAGAAAAAACTTTTGCATAATTAGAATACATTTTTTTCATTTTACTTCAAAAAAGCCGTACTGAAATTTTCAGTACGGCTTTTTTATTTTTTTTGACACGAACTATTTTAGGCTAAAACAGACTTTATTTTATCCACGACACTTTGAGGAGCAATAGAGCGCATAGCATCTTGATAGGAGTCAATAAGCTTATTTCCGTAAACAGAGGTAGGCAATTTTGGGTATTTCTCTAAATCAGGGAGTAGTGCATACTCTAGCGGTTGTCTGAAAGGCATAAAACCCAGATAGGGATGCGTAGCTCCAAAAAGAACCAAAGTTCTTACGCCATACATTGCGGCTATATGTGCATTTCCGCTATCCATTGATAGCATCATGTCTAGATTTGAAATCAGATGTAACTCGTGTTGAAACTTAATCCTACCAGCAATCACAATCACATTCGGATAGTTTTTCTTGAGTGTGTTGAGTTGCTTAATTTCCGCTTCACCACCACCAAACAATAAGACTTTCAGATTGGGTTGTTCAGCCAGTTTATCAATCACCGCTTGCATTAAATCCAGAGGATATACCTTTGATTGGTATTGTGCAAAAGGAGCGACCCCGACCCACTTATCTGACTTTTCTCCTGTTACAGCTAGAACCTCATCAGATAAAATTGCTTTTTTAGGGAAGCTAGCCAGGCTTAAATAGGTTTTGTAACCCAGTTGTTCAAACACATCTGCATACCTCTGATGCATCGTCTTGAGTGGTCTGAGGGTTTTTTCTTCGAATCTAGTAAGTTCTTTTTTCTCCGCTCTACCCTTGTCAAGAGAAGCGGTTTTCTTTCCTGACAATGAGAATAAACTTCTAACCACTTTTGACCGAATTACATTGTGCAAATCGGCAAATCCATCAACATTCAGCTCTTTTAGGTCCTTATACAATCGTAGCAGTCCTAAGAATCCTTTGTGTCGCTCATTTAAATCAATAGGGAAGAAATCTACTCTCTCAATTCCGTCAAAGAAAGGCTTAAAAAAGGGCCTTGACACCACCGTAATCCTCACCTCTGGATGTTGTGCTACTACCGCTCGGATAACTGGAGCCGTCATCGCCACATCGCCCATAGCTGATAATCTAAAAACGATCAAGTGTTTCAAATCCTTTTCTTTTTTTTTTAAGTGTATTATTTCAGACTAGCAATACTTTGTTCTAGTGTTGCAATTTTTGCTAATGCATCAGCTTGCTTTTTCTTTTCGATAGCAATCACTTGTTCTGGCGCACCTGCCACAAAGCGTTCGTTAGAAAGTTTCTTTTCAACCGAGGCTAAAAAGCCTTTTGTATAGTTTAATTCTTCCGTAAGTTTTGCAATCTCTTCCTCAATATTGATATTTCCGGCAATCGGTACGAAGTATTCATTTGATTTTACTCTAAAGGTCAAAGCGCCATTAACGGCTCCGTCTATATATTCTAGGTTAGAGATATTGCCAAGTTTGGTGATAATCGGATCAAAATAGTCTGCTGTTTTCTCGTTGTTGATTAGTTTTAGTTCAATCTGGTCTCTAAACGGAATATTCTTTTCTTTTCTGATAGTGCGAATTCCTGAGATCACTTCAGTGGCAAATTCAAAATCAGTAATAATTTTTGGGTCGTAGTTTGTTTGCGTCGGATATGTTGCGATGACAAGTGCTTCCTCTGGAGTTCTATCGGTGATCAACTGCCAAACTTCCTCTGTTAAGAAAGGCATAAACGGATGGAGCAATTTCAGCAAGTCTTCGAGTATGCTGATGGTTTTGTCAAAGGTCGCTCTGTCAATCGGTTGTTGATAGGCGGGTTTAATCATCTCAAGATACCACGAGCAGAAATCGTCCCAAACTAGTTTATAGGTTGCCATCAGTGCGTCTGAGATTCTGTATTTCTCAAAATCATCATTTACTTCCGCCAATGTTTTCTGAAACTTGTTGTCAAACCACTCGATAGCTACTTTTGCGTTAAGAGGTTGCTCGATATCGGTTACTTCCCAGCCTTTGATCAGTCGGAAAGCATTCCATATTTTGTTTGCGAATCCTTTTCCTTGGTTACAGAGTTCTTCGTCAAACATGATATCATTACCCGCAGCAGCGCTCAGCAGTAAACCACAACGCACGCCATCGGCACCAAATTTTTCGATCAGATCTAAAGGGTCAGGAGAGTTACCCAGAGATTTAGACATTTTTCGTCTTTGTTTGTCTCTTACAAGTCCTGTGAAATATACATTTGAGAAAGGTTTTTTGCCTTCATATTCATAACCTGCAATAATCATTCGAGCTACCCAGAAGAAAATAATATCCGGACCAGTTACTAAATCATTGGTTGGATAATAGTATTTATACTCTTCGTTTTCAGGGTCTAATATTCCACTAAAAACACTCATCGGCCACAGCCAAGAAGAGAACCAAGTATCAAGCGCATCTGCATCTTGTCTAAGGTCTTCAGCTGTTAATGCCGAGTTTTTCGTTTTGTCTTGAGCGAGTTTCAGCGCTTCTTCTTTCGTTTCAGCAACAACGAAGTCTTCTTTACCTTTGCCGTAATAATAGGCTGGAATTTGTTGTCCCCACCACAACTGACGCGAGATATTCCAATCTTGAATATTCTCTAACCAATGTTTGTAGGTATTGTCAAAACGCTTTGGATAGAATTTGATTTCCTCAGTTTCTAGCACAGCTTTTAGTGCTGGTTTTACCAAATCGTCCATTTTTAAGAACCATTGGTCAGATAGCCTCGGTTCGATAACGGCTTTGGTACGCTCAGAAGTTCCTACTTTGTTAAGATGAGTCTCTACTTTTTCTAAAGCGCCTATTTGTTCTAATTCTTTTGCAATTTCTTCACGAACCACAAAGCGGTCTTTTCCTTGGTAGTGTAATCCAAAAGAGTTGAGTGTGGCGTCTTCGTTAAAGATGTCGATAATCTCTAGGTTGTGTTTATCTCCTAAAGTTTTATCATTCATATCGTGTGCAGGTGTTATTTTTAGTGCTCCTGTACCGAATTCCATGTCTACATAATCGTCAAAAATAATCGGGATTTCACGATTTGCAATCGGAACGATGACTGTTTTGCCTTTCAGGTGTTCATAGCGCTCATCGTTGGGGTTCACACATATTGCAGTATCGCCCAAAATCGTTTCTGGTCGTGTGGTAGCGATAGTTACAAACTCATCTGTACCTATGATTTTATATTTCAGGTGATAGAGTTTCCCTTGACTTTCTTCATAGATTACTTCTTCATCTGACAAGGTTGTCTTTGCCTCTGGATCCCAGTTTACCATGCGGTAACCGCGGTAAATCATTCCCTTGTTGTATAAGTCAACAAAAACTTTGATTACAGAAGCAGACATATCAGGGTCCATAGTGAATTTGGTTCTGTCCCAATCACACGAAGCACCAATTTGTTTGAGTTGTTCTAAGATGACGCCTCCATATTGATGAGTCCAATCCCAAGCGTGCGCTAGAAACTCTTCTCTAGTGAGGTCATTTTTGTCAATACCCTGTTCTTTAAGTCGTTGCACCACTTTAGCTTCAGTAGCAATTGAGGCATGGTCAGTACCTGGCACCCAACAAGCGTTGTATCCGCGAAGTCTGGCTCTTCTGATAAGAATATCCTGAATCGTATTGTTGAGCATATGGCCCATATGCAAAACTCCAGTCACGTTAGGTGGCGGAATAACTATGGTATAGGGTTCTCTGTCATCCGGAGTAGAACGAAAATATTTATGGTCTAACCAATACTGATACCATTTGCTTTCTATTGCTTTTGAATCAAACTGTGTAGGAATCGTCATTTGAACTATTTTTAGATACAAGGGGCAAATTTACAATTTTTTGCTGACGATACTAGTCTAAACTTATCTCAAAGCAAAGAAATATAGATTGGTATATAAATCAGCTGATTTTATAAAATATAAAGCCAGTTATTAAGGAGATGTATGACTCCAAGTACAAGTCTTTTTTAGCGCTAAAAACAGATTTGAATTTCGTTTTTCTGTGTGAACTGCTATAGAATAGGCTGAGTTTATAAAATTGTAGGGCGGGTGATATGTTAAATGTCAATAAAAGTCATTTTGTAATTAGTTTACTGTGAGTCAGTTGTGCATTGTAACGTTATTGTAACGCTACATTTTTGCCAGTCAGTGTAGAATTGGCTCTATTTGCTCAAGTCAAAACCCAAAGATGCCTCTAGCAATATGCATTTTATTTGTTTACTGAACAATGTGTTTATTGTTCTTTTAAAATGGAGTTCTGGTTTTGATGTATTGTGAATACTATTTATGATTTTATGTTTGAAATCATTTTAGATATAATCTGAAGTTGTGATTCAGATTTAGAAAGTAAAGTGTTTGTATGTTTTTGTTTTGTGTAGTTTCTTCGATAGAAACGGTTGAGTGTATCTAAAGAATCCTCTTCCTGTTTCTGTCGAAGTTTTTTTGTGCAAATCTGTAATCTAAATAGCTTGAAAAATTCAACTAAAAAACTATCTTTGCCTACTTATAAATTTCGAAGATGAAGAATATTCGCAACTTTTGTATTATTGCTCATATTGACCACGGAAAGAGCACCTTAGCTGATAGGTTACTGGATTATACACAGACTGTTACTGAGCGTCAGAAGCAAGCTCAACTTCTAGATAATATGGATCTTGAACGAGAACGTGGTATTACCATTAAGTCTCATGCTATTCAGATGGATTTTGAGTATAAAGGAGAACAATTTATACTAAATCTTATTGATACTCCAGGACACGTTGACTTCTCGTATGAAGTTTCGCGTTCTATCGCTGCTTGTGAAGGCGCACTGCTTATCGTAGATGCCGCTCAGAGCATTCAGGCACAGACTATTTCGAATCTTTATTTAGCACTTGAGAACGATTTAGTGATAATACCAGTGCTCAACAAAGTGGATTTGCCTAGTGCAAAACCAGACGAAGTGAGTGATGACATCATGGACTTGTTGGGCTGTGATTTAGAAGACATTATCCATGCCTCTGGTAAAACAGGTTTTGGAGTGGATAAAATACTAGAAGCTATTATAGAGCGCGTTCCGGCACCGAAAGGAAATGTTGATGAACCCCTTCAAGCGCTTATTTTTGACTCGGTGTATAACCCGTTCAGAGGAATTGAAGTTATCTTTAGAGTGCTAAACGGAAAAATTACCAAAGGACAGCGAATTAAGTTTATGGCTACGGGCAAAGAGTATTTTGCTGATGAAGTCGGAACACTTAAGCTTAGTCAAACTCCCAAAAACAGTATCTCGGCTGGAGATGTGGGGTATTTGATCTCCGGTATCAAAGAGGCAAAAGAAGTAAAAGTAGGTGATACGCTTACCGATGCTAAAGAGCCTACTCAAAATATGATTGATGGTTTTGAGAACGTAAAACCAATGGTTTTTGCTGGAATTTATCCGGTAGATACAGAGGAATACGAAGAACTGCGAAACTCGATGGAAAAACTCCAACTCAACGATGCATCACTTGTGTTTACTACTGAGAGTTCTGCGGCTTTAGGCTTTGGCTTTAGATGTGGATTCTTAGGGATGCTACATATGGAGATTATCCAAGAGCGTTTAGAGCGTGAGTTTAATATGACTGTGATTACTACAGTGCCCAACGTTTCGTATTTGGCATATACCAAGAAAAACCCAGAAGTAGGCTTGGTTGTCAACAACCCATCTGACTTACCAGAAATTTCGAAAATTGATAGGGTAGAAGAGCCATTCATCAAAGCTACTATCATTACTAAAGCTGATTTTGTGGGTAACGTAATGAGTTTGTGTATTGAGAAAAGAGGTCAGATTACCAACCAAACCTATTTGACTCCAGAGAGAGTTGAACTTACTTTTGATATGCCACTAGCTGAAATCGTGTTTGACTTTTATGACAGACTTAAAACGGTTTCTAAAGGATATGCCTCGTTTGACTACCACCCAATTGGGATGCGCGTTTCAAAATTAGTGCGCCTTGACGTACTGCTAAACGGACAAAACGTGGATGCACTATCAGCACTTATTCACGAAGACAACGCTTATAACATCGGTAGTAAAATGTGTAATAAACTACGAGAACTCATCCCGAGACAACAATTTGACATCCCGATTCAGGCAGCTGTAGGGGTAAAAGTTATTGCTCGAGAAACCATCAAAGCACTTCGTAAAGACGTGACAGCCAAATGTTATGGAGGAGATATTTCTAGAAAGAGAAAACTTCTCGAAAAACAAAAAGCAGGTAAAAAACGTATGCGACTTGTGGGTAACGTAGAGATACCTCAATCTGCATTTATGGCTGTTTTGAAGCTAAACGATTAAGAAGCACAGCCAAATATTCTAAGAAAGCCTATATATTTTGTTATATAGGCTTTTTTGTTTGTAACAATTTCTGAATAGGGCTACTAATAGATTAAATCAAAATCTGTTACTACCATGTTTAGACGTTTTTTAAAACTCGAATGGAAAGCATTTTTTCGTTCTGCTAGCCTAGGTCAAAGTTTAGGTCTCAAAATATTTATGGGCTTTCTAGCCGCCTATTTTATGTTGTCTTTTTTAGTGTTGGGTATTGCCTTATATCCAATGTTTAAGGAGATGTATCCTGAAAAGGAACCGATATTTGCGCTTAATTCGTTTGTCGCACTTTGGCTAGTCTATGAGCTTGTGATACGCTTTATGATGCAAACGCTTCCCGTTTTGAACATCAAACCTTTGATGGTCAATAATATCAAGAGAAAAACGATTATACATTTCGTTTTGACCAAAAGTATTTTCTCATTCTATAACACACTTGCGCCATTGGCAATTATTCCGTTTGGAATATGGTGTACAACTAAAGGAGATTTTTCAGTTCTTCAGATTTTAGCTTGGATGCTTGCGATGCTTTCACTGGTATTGGTTGTGAACTATGCCAATTTCTTGATTAAGAAAAAATTCACCAACAACCTGAAAGCTTTCCTTCCTTATGTAGCCGTAGTGCTTGCGCTTGTTGGTTTAGAGTACTTTGAGGTATTCAAAACAACTGAGCTTACCGGCAGTGTGATGAATGCTGTGATAGACTACCCGTTATTGGCTTTGATTCCAATAGTGCTAGCTATAGGTTTATATATATGGAACTTCAACTACTTGAGAAGCAATCTGTATTTAGATGCTTCGTTAAAGAATAAAAATGAAGAAATTGGCACTGCGAATTTCTCTTGGACTAAAAAGTTTGGGAATATTGCTCCGTTCTTACAAAATGATTTAAAGTTGATTTGGAGAAACAAACGACCGAAAGCCACTATTTGGATGAGTTTATTGTTTGCCGCTTATGGGATGATTTTTTATACCAGCCCTGTGTATGAATCACAACCTGTTTGGTATTTATTTGCAGGAGTTTTTATGACTGGAATTTTTGTCATCAACTTCGGACAATTCATACCTGCGTGGGATTCTAGCTATTATTCGATGATGATGTCTCAGAATATCCCGATGAAACAATATTTAGAATCTAAAGCCGGATTGATGTATTTCTCGATAGTGGTGATGGCTATTATCACTTCGCCTTATGTGTATTTTGGCGTAAATATCTTACTGCTGAATCTAGCTTGCGCCGTATATAATGCTGGCGTGAACGTGCCATTGATATTATATGCGGGTTCTTTCAACAAAAAGCGAATTGATTTAGATAAAAGTCCGTTTATGAATTACCAAGGTACAGGCGCTACGCAGTGGATTCTAGGATTCCCGTTACTTCTTTTCCCTATCGGATTTTGGTATGTAGCCTACCTTATTGGAGGCGAAGATGTTGCTACTATTGTATTGACAATCATCGGAGGACTAGGGGTTTTATTGCGAAATGTATTCTTAAAGAAAATTGTTTCAGCCTACAAAAAAAGAAAATACGCAATGATTAATGGATTCAAACAACAAGAGAGTTAATCAGAAAACAGTATTTAGACCATTCAAAAAATAATATTCAAAAATTTAAAAAAAATATAGAGATGATACACGTAAATAATCTAACAAAAAGCTATAATGGCACTACGGTTTTAAACATTCAGCATCTTGAAATTAAAAAAGGAGAGAGCTTCGGGCTTGTGGGGAATAACGGTGCTGGTAAAAC
>CAZRCB010000017.1:0-25042 GCA_964598455.1 uncultured Flavobacterium sp.
TAACAACATAACAACATAACAACATAACAACATAACAACATAACAACATAACAACCCCACCTTGACAGGACAGGGTAATAGATTCCGTTTGTGGGTGAATTCAGCTTAAAACCATCTAAGTTTCTTGCTCAGTTGCTCCATTTTTTCAGACAGTTCAACTATATCGCTAAGCAATAAATAAACCGTATCCTCACTCAAAACCCCTCGCTTTAGCTCTTGCGGCACTTCACCTCTGCTCTCTGCCGTAACATCCTTCAAATATTGCGACTGGTAGTATTCCTTTAGTGTTTCTAAATCCTTCAAATTCTCCGCAAGTTCATCCATGGCTTTGTCAGACTTTTCTACTACTAGAGTGAGATTGTCTAATATATTTTCCATTTTTGTAATTCGGTCTATTAAATCGCTCATGGGTTATGGGTTAAGGGATTGGACTTGATCGTATTAGGATATCCTCAGCGGACTCTATAGGGAATTGTTAAGGCTTGCTCTATTTTGAATTATAGGAACATCGCCCTAGCGTGCTCGAGGTCTTCTGGCGTATCAATGCCGATGCCGGTGTGGGTGGTTTCTATCATTCTGATTTTCTTGCCGTATTCTAAATAGCGCAACTGTTCTAGTTTCTCGGAAGCCTCTAAGGACTTCATCGGGAGCACATAAAAATCCATTAAAGCTTGTTTTCTGAAGGCATATACGCCTATGTGTTGGTAGTATTTTGCTCCTGCGTTTGTATCTCTCGGGTAAGGAATGACTGAGCGGGAGAAGTAAAGCGCAAAGCCAAATTGATCCGTAATCACCTTTACGTTGTTGGGGTTCGCAATAGCTTCTGTATCGGTTATTTCGCGCATCAGTGAGGCTAGGTCAATTTGTTTGTCAAGGTCTTTTTTATACAATTCGATTATTTTCTCTAGTGATTCTTTGTCGATAAAAGGTTCGTCCCCTTGAACGTTGACCACTATATCCACGTCTAAATCGGCTACTGCTTCAGCGATTCTGTCGCTACCTGATTCGTGTTGTTTGACACTCATTAGGGCTTTGCCTCCGTTGCTGACTATCTCTTGGTAGATCAGATCTGAGTCGGTTACTACAAAGACATCGTCAAAGAGCCCTGTTGCTAGAGCGCTTTCGTAGGTTCTTCTGATGACTGTTTTTCCTGCGAGGTCTTGTAGGAGCTTTGCCGGGAATCGAGTCGAAGCGTATCGGGCGGGGATGACAGCTATTATTTTCATAGTCGTAATCGTGTATAGGTTTTAGGTATTTAGATAAAGTTCTCGTCTTTAAATCCGATGAGGTATAGTTTTGACTTTGCTCGTGTAAGGGCGGTATAGAGCCATCTGAGGTAGTCTCTATCGATGCCGTTGGGCAAGTAGGGTTGTTCTATAAAAACGGTCTCCCACTGCCCTCCTTGTGCTTTGTGGCAAGTAACCGAATAAGAGAACTTCACTTGTAGGGCATTGAAGTATTCGTTTTCTTTTACTTTTTTGTATTTTTTGTATTTGGATGTTTCGCTTGCATAGTCAGCGATCACCTCTTGGTATAGCTTATTTTGCTGTTCGTAAGAAAGCGATGGCGCTTCTATATCGATGGTATCGAGGAGCAAAATGGTTTCAAAGGCTTTTTGGTTGGGATAGTCAATCATTCTCACTTTTACCTTGGCGAACCTAAAGCTGTAGAGTTCTAGTATTTTGTATATTTCGAGTACTTCAATAATATCTCCGTTGGCGATGAATCCGGCTTCGTCTGTGGGTTTGATCCAAAAGTAGTTGTTTTTGACGACCATTAGCAAATCTCCTGCGGATAGTTCGCTTTCCCTACCTAGGATTTTGATTCTGATTTGTGCGTTGTACTGGTTGGCTCTCTTGTTAGAGCGCACGATAAATGAGGTCTCTTCTACCCCGTTCTTGTCATAAGCCTCATATATGGCATCTTGTATTTCGTTGCCGTCCACTAGCCTAGTAATGTCTGCAAATCCGTTGAGGTCAAACTTGAAGTCAGTGATGTAGTCTTCTTTGAGCAATGCTCTTATTTCGGTGGCGTTGTGCAGTATGCCTGAGCCTTCCTCTTGGCGCATTACCTCGTCAAGCTCGATATGCCCTACTTCTTTGTTGTATTGCGTGGCGAGTGTATCTTGGTTGAGCGCAGGGCTTAAGAGCAGGTGTACGGGAGGCAGCTGGGCGGTATCGCCAATCAATATCAGCTTGCAGTTATCGCCTGAATATACATACGAAATCAGATCATCGAGCAACGAGCCGTTTTCGAATAACTTGCTATCGGCAGTGACATCTGAAATCATGGATGCCTCATCAACTATAAAAATGGTATTTTTGTGCTTATTGGCCTGTAGGGTGAAGTTTACATTGCCCGATTTTACATTTGGGTAGTATATCTTCTTGTGGATAGTAAACGCCGTCCTACCGGAGTAATTCGAGATTACCTTGGCTGCCCTTCCCGTTGGGGCGAGCAACACCGAATTCTTGGCAATTTCCCTCAGGTGATTCACCACCGTTGAGATGATCGTGGTTTTCCCGGTACCTGCATATCCCTTGAGGATAAAGATATCATCTTTGCTAGAAGCATCGACAAAATCAGAGATTTGCTGAAAGAATATGTCCTGCTTGTGAGTTGCCTCAAATGGGAAGTTCTTCTTAAGTATCGCGTAGAATTTGGTGCTAGTTGGTTTCAATCTGTTTTTTTGTATAGTGTATTGATAAATGTTTGTAATCTTTTTTTTTCGTTGCTCTTTCTGAACTACTCAACTGTGTAAAGGTACTTAGAAACTTCTGAAAGCCTAAAATATCCTAAGGCGTATTGTTCAGGATTGGTTGTGTTGATGATATTTCCTCTGACTGTGGGTGGGGTTTGTTGAAAGGGCCCGCTGCCGTTATTAGCGGCAATCAGCAGTTTGTCCATATAGTTTTTGTAGCGTTCGGTTATGCCGTATAGCTCAAACATAACTTCTGTACCCACGTCCAATTTGTCCGAGAGGTAGATGCCATACATCATATTCCCCTTAAAGAGTTCGTTGCTTTTGACTCCGTATTTCGGTAGTGGGAGCAGCGGATTGGTTACTTTCTCCATATAGAAATTATCGGTAGTGCCGTTGTCTTGGTAGAAGAATTTTAGCTCTTTGGTATCTTCACCGAATCCGATATCATTGGTTTGTACGACATTTTGGATGTTGGGCACAGGCATAAACACCTCCGTAGCGGTATATACCTCGCCTGCTACTTGTATGACCAGGGTATAGCTTGCGCCTAGGATTAGGTCCATATCCGCACAGATGTATTGACCTGATTCGCCTTGCTCTATGAAGTCGAATCTAGTGCCTTGTTGGTCTTCTATGTAGATGATCGCCCCTGAAACCACAGGCACTTCTGACGCATAAAAACCTGTTGTGGTGGTTAGTTTTATCCGCTGAGAGGTATTGTGGGTGTCATCCTTGTACTTGTCTATCGATGCCTCTACTACCAAGCGTGGCGGTGCCGTGTCGAGGTCCACACGAATGACGTCTTCACAACCGAAAAGGCTAAGGCTGACAAGGGCTAAAAAGAGGTAGGTAAAGCTTTTCATATTCCTTTAGAATTTAAAATTATAGGTAACACTCGGGATAATCCCGAAGATAGAAAGTCGGACTGCCTCGTTGATTGCGGTGTCTTTATTTTGCCTAAAACTCATAGAAGCTGCATTCTTACGGTTATAGATATTATAAAAACTAAACACCCACTCGCCTTTCCAGTTTCTGTCTTTGTTTTTGGCAGGCGTCAGCACAGCCGAAATATCCAAGTGGTGATAGAGGGGCAGTCGGTCTTCATTTCGCAGGCCGTAGTTGGGGATTTTGATGCCTTGGTAGTCATAATACCCGTTCGGGTATGTGGTTGGCCTTCCGGACTGCAAGGTGAATATGGCGCCAAACGACCATTTCTTGTTGAGTTCATACAGCGCAGAAACAGACACATCGTGTAGTCTGTCATAGGGGGTTTTGTACCACTCACCGCTATTGACACCTGTCTCTTGGGCGTTTCTCCCCGGGGTTTGCTGTTCGGATTTCGCCAAGGTATAGGCAACAAAACCCGTCAGCCTACCTGAATTCTTTCTGAGGAGCAATTCCAATCCGTAGGCTCTTGATTTTCCGTTGAGGATTACCTGTTCGATAGCTTCGTTAGCCACCAAATCGGCTCCGTCGATATAGTCGATTCTGTTCTGCACGTCTTTGTAGAAGATTTCAGTCTCTAGGGAATAGGCTTTGTCTTCTGTGTTTCTGAAATACCCAAGCGCATATTGATCGAGTAGTTGCGGTTTGATGTATTTGCCACTCGGCGTCCATACATCTAGGGGTGTAGCTGCAGAAGTGTTTGAAATCAGGTGTATGTATTGTGCCATGCGGTTATAACTGGCTTTGATCGATTGGTTGTCGTCAATCGTATAGGCAATCGAAAATCGGGGTTCTAGGTTTTCATAGCTTGCGATGGTCTTGTTGCTCCCGAAATAAGTCGTGCCTATGGGAGTAGCTTTTTCGTAGATCTGCAACTCTTGGTCAAAGAGAACGGGGCTGTCGTCGGCATACAGATTCATCCTATGACTGCCCAAATGCGCAAACATACTGTAACGCAATCCGTAATTCACAGCAATATCCTCCGATAAGTGCTGCACTGCATCGATATATACTGAGGGTTCGATGGCGTATTTCTTCTCGAGTTGCTTGTGGTTGATTCCAGACCCTGAGCCATTGGGTTTGATAGTCCCCGGGTTGAAGTCATAATATATCAGGTTGGTCCCGTAGTTCAGCTGAAATCGGTCGGAGAGATAGTGCTTGAAGTCGTATTTGAAGTTGTAGTTGACTATGCCTGAATCCCATTCGAACCCAACAAAATCTAAGGTTAGTCCGTAGTAATAGTCCGTATAGATCAACGACATATTCGAGAAGAGCTTGTCTGAGAACAGGTGATTCCACCTCAAATTTAAGAGCGTGTTGCCAAAGTTGTTCTTAAGGGCGTTCTGAATATCGAATACATCCCTTCCGAAATAACCCGACAAAAACAAGCTGTTGTCTTGATCGATCTTATAGTTGATCTTCGTATTTAAGTCATAGAAATACGCCGAGTTCTTATTGTCCGTAAGTTTCAGAAACAAGTGGGCATACGAACTACGTCCTGCTACCAAAAACGACACCTTGTCGTTGACAATCGGACCTTCGAACATAAGCCTACTAGACACTACGCCGACGCCTCCTGTTGTCTGAAAACTCTTGCTGTTGCCTTCTTTTTGGTAGATATCCAGTACGGACGACACCCGACCTCCGTAGCGCGAAGGTATGCCGCCCTTGTAGAGTTTTAAGTCTTTGATCGCATCCGAGTTAAAGACAGAGAAAAAGCCAAAGAGGTGTGAGGAACTGAAGAGCGTCGCCTCATCGAGCAGCACTAGATTCTGGTCTGCCGCTCCTCCCCTTACGTTGAAGCCTGAAGCGCCTTCGCCGGCATTGGTCACGCCGGGCAAGTTGAGAATGGATTTCAAGATATCCACCTCGCCCAATACTACGGGTGATTTTTTGATTTCCTCGATCCTTAGCTGGCTTACGCTCATCTCTGGTTTTCGGATATTAACCGCCTTAGAATTTCCTGTGATAACGACCTCCTCGATCAGTACGTCTGAGGATTGTAAGGCGATGTTTTTTCGGGTGTTTTGGTTTAGCGCAACGGCTTCCCTCAGGACTGCATAGCCAATATAGCTCACCTCTAGGCTATAGTCACCTTGGGGCAAGCTCAGGGAATAAAAGCCGTATTGGTTGGTTACGGTGCTGATACCCGCCTCTTTGACCGACACAGAAACGCCTATTAGGGTCTCGGAAGTAGTGCTGTCAGTGATTATCCCGCTCAGGCTGAATTTATTTTGGGAAAAACCTACGGCGGTAGTCAGCAGGCATAGGAAAAACGCAAGGATTGATTTGAACTTCATAAGTGTCTCAGGGTTAGCAATGGGAATTATGGCGCTAGGCGTTCGATTTTCCAATCTATGTTGTTCTCGAGTCTATATCGGATTCGGTCGTGGAGTCTGTTGGGTCTTCCTTGCCAGAATTCTACACTTAGGGGGCGCACCAAAAAGCCTCCCCAGTGTTCCGGTCTTTTGACTGTTTGGTGTTCGTATTGGCGCTCTAGGTCGGTTAGTCTGGAAGAAAGGTACTCTCTGGAGGGAATCACCTGACTTTGAGGCGAGACTATCGCACCGAGCTTACTGCCAAAAGGCCTAAGGTCAAAATAATTGTCGGATTCAGCTGCCGAGGTCTTCTCAGCTATGCCTTTGACAATCACCTGTCGCTCTTTGGAATGCCAGAAAAAAGAAAGGCATACGTTGGGGTGTTGCGCGATCTCCTTTCCTTTTTCGGAGTTGTAGTTGGTGTAGAATACAAAGCCCTCCTCGTTGAATTTCTTGAGCAAAACCACCCTCCCTTTCGGGAAACCATCCAGCCCGATACTAGACAGGGTCATGGCATTTACCTCCTCTACACCTCCGAATTCCTCTACCTCATAAAACCATCGGTTAAACAAGTTCATAGGATCTTCTGGGAGCTCCCCCTCGAGAAGCTCGCTCTTGTCATAATTTTTTCTATACTGGCTTAAATCACTCATCGCATCCGAATTAATGTCTGGATCCAAAGATACGGAAGTTTTGTTTTGTGATGAAGTTTTAATGTTACGGAAGAGTTCCTGCCTGAGGAAAGTGGAAAGTGGAAAATTTATAATTCAAAATTCATAATAGAAAAAAGAGTCTATTCTCTTCAAGCGAAGCGTTCACTTCAACAGCTCATCCCACTCCTCCTTGACGACTTTCCAATCAAAACTCTCGACATACGCCCTGCCGTTGGTGACGATTTGTTGTCTAAAGTCTGGATTCTCTATGAGCTCTTTGACGGCTTGAGCCATTTGCTGAGCAGCCTTGTCGTCAACGAGCAAAGCTGTTTTACGATCTTGGAGTAAAAACGGAATACCGCCTACGTTCGTGGTGACTACGGGTAGGCCAAGGCATAAGGCTTCTATGACGCTCACAGGAGTATTGTCAAAACTGGTGGTATTGATAAAGATATTGTAGTCTTTGGACAGAGCTATCCATTCCTCTTTAGACAATCTCCCCGTGAAGGTTACGTTTACTTGTTGCTGTTGGGCGTAAATTCTGGTTTCTTCTAGGCTGCCGTCTTTGTCAGGACCTACCATACAAAGCGCTGCATCGGGATAGGTTTGCTGCAACGCCTTGAGCACATCTACTGCCATTTTAGGGTTGTATAACGAAGCAAACGAACGCACCCACAACAGCTTGGGCGGTGTTAGTTCTCGTGTTGGCAAAAACGGGTAGTTCGCCAATTCAATAGTATTCGGGATATACACTAAGTTAGGATACTTGTGCTGCTCAAAGGCGTGCATCAGATAACCCGATGGCGCAACATTTTTATAGGCATGAGTAAAAATCATCTTTGATAAAACAGAGCTTTGGTCTAAACGATGCGGAAGGTTGCCGCCGTGGAGAATGGGAATATACTTTACCCCCAACATACGGCACAACTGACTCACCATAAAAGCATACCAAAAGCTAGAAGTGCTATACGTGTCTATAATGACATAATCAATTTTAGAAACATTTTTTAGGACAACCCAGCCCATATCTAGAAACCGCAGCAGTTGGTTGTGCTTGTCAGACGCATACAGTAATCTATAGCCTTCAGTTTCAAAAAGAGCACCTAAGGTCTCAACAGTAGTAGGCGTATAACCGTGTTTGGAAAGCTTATTCCCGATATAGAGGAGGGTTTTCATAACTTCTTAATTTTTCAAGCTTTACTTATATACCTTCCTCAGCTATTGCAGAAGGTTCATCAAAATTAACTCTTAAAAGTGATAACGCATAAACGAAGGCTGGAATAGAAGTGCGCATAGCCGCATGATTGATGGTTAACGCCCAAAACACAAAGAATGACAACAAGAAAATATTCTCTCTATTGCTAGAGAAGTTAGATAGAGGAACGAAAATCAAAATCAATAAGCCTAAAACTCCAAGCATTCCATGTTCTGCTAAAGTTCTTGAAAGTTCATTATGTGAGGCTGCTACAATTCCTGTCTCATCCTCCCTAATCTCTTTATTTCTACCAACCCCCACTCCAAGTATTGGGTTTTCATAAAACATCTGCAATTCTGTCGAGATAAGCGTTTCCCTCCCAGTCAATAAAGACTCTTTTTCCCTACCTCTTGCATCCTCATTCCTATAGCGGTTTTCAATAAGACCATCTGTTTGCAAGGCAGTATAAGACCATACACCAAAACTCAAAAACACACCTAGTAGCATCATAAAAAGAAGCTTACTTTTAGCCTTAATGTTAGTATTTAGGTATATTACTATAACTAACAATCCCATAATGACTAGAGCGGTAATAATCCCTCCTCTCGAAAAAGTGATAAGACCTCTATAAGCCAGCAACGCAAGTAATGCGGTATTTACGCCTAATAGAATTTTATTTTTGGAATTAAACAGTATCTGCACAAAAAAAACAAACATGCCAAGCCCTAAGATGGTTGATACTTGATTTGGTCCGAAACCACCTGATGCAGCAAAATTAGAACCTGTACTAGTAATTGTTTCTTGAAGGTTAGGCGTATATAATTGTAGATAAATTCCTGTGGTAACAATTGGCAAGCCCATCACAAAAAGCACATTGACAAGCCGCTTGATAGAGATTTCTCTTTGAGCACAATACATAGCACTGATCCCGAGACAAACTGGTCCAGAGAGATTAAATGCTATTGCCTTCCTCATATTTATATCAGCACCTAAATCCTTTACTGTCAGCAATATAGCAGGAAATAACAATAATATATAAACGAAGTAATACCCTGCTTGTTTTTGGATACCCCTATAAAACATTCCCATAGTCATAAAAACAATTACTCCATATTTGCCTATTTCATATAGCGGTAATCCTTTGGTCATCCTCAAGAAAACCTCTATACCCATAATATAAGCTGCAAAATAGAGAGCTTCATTATTCCTGTCTTTATTTTTAGCTATATACAAAATCCCAATAAAGAGGATCAATAAAGCATAGATAAATGAGAAAATCCCAACATAAAACACCAAGAATGCCAATGCAATATGCAGCCCGATAAGGAAGAGGTATTTATATGTAGAGCCTTTCATTATACTAAGGGTTGAGGTGTATCGGAAAACACCCATTTTTCTAACTTATTTTTATAATTCTCAAAAGTAAACAATTTAGCAACATTAGTTATACGAATAGACTTTTCTTTAAGTTGTGTGCTTGATGAGTTTATTGCTTCTGAGAATACCTCTTCAAAAGTCTTATCGCCATTAATTTGCCATACAAAACCATTGGATTCGTTGATATAATGCGCAATACTACCCACATCAGAAGTTATCGGAATCACACCATAACAAGCAGCTTCGGCTATTACCTTAGGAAAACCTTCTGATTTAGAAGGCAATAAAAAGAAATGCGATTTTGACAGAATAGTATGAACTCCCTTTTTATCTAAAAAACCATGAAAAACCACTTTATTTCCCAGAAAAGAGGCTTGCTTTATGTATTGTTCTGTTTTATTCCCATCGCCTACAAAGTGAACTTCCTTAATTTTATCATCAGGAATAGCTCGTAAAGCCTCAATAATCCTCGACACGCCTTTAGCATCTTCTAGTCGCCCTACAAACGAAAATATATAACTACCGTCAAACGTTTTGGTTGCAGCAATTTGTTTTCCCAAACGAATGTCTTCTTGAGTTAAACAAGGATTCTCAAAAGAAATACAATGTGCAGGTTGGTCGTCCCAAAAACCATTAATAGTGACTTTACATCTAGCAAAATCCTTTTTAAGCCACCAACGTTGTAAACAGTAGGAGAGCGGTGGGTTTTGTTGATTCCAGTTTCCAGCATATTTCACCCAAAAGGTATAACGCCTCGGCAGAATAAAGCTAAATAACGGAAGCAGAAACAACCCCATACTCGTTGGGAGTCTCAGTTGTACTTCGCTTGCTCCTTTTACATTTTTTACGACTTGAGCAATGATTTTCGGAATTTTGACCAAAATCAATAGTTTCTCTTTGATGGATTTTCCCCCATAGGCGGGGATAGGAGCAAAGGTGATGTTGGAATTGGTATAAGGCAACGCACTCGGCGGTGTAGGTTTTTGGTGTAAGCACCCTACATGAACCACTTCTTCCCAATAATCAGATAAATAATTGATTTCGTTGATGGTAGGTCCCCATCCTTTAATGATTCCTTCATTACTTTTGAAGTGTTCGGTATGCGATATGATAACTAATTTCTTTCTTTTCATCGCTCAATAACTTCAATGTATTTTGTAATGATTTTTTCCCATCCAAAGTTTTTGGACCACTCAGCCGCATTTTTAGAATAATGCTCATAATTATTTATGATTTCAGTAAGTGCTAGAGTTATTTCTGTTGGGTTATGAGGGTCAACTAATTTTCCGGATATTCCATCTTTGATAGCATCAGCAATTCCGGAATTTTTAGAACCAATAGCTGGTAGTCCTAAATGATTTGCTTCTAAAACGGCTATTCCAAATCCTTCCACATCTCCGTTTGACAAATGGTCACTCAACATAAAAAACACATTTGATTTGGTCATCTTTTGGTGCAGTTCACTATCAGATAATGCGCCGTGAAAAATCACTGCATCCTGAACATGTAATTCTTGTGCGAGCCTCTGGAACTCATTTTTTTGAGTCGGAAGCCCTACAATATGATAACAAATATTCGGATATAATTTTATAATTTCCGGTAGTGCTTTGATTACGTTTTGTTGCCCTTTTCTGGACGTTACGTTCCCGACCGTAATGATAGAAAGCTCCTTTTTGTAGGATGAATTCTCGCTCGTAGCCACTTTGGGCGTAAAACCATTATTGATAACATCTATTTGTACTACTGGTTGTCTTTGCAGGGCTAACGCTTTGGTGAAGTTTGATACTGCGATGAGCTTGTCATATCTTTTTAAGCACCATTTGGTGAGTTGCTGCCCTTTGCATCCTCCGGCTCCGAGTTCAGAACCATGAAGAACGGCAATAAATTGTTTCTTTCTAAAAAATATACTCAGAACAGCAACTATCCACAAAGGGAATTTACCCGAAGCGATAATGGTTTTGTGTTTTTTGATTTGAGTAAAAGTTTGTACTACTCGATTGATATAAGTAATAACTGAAGGGCTTTTTCGTTTGATTCGCACCACTTTAAAAGCGTGTTTTGAATCAAAATCTATATCTAATTCTAAATTTTTATGACGTTGGTCTGTAATGACCGTAATCTCATAACCATGTTGCTGAAGGTACTCGGCAAGATTATAAGCATGATTGCCTATACCGCCCGGAAGGGGTGGAAACTCGGATGTTATAATTAGTATTTTTTTATTCAATTTTAATAGATTTAATTTTCGCAGGAACTCCTACTAAAACAGATTTATGCTCCATACAATCTTTAACAACACAAGCGGAAGCACCTATTTTTATATCGTTTCCCAGTTTTAACGGGCCTATTATCGTGGCATTAGCTCCAAGACTACAATTATTACCAATAACAAAATCTCCTGGATTACATTTTTTATTTATACCAATTATATTTCCTCCAGTTAAAGTTATATTACTTCCAATTATTGACTTACCCGATATAACAATACCTGTTGATGAATGAAGAATAGAAATACCTCCTTTGATATTTGCTTTATAGTTGATGTCTATATTTGTATAAGATAGAATAATATTAAAAAACGGAATTAAGGGAAACCGTATTATTTCATACGGTTTTCCAATTAATAAATAAAGACTTCTTTCAAATCTATAGAAGAAAACACCTACGAAATTCCCACTCATCCAAATAAATATAATTCGAAGCTTTTTTTTGCCGAGCATTCGTTTTATATCTTGCTTAAAGTACCTCCACTGCTGAAACATATCTTAAATTACTTCTATTATAGCCCCTTGTTTTAATTTTTTACTTGCTAATTTCCATGACTTATAAACCTGATATACTAAAAGAGGAAATAATACAGGAAGCAAAAGTAAAGAAGCCAATTTTAATACTTTATTTCTTTTGAACTGATACGGAACAATTGATGGCGTAACAGAATGTATTATCATCAGCATACTCAGTTTGTTTCCGAAATACTTCCTCGACAAATACAATACACTCGGCACAGGTCTCGGAGCATTCCATTTCTTTGGTCGCCATGCATCCCAACTTCCTCCTTGAATTCGTAAACCTCCTTGTGGAGCTTTTACATCTACACAGTAGGCATTGGGGTTAGAGATGAGTTTGAAACCATTGGTGTATAATCGTAGTCCGAATTCTCCATCCCCCATGCGTTGTTTTTCAAACTGTCGGTCATATAGTCCAATTTTTTTGAATAATTCTTTGCTAAGTAAAGCATTCCCTGTAGCAAATTGTTCTGCATATTTAAAGTAAGAACGCTCTTTGGGTATAGAACTTCCTTCCGGGAAAAATACTCCGCAAGATACATCCGCTTTAAAAAAGTCAATGGTTTTCAGGTGTTGTTCGATTAGGTTTTCCGGGATTCTGATATCATCTTCCGACATCAAAATATATGTTCCTTTAGCTGCTTTTATGGCTTCGTTTCGGGCTTTCCATAACGCTTTTTCTTCTTGAAACCAGAACTTAATATTTAAATTCCATCCTTTATAAAAATCTTCTCTAAAATCATCGGTTTGATCTACAACTATTACTTCAAAGTTCTTATAGGTCTGTTTTTCTAAATCTTTAAATACGTCTGTAAGAAATTCATATCTGTTCAAGGTCGGTATAATCACCGACACTAGAGGCTCTTCTTTTATGAGTTTACTCTGAAAGTTATCATATTCAGGATAGCTGAAATGATTTTGTGCATGACTCTGACGTCTTACTTTTCTAGTTTTCCAAAAGGCATATATCTCCTTAAAAGGATTGTGTAGCGTCACTAATCTAAATGCCAAAACATATAACACCCAAAGTTTATGAAAGTTCTTCCTGAAAAAACGGTATTCATCTTCTAGTGGTAGTTGTACCTCAGTCCAAACATCCATCCCCTTTTCAGTTTTTGGGTTTATAAAACCCTGTTGAAAAGCCCTCCAAGCCAAATCCCTGTTTTGAGCCTCTGTACTCTTATAATCAGAATCTATAGCAATACTAAAGCCCTGCCCTGCTAATATTTCTGCGGTAGGAAAATAGGCATAATCAAACTTTGGTCTTAAATTATAATACCAAGTAGGACGGATGTATTTAAGGAAATTAAAAATCATATAGTACTAACTGTATATAAACTAAGTGGTGGCATATTAAGAAAGTTCCAAACCGCTATAGACTCAGGGTCTTTACTTAATTTTTTAATGAACTCCTGGTAGTGATATAAAAAGACTTGTTCATCATAATCATATATACAATTTTTATTATCAGAGAAATGATTAGAAATCTTATCAAATAAATACAAGCTGTTTTGTATAAATAATAAATCAACAACAATATAGTCAAATCTTGAGTCTTGCCAATCAATTAACCACAAGTCATTGTTCTTATCGAGAATTAAATTCTTAATATTTATGTCACCATGTATTTTTCCCCAAAAGCTCATTTTTTGCTGTCTAACAAGACTGTTATACTTCGTACTTAACTGTAATAATTTATCATATAAATCTAATGTTTTAGGTTTACTAATTATAGTGACAGCAGTGCAAGTCTCAGGACTTTTTAAAACCAATCCATTTTCTAGGTAGTGAAAAAACATGAAATCAGCAGCTTTCTTATAAGATTCAGTAATTACTTGTTGGCTACAAAATGCAATTGCCCTTCCTCTAATTAAGTATTGCAAAAAATAAGAAGTATTGTTTATCTCTATATGCTTTAAGGCAATATTTGGAATCTTTAAGATATTATATTTCTCACTGACTTGCTTGGCTAATATATTTCCTTCAACTTCATTACTAAATTTTTGATTACAGTTTATAGGTCTAAGCTTCATCACTACATCAAACCTATCATAAATCATAACTAATATTCGCCCATTTTTTCTATCAATAATGCTATTTGCTTGAATTTTAAAACTGTATTCTTTTAAAAAAAACCAACCTAAAAGTGGCCCTAATAAATCAGAAATCATTATTCTTGACTTGCCTAATTTTAATTTTTTAAGAAAAAAAGAAATCCATTTTTTAATATTAAAGCTTGGTAGTGCTGTAATTTCAGTAAGTAACTCAATGTTTTTATATACATCAAGTGGCCAACTGCCTTTTTTTATATAGGTGTTTTTATATTTTCTAAATTTATTTTTAGTTACCTGAGCATCAAAGTAATTACATACTTTCTCATCAAGTTCTTCTAAAATGTTTTTTTTATGAATTTCCATATTTTAACAACTTCTAAATAGTAAGAAATTATAGACTGTTATTCTTTATAAAACTTCACAAATTCCACAACCTGCTTTTCAACATTAAATTCATCTTTTACTCTTTGGACAGCTTTATCAGCTATCTCATTCTTTCGCTTCGTGTCCAGCGCAAGTACTTCTCTAATCTTCTCTGCCAATAATCCAGGTTTTCTTTTAGGAACTACCCAACCCGTTTGGTTGTGTAATACGTTTTCACTCAAGCCTTCTGCATCGGATACTATACATAACAAACCCATTGCCTGTGCCTCTAAGACAGCATTACAAAAGCCTTCTTGTATGCTGTATTGCAAATAGATAGCAGCTTGTTCTAAATGTATCTTAACTTCAGAATGAGGCAACTTTCCTGCAAACTTAACATTATTTTCAATACCTAGCTGATAAGCCGCAAACAATAATCTTTCTCTCTCTATTCCTTCTCCAATTATGGTGTAATTAAAATCAACGCCTTGTTTTTTGAGGATGGATAAAGCTTCCAGAGTATACTCAAGCCCTTTTTTCCAGTGAAGTCTGCCAATAGTCAAAAACTGTATTGTTCCATTTTCTTTTCTAATAGTTTTTTCAAAAAATGTGGTATCAATAGCAGGTGTAATCTTAGTAATTATTTTTTTATTCTCTAAGCCTTGCTTGTATAATAACTCAGTTATATCATCTGAAATTACATGTATTTTATCTACTTTCTGAAATAGTTTCTGATAACAATCTGGGTGCTTTAGCGGATAAATTCCAATATCAAATCCTCTAAAACTTACTGCCATTTTAGCACCCATTACTTGAGCAATGTTTTCTCTACCCAGTGCCATAGTACCAAAGCCATAGTGCAACCAATCTGTCTTGTGCCGAAGAATAAAAGTATTGGCGATAAGATTTTTAATTCTAGTTTTGAATGATGATCCTTCCTTTTTCTCTAAAGCTAAATAACGTACAGAAGTTTTATAATTAAACAAAAATGCCTTCAATAACTCTATCATACTGTTTATTGCAACAAAAACAATATTCCCATTAAGTTTAGGAGCATTGCTTATTTCGCAAGTTAACCTATGGTCTGTTTTATTTGAATTTCCTGCAAAGACAATTACCTTAGCACCATTTTGTTGAAGCCCAGCAATCTTACTCCTAAAAAATGTTTCGGAATAACCCGGTGTAGAGGGCAGTACCAAACCGATGGTTTTATTTTGAAGTGCTCTCATAAGACGTTGGGTTTAGGACAAAATCATACAAACTCTTCATATCAGCTACCATTTTCTGTTCTGAATTGATTGTTTCTATAGTAGTTCTTGCATGGGTGGTTATTTCTTTTATTTGACTTGGTGATAATTCGCTAATCTGCATAATCTTCTCACTCATCTGTTGAGGATTACGGATAGGCACAACAAAACCGTTCTGTCCATCTTTGACTATTTCTTCCATACCGCCACAATTAGTAGTCAATACTAGCTTCTGAAGCATCATTGCCTCTAAAATCACATTGGCGATGCCTTCCTCTACACTAGGTAGCAACACGATATGTGCTTGTTGCATTTTGTCTAACACCTCTTCATAGGGCACTCTATCTAAGAAAGTAATTTGATCAATGAGGTTTAATTCACTTCTCTGATACTCTAGTTCTTCTACTCCTTTAGCTCCGATAATCGTATAATGAAAATCAATACCTTGTTGTTTTAAGAGATAGCAAGCGTCTAAGGCATAGCTATATCCCTTTATCCAATGAGATCGCCCAACAGAGAGCAATTGAATTGTTTTCATGCCTTGAGTATAAATATCAAGTGACTTAGGGGTATCTGTTAATGAAAGCCCACTATATACCACTCTTATTTTATCCGGGTCAGCCCCATACTTTATTGTCTCTATAGCAATAGCATTAGACACTGCATGAAAGCCATCCACAAGTGGAAAGGTTTTTTGATAGGTTTCCTTTACGCCTTCTGTAGTGATAGGAGAAACTGTATTATGTGTACCTCTTAGACTTACTACTAAACCTATTCCAAAGTCTTTCACCCATAACCAATCATCTATACTTTTCGCCCACTGTAAATGAAAAACATCTGGTTTATACCATAAAACAGGATAAAACTTAACCTTAGCTAAAAGTGTATTCTTTTTATTTTTATTGATATGTATGTCTAGCTTAGTTTTATCTTTTGACCGAAAAAGCAATAGCAACAAGCTGTATTTCAGAAACACATATAATTTACTTAATCTCTTCTCCGAATTTGCTACTTTAACAATTGCACCGGTATAGTCTGTTTGTTGAACTTGAGTGCCAAAAAGATAAACAGTGTAATCGTTCTGAGCAATGCCTTTTATCAAGCGCTCAATAAAAGTAGTGCTCGGAATAACTCCTGAATATATAGCTATTTTTGGCTTCATAGTTGGTTGTGCTTAGCAAATACCGACATGGTAAGCAACATACTCAATGGGTGCGAATAGGTTACTGCATTAGTGTTATTAAATTTATCCAAAATAGTAGTTACTACTTCAGGAGCTATAAAATCCTTGAAATTTTGATTATCAAACAACCATTTTTTCAGTTGCTGTTGATTGGCATCACCCAAAAACTGTAATTCCCAATTGCGTTGTACTGTAAAATGAGATTTTAGAGTTCTTTTAGTTTTATCAAAAACTCTATAAGGCAGGTTATAAGGCGTTTTGTTCAGATGGTAATTATACAAATTAAACGGACGCTGTGCTTGCCAAGAAATACGAGCTAAATCTGGATTCCTCAACTTTAGGTAGGCAATCTGGATTTGTCTGCCTGCCAAATATTTTTCTGGAACAGTACATATAAACTCACACATTCTGTCATTATAATAGGGTAACTCCATCGGCCGTTGTGATTCAAATACACTTAAATTAGTATTAGTCCAACGCAAACACCATTGAGTACTCTTAAAGGCTCTAATCTGTGCATTAGCATTCTCAGGTATGTTTATTTCTCTGAGCAAATTAGCAATTCTAGTGCGCATGTATTCTTCAAAACTACCTTTCAACCCCCAAGACTCCCAAAGCATTTTGCCTAAAGGCATTCCTCCTTTTTTAACTACTATTTTAAATAAATGATTCACTTGCCCTTCAAAAGACAAATCATCAGCCACACCCATATCATCAAAAAAAACATCGCCCCAATGACCTAAACTAAACACATCACCTAAATCTTTATATTTATCTATAAAGGCCATTTGTCGTGGGTGCGTGAATTCAGAATAACAATTATTTATACGAGCTAAATCCTCGATAATATTCCACAAATAGCCTTTAGGCACTTCCCAACTCTGAAACGGAAAGCCACAGACTTTCGCTATTTTTTGAGAATAGATAGTCTCGTCATGCCCATTGCTAAAACTATAGCTATAACTGTTTGTTTCGATTTTCAGGTGAGCCAAAGCCGCTGCTTGCGTACGACTATCTAAACCACCTGAAAGTGGTAGTATAACCTTCTTGCCCGCTGACTGCTCTGCTACGATAGTTTCAAAAAGAGTGGCGAACTCTTCAACTATTTGATCAAAAGGGCGTTCAATAGGTGAATAGTGCCATTTGAAATAAGGTTTCTCTTCGATGACCTCTTGATTGTCTGCACTAATCAAATAATCTGTAAAAGGGCGTAGGGTTTTGAGTTCTTTATAAAAAGTATCAGTGTCCAAGAAAAAACCTACAGCCGCATACACACAAATCGCTTCTAAATCAAGCGTTTTTTTAGTTCCTACAAAATCAGTGCGGTAGGGTATTATTGGTGTTTTAATGTGTTTAGTCATTATCTAACTCTTAAAAAATATTTAGTTGAAGCTCGTAAGTAATATTTTAATAAATCAAAGTTTTTTCTAGCAATGATTGAATAATACATGAGTCTAGTGGTGTTTTTAAAAAGAAACTTTTTCTTACTAACACTTATGTTAGTAAATTTATAGTTTAGTGCAAAATCAAAAGTTTTTAGCAAGCAAGTCAGATTCATCCTTAGGTATGGTGTATTATTATTTTGAGACACTCCTTGTGGACTTATCCTATAAGTTCCCATCTCCTCAGGGAACACATAACAGTTTCCTAAAACAAGAAGCTTATAAAATAACAACCAGTCGCCAGATATGGTTTTTAATTTATTATATGAATTATTAATAAAAGCAACATCATTATAATAAATAGATCTATATAAGACTGTTAAGGTTTTAATCGATTTTGTTTTGATGTACTGTTCAAGTGTAATCGTAGAATTTTCTTTTAAATAGTTTACTTTACGCTCTTCTCCGTCTTTTTGTTTTAATATATCTTGTTCTCTAACAATGTTATAGGTATGGGCACAAAATGAATATTCTTCATTCTCCTCTAGAAACTCTACCTGCTTCTGTAGTTTCAACGGATCTGTCCAATAATCGTCCCCTTCGCAAAGAGCTATGTATTTACCTTTGGCTCTAGAAAAGTTAAATTTAATATTTATTCCTCTAACTCCTTGTGACCATTGATTTTCCGTTTGTATAATGGGTTTTATAATTTCAGGATACTTTTTTTGATATTCTCTAATAATATCACTTGTTCCATCCGTTGAGGCATCATCGTGAATCAATATTTCATATTCAAAATCACATTGTTGCATCAAAAAACCATCCAAACACTGTCGAATAAAAGGAGCGTGGTTATAGGTGATGCAGGAAATGGAAACTAAAGGGTTATTCATTTAAACATTTTGTTAAAGTTAAGCGTTCATCTTCATCAGTCATGATTTCAAAACCTATGTTTTGATACAAGTTTATAGCAGGTAGATTCTGTTTAAAAACCTGTAGTTTTAATTGATAAATATTGTTTTTATGGCAATAAGCGTACAAGCTCCCAAACAGGTTACTAGCAATTCCTTTTCCTTGAAAATTAGGATCAACACTTACATTTGAAATAAAAAATATATTTTCGTCTATATTGTGATATCCTGCTACAAGTCCTATTAAAACTCCCTCTTCTAGAGCTTCGAAACTGATTGCCTTGTCAAACAGTTTTTTTGCATATTCCTCAATGTTGATATAAGTATTTAAGGGCGGAAAAAAACACTCATTTACTTTCAATAGATGTATTTTTATTTGCTGGGCACTTTGTGTATTTTGTTTAACAACCATACTTATACCTCTATAAAATGAAACGAATTTAAAAGCTCTTGAATTTCTTCTTTGCTATTAAACATAAGAACGTCTAATATAGACAAAAAAGAAACAAACTCATTGCTAAACTGTTTATAAACTATATTGTCAGTCTGAAAAAACTTAAGATTGATGTTGTTTGCTAGAAAGGCATCTTTTTGGTACAACGATACTCCTCCACTAGAATTAATATACACATCTGCTTTCAGAAGTTTACAAATCTCTAATACTTTTTCTTGACTTTTCAAGGGAGTGATATCCTTGGGTAAGTCAGAAGAAACAATGATAGGTGTGTTGATACCTAAATATTGATTAACAACTTTTACACTGTTTAGTACATAGTCAAACAAATTGATTTCCTTGCAATCCAGAATCTCTTTCAGATAAGGATAAAAAATATTGAAGTAAGGAGCTTTTTTATAGTTTTGTTCAATTTTTCGTAGCAGTTTGGCTCTATAATCCTGAAAATTATCCGCTAAAACCCTCTGATTTACATATAAATAATCAGAATCCTTTTTTAAAGGTAAAGTAAAATATTCATCTGCTTGGTTAAGCAACATCCTATTGCGATGAATCCAACCCTTTTTAGTAAATTCTATATTGTCATACATCACAAACTCATCCACCATATTGATTAACTGAAAGTAACCAATATAAGGAAGAAAATAAGGTTGCATGATTCCAATAGTTTTCATTATGCAAATAGTTTTTTCAAAAGGATAAAATTCTCTTGAGCTTTACGTTTAACATGAAGAATATTGATGCTTAATTTTTGTTTAATTTGCTCTCTATTATGCCAACAAGCTTGAACCTTATTCAGAATATCTTCAACTATTTCAGGGTTAGCGACATAATCTAACATCCCAGCCTCATTAGCGAAACCCTTTAATTTGTGTGCTTTAGGCTCATGTCCGTAATCTATAACTACAGTCGGAACATATTGACTAAAACCAGAAACAGCAGCGTGTACACGCCCACTTATTAACATATCAAAATGAGATATAATTTTTTTTGTAGTCCATGCGTCATATACACCGTCTAACATAAATATCCTATCCTTAAAGCCTTTGTTTTCAAGGATTTTTTGAATTTGTTTCATAATAGGATAATCACGTCCATGAATTAATTCAAAAGGAACTTTGCCGGGAATAAAACCATTAGAATGTGACATAAGACACAAAGTGACATCAGGATTTTGTTGTAAAAATGATAGAAGCGGAGTTACAATAAAGTCATAATCTTTATCCTCTCTTGGCCATAAGTCAAAAGGACCATTTAAAAAATTCCAACCACAAATAATCAATCCGACAATGTTAGTCTTTGATTGAAAATCAGGATGTATAGAACTTATGTCTAGGTTTGAGTTAGGTTCAAACAAAAAAGCAGGACAACTTAAGTCAACTAACTTGTTAAGATTAAAACCGTATTCTTTCAAAATACCTTTGCTAATACCTTCTCGGTTAGTTACTAAATCAAAATTTTTAAATACTTCTTTAGCAAACTCTAAATTCTTTTCCTCATTAAAAGGACCAGGTGAGCCTGCTAACATAACAGTTTTTTTACCTAATAATTGAGCAACACGGTCTTTATATAATCCTACCAAAAATCTACTTTTACCCAAAAAGTCTGCATTGTCTCCCCAAATATCTCCGCTAAAATCTATCACTAAATCAGAATCTAATACGGCATCTATATACGGAGTAGTGTCAGGTAGTTCGTTTGTTTCTGCAAAGTGTTTTGCAATCTTGTATTCTTTCTCGGCGATGTTAAGGTCGTTTTCATTAAAGCCATAATAGTATTCCATCGGAAGTACTTCTACCTTTTCGTCTTTACAAAAACGTTCAGACATCTGAAAAGTAGTTTTGATTTTTGCATCTGGAAAAACCTTATATAATTCCCTAACAAAAGGTTCGATGATGTAATAATTTCCAATATTTCCAAATTCCATACGCCCCCAATGAAGCGTACATTGACCTATAATTAGTATTCTCATTTTAATTGTGATGTAATTTATTTATAATATCAGAAATGGTATGGATTCCCTCTCTTTCCAACCCCACATACAACGGCAAACATATAATCCTACTGGCTATAGTCTCAGAAACTGGCATTGTCTCTCCGTTATTCACATAAGGCACGGTGTTGAGCGAGGGGTTGAAATAGCGTCTCGGGAAGATATCGTTTTCATTAAGCTTTTCAAGAGCTTTTAAGAGCTTTTCTTCAGAGGGGAAAATTATGGGGTAATAACTGTAATTCCAATGGGTGTTATGACGTATTTTCATCTGTTGTAGTTCAGAGAAATCCAGTAATGCGTCATAAGCCTCTACCACCTTTTTTCGTTCAGTAATAATGGTATCCATAGATTCAAAAACGGCTAATCCCATAGCGGCATGTAGTTCTGATATTTTTCCGTTGATGCCCAGTCCATGAAAGTTCAAAGGACCGTTATGCCCAAAGTTATGGCTAAAATAAAGCTGACGTCTCAGCGCTTCATCATTGGCAAACATAGCTCCGCCCTCTCCGGTATGAAAAAGCTTGGTCGCATGAAAACTACAGGTGCTCACATCACCGTAATTAAATACAGACTGCCCGTTATAGCGCACCCCAAAGCTATGGGCCGCATCATAGATGACATACAGTCCGTGCTTTTTGGCAATCGCCTCAATTGTCTCAATTGCGCAAGGATTCCCAAATACGTGTGTAGCCAATATACAAGTGGTTTTGTCCGTTATAGCTGCTTCTATTTTGGTTTCGTCAATAGTCAGATACTCAGGGTGGATATCCACAAACACAGGCGTACAATGCTCCCAAACTATAGCCGCCGTCGTAGCCACATAACTAAAAGGCGTGGTAATCACCTCGCCCCCTTTGCCCAAAAGCTTCAAGGCTATCTGCAAAGGTATTGTTCCGTTATTCGTAATCGTAATCCAATCTATACCTAAGTAATCCTTTAGCTTGTCCTCCAAAAGCCTAACGAGCTCCCCCCTATTCGTAAGCCAATTTTTGTCATAAGCTTTCTGCACCCAAGCGGTGTAGCGTTCTATAGGAGGTAGGAAGGTTTTAGTTACTGGAATCATTTTTTTTTGTAGTATTAAAATTCTAAAACTTCTATATATAAAGACCTAACCTCTTGCTTCTTTGCTCTTTCAGTGTAGCGGGTCTTTACTCTTTTTAACAATTCCTCGCAAATATACTAATATTCTCTTAATTTTCAGACCAAACAACCTGTTTCTAAAAAAATTTAATATCCTAATGCAAGGCTTCATTATTAACAATTAAATTTTTTTTATTATGACAAAGCAACAATCAATTATTACGCTGAGAGGTAGCATTGACAACCTCAACTTTTACAAAAAAAACGGCGAGTTTCGTGTGAGGCGAAAACCAAGCATCGATAAACAGAGAATTCTCACTGATCCGCAATTTGCGAGAACACGAGAAAACATGGCGCAGCTCGGTCTGGTGTCAGGTGATTTAAAATTGTTCTCAAATGCAATTAGCAATTTCAAGAGCAAGACTGGAGCAAGGTTCAGAGCCAACCAATTATCCGCGCTGTTTTTTAGAGTAACTCGCTATGATGATCTATCAGAGCGTGGAGACAAGAAGGTAGCAGTGGGTATCAAAAATGAAGAGGCAATCAATCTTTTCAGAGGCCTGGCATTGGCAAACCACTCCATGAGTCAGAACCTAAGCCTTGTGTACACGATTGACCGCACCACATGCAAAGTCACTTCTGAGGAATTTATTCCGTCAAAACAGATGGTGTATCCGGTTTCGGCAACGCATTTTGAAATTCAGTTGGCAGTAGTAGCAATTGATTTTGCCAACAAAACCCACAAAATCAGTCATGCTGATCCGATAGCTGCGCAAATTGATGACACACCATTGACACTGTCTTTCCAGCCAGACACAATGCCTGACCCTGGAGGTGACCCATCTTACTTTGTGATGATGTCGCTGTCCTACTTCCAGCAAGATAACGGAAGGCTGTATCAGCTAAGAGCCTCTAATTGTCTGTCACTAGACATTATTGACGCTTTTAATCTTTAACTTTTTTTTAATTTAAAAGAGGGGGATTGTTTCTATCAAGAGACAGTCCCTTTCTCATTTAGAACAAAGACCAAAGACCGCTACGCTGAAAGAAGAAAGAGGTTTTGGTATAAAACCCCCTAGTCTTGCCGACAGGAAAATATAATCCTCCCTTTGCTGGCGAGCATAATTTAAAATTTAGAATTTAGAATTCCTGCCACGTAGGTAGGTAGGGATAATTCCTCCCATTCTCCCTAAAAACTAAGAATCCTCCCCCAACATCTGTTTCAAAATAAACTATCTAAAGGATACCTCCGTCTCTCATCACCAACTTCCTATCCGCCATATCGGCAAATTCTTGGTTATGCGTAACGATTACAAAAGTCTGATTAAATTCATCGCGGAGTTTGAAAAACAATTGATGTAGGTTATTGGCTGACTGTGTATCTAGGTTACCTGAAGGTTCGTCGGCGAAAATTACAGCAGGTTTGTTGATAAGTGCTCGGGCTACGGCGACGCGTTGTTGCTCACCTCCGGAGAGCTGAGTGGGTTTGTGCGTTATGCGGTGTGACAGGCCTAGGTAGTCCAATAGTTTTTTGGCTTCTGCCTCGGCTTCCGCAATGGGTCTGTTAGCAATAAAGGCAGGGATACAGACATTTTCTAGGGCGGTGAACTCGGGCAAGAGCTGGTGAAACTGGAAGATAAAGCCCAGGTGTAAGTTTCTAAACTTAGACAGCTCTTTGTCTTTGAGATTTAGAATGTTTTGGTTGTTGATACTGAGACTAGTCGTGGGGTCTGGGCTAGGTTTGTCCAGTGTACCTAAGATTTGCAGCAACGTGGTTTTACCTGCACCAGAAGTGCCTACGATAGAGACAATCTCTCCTTTTCGCACATCTAGGTCAACGCCCTTCAACACATGGAGGTCATCGTAGTATTTGTGTATGTTTTTGGCCTGTATCATCATAGAGCAAAGTAACACTTTTCGCTGATGTATCCCAAAAAATTAAATGTTAAAAAAAGCAAAGCTTATCAGGTATTAGTTTATATATTTGTAACTTAATTTTTTGTTAACGCCTATTGATTTTATAATAATATGAATGCCTTAAAAGAACTGATTAAAAAGTATTTTTCAAACTTCGCCTATTTTTATTCCATACTTCGCACAAGGCTTTTGGTAGTATTGTTTTTGAGTATTGTCGTTGGCTTTTTGGACAGTATTGGTCTAACCATGTTTTTACCGCTATTGCAGTTAGCAGATGGCGAGGGACTCGTTGACCTCGGCAACCTCAGCTTCATAACAGATTTCCTTCAGGCCATGGGCATTCAACTCACTATAGTTAAAGCGCTCTTATTCTTGATAGTCATCTTTTTAGTTAAGGGTATAGTAGTTTATAATACGGAGGTATTTAAGATCAAAACCCAACAAATACTAACCAAGGAAGTGAGAATGAGCATCGTAAAT
>CAZRCB010000018.1:0-24748 GCA_964598455.1 uncultured Flavobacterium sp.
TCTCTTGAAATTGTATTCAAATAGTGTTTCGTTGATAAAATCTATCGAAAGTAAGTCGCCAACGGCTAGTTTTAAGGTGTTTTTGTCTAAATCTCTTTTGGTCACTACTTTCTCAAAAATCGCTTCTGGGTAAGTAACAATAACGCAGGGTTTCTTTCGGGAGTTGATACGGTTGAGGACTTCTGCTCTTAGGAGTACATTTGCATTGTCAACATCCTCGACCTGATAAGGTCTACGGTGCGAACTAGGGAAAAACAAAACATCTTTTTGTCCTACTAATTGCTCTAGATCATTCAGGTAATACGCCGCTTCTTCTTTGTCTTTAAAGATGAGCAGGAAGGTGTTTTCGACTTTTTTGAAAAGTGCTTCTATGACAAATGAAGTCGAGGAACCCACGAGTCCGCTGATAGAAACTTTGTTTGCTTTGACTGAAATTGCCTCAGAAATCTGTTTGACTTTAGGCAGTTGCGAATATTTATCGGATATAACAGTATGGTTCAAAACCTAAATTTTTTATGCAAAAATAAGGTTTATAGTCCGAAAAACGCCTCTAAAAACAATTTTTGACTCGTCTTATAAAATCATAGTCAACTGAATGCGCTTTCTAGCTACATCTACTTCAACAACTTTTACTCGGACGTGTTGGTGGAGCTTCACCACTTCATTGACATCAGAAACAAAACCTTCTTTGAGTTGAGAGATATGCACCAAACCACTTTCTTTGATTCCAATATCCACAAAACAACCAAAGTTAGTGATATTATTGACTATTCCGTTGACGACCATGCCTGTTTTCAGGTCTTCAATAGTTCTTAGATTGGCATCAAATTCAAAGATTCGAGCTTCTTTTCTAGGGTCAATTCCCGGTTTTTCGAGCTCTTTTAGAATGTCTTTTAGGGTTAACATTCCGATATCTTTTGTGATGTATTTCTCTAGTTCAATCGATTTAATTTTGTCTTTATTGCCGATAAGTTCTGTGAGGTCAATGCCTAAATCTTTGGCCATTTTCTCTACGATCGGGTACGCTTCAGGATGCACAGCCGAATTGTCAAGTGGATTTTTTGCGTTGTGAATCTTCACGAAAGCTGCTGCTTGTTGGTAGGCTTTTTCGCCTAATCTCGGTACTTTTTTGAGTTGTGCACGACTTGTGAAAGCACCGTTTTCAGCGCGATAATTCACAATATTCTCGGCTAACTTCTCTCCGATTCCAGAAACATACGCCAACAACCATTTGCTAGCTGTATTTAGGTTTACACCTACCTTATTCACACTTCTAATCACCACATTGTCGAGTTCTTCTTTGAGTTTAGTCTGATCTACATCGTGTTGGTACTGCCCTACTCCGATGGATTTAGGTTCTATTTTCACCAATTCAGCCAATGGATCTGACAATCTTCTACCGATAGAAACTGCGCCTCTGACCGTTACGTCATAATTAGGGAATTCTTCTCTAGCAATCTTAGAAGCCGAATAAACCGATGCGCCAGCTTCACTCACAACAAAGACTTGAACCTCTCTATCAAAGGCAATTTTCTTGATGAAAAATTCGGTTTCTCTAGAGGCCGTTCCGTTTCCGATAGCAATGGCTTGAATCTTATAAGCATTGACCATCGAACGGATTTTTTTCATCGCAGTTAGCGTATCATTTTGAGGTGCGTGAGGAAAAATAGTTTCGTTGCTCAATAATTCTCCTTGCTCATTTAAACAAACTATTTTACATCCTGATCTGAATCCTGGGTCAATTGCCAATACGCGCTTTTCGCCAAGTGGAGGAGAAAGCAATAATTGCTGTAAGTTATCCGCAAAGACGCCTATGGCTGTGGCATCTGCTTTTGCTTTTGCCTCTGAGAGTACTTCGTTAGAAATGGCTGGCTCGAGTAATCTTTTGTAGCTATCAGCAATGGCTCTTTTCAAATATTTCTTAGTATCTGAATCACTTTTGATTACTGTATTTTCGATGAAATCTAAAGCTTCTTCTTTTTCTACTTGAATATTTAGCTTCACAAACCCCTCAGCTTCTGCTCTGAGCATAGCCAATAATCGATGTGACGGAGCGCGGTTCAGTGGTTCATTCCAATCAAAGTATTGTTGGTATTTCTGCGCTTTTTCTTCGTCTTCGATTTTCTTCGATTTCAGTGTAGTTATTTCTGCTTTTCGTTGGAACAACCTTCTTATTCCCTTGCGGACAAAGGTGTTTTCATTAATCCATTCCGCTATGATGTCTTCTGCCCCTGAAATGGCTTCATCTTCGTTTTTGATGTTTTCATTCAAGTATTTTGAAGCGATATATTCGATATCATTGCATTTTTGAGACATGATGATTTTTGCCAAAGGCTCTAGTCCATTTTCACGAGCGGTGTCAGCTTTTGTCTTGCGTTTTTTCTTGTAAGGCAAATACAAATCTTCTAACTCGATTAAATCAAAACAAGCTTCTATCTTCTGAAGCAACCCAGCATCTGTTATGTTCTGATCTTCAAATGTTTTGAGGATAGCCTGTTTGCGCTTTTGGATGGCTTCAAATGATTTTTTAAGCTTGATGATTTGTTCAATGGCGACTTCGTCAAGATTATCTGTTTTGTCTTTTCTGTAACGTGCTATAAACGCCACTGTATGGTCTTCTGCTAATAATTCAAGTGTAGCAGCAATACTTTTAGATGGAAGTTGAGCCTGAGATTGTATGTAGGATAGTATGTTCAAAACAAAAAGGTTTAGCTATATAAAAATTGGAAAGCGAAAATACGGATTTTATTTAAAAATATAATCCACAAAAAAAACGAGAACTGATTAGAGTTCTCGTTTTGAATAATAATTTATGTTGTTTACTTAAAAGTCTCTCTTCACATCCCAAGACTCTAAGTATTCAGCAATTCTCTTTACGAATTGTCCACCTAGCGATCCGTCAACTACTCTGTGGTCGTAGCTGTGAGATAAGAACATTTTCTGACGTATCCCTATAAAATCTCCTTCTGGAGTTTCGATAACCGCAGGAACTTTTCTGATTACTCCAAGTGCTAGAATACCTACTTGAGGTTGATTGATAATTGGCGTTCCGAAAACGCTACCAAAAGTACCTACGTTAGTTACTGTATAGGTTCCACCTTGCGTATCATCAGGTACTAATTTTCCGATTCTTGCTCTGTTGGCTAAATCGTTTACAGCTTTTGCCATACCTACCAAATTCAGTTGGTCTGCATTTTTGATAACCGGAACGATAAGGTTTCCGTTCGGAAGCGCTGCTGCCATCCCTAAGTTTATGTTTTTGCGTTTGATGATATAATCACCATCTACAGAGATATTCATCATCGGGAAGTCTTTGAGTGCTTTGGCTACTGCCTCCATAAAGATTGGTGTAAAAGTTAACTTTTCTCCTTCTCTTTTCTCGAATGCATCTTTAACTCTATTTCTCCACTTTACTACATTAGTTACGTCTACTTCAACAAACGACTGAACGTGTGCAGATGTTTGTATTGACTTCACCATATGATGAGAAATCAATTTTCGCATACGATCCATTTCAATGATTTCGTCTTGACCGTTAACAGAGACTGGGGCGGCTTTCGGTGCCTCCGGAGCTTTTGCTACTTGAGGAGCAGCAATTGCCTGAGCAGCAACGGGCTGTTTTGTGCCTCTTGTTTTGATGTATTCAAGGATGTCTGATTTGGTTACTCTTCCTTCTTTTCCAGTCCCTTTGAGAGACTCTAATTCAGCAAGAGAAATTCCCTCTTCCTTTGCGATGTTTTTCACAAGAGGTGAGAAGAATTTATCTGAATCAGCAAAGTTTACCTCAGTTAGCTCTTTAGCCACTTCTACTGTTTTAGCTACCTGAGCTACAGCAGCAGGTTGTTCTTGTTTGGCAGGAGTGGATGCAACAGCTCCTTCACCTTCAGTTTCTATAATTGCAATAGTTTGCCCTACTTGAACTAAATCGTCTTTCTCAAATAACTTTTCGACCAAAACTCCAGAAACTTCAGACGGAACTTCGCTATCAACTTTATCTGTTGCTATCTCGAGCACCATTTCGTCTGCCTCTATCTTGTCTCCTACTTCTTTAAGCCAATTAGTAATGGTTGCCTCAGCAACGCTTTCTCCCATTTTCGGAAGTTTTAATTCAAATCGTGCCATAACTGCTAGTAAATATGCTATTTTAAAGTCGCAAAATTACAATTTTAATTTGAATTTCTGAAAATTTGCGAAGCGAATTTAGAGACTGAAATTTTATTAAGTAACTATTCAACATATCTGTATATATTCAAGTAACTTAGTTGCTCCAAAGCAATAGTTCCGATACGAATGATGTGTCAGTTAGCAAGGCCATTATTTGTATTCAGGCTAATTTTAACATTAAATTTTTGACTAAAAATTGTTAGTTAGGTTTTAAAATGTATTTTTGTTGAATTAAAAAATTATTACGACAAGATGAAAAGAATATTTTTACTTTTGGTAGCAGCAATTGCTTTTTCTTCATGCGCAGAAGAAGTTAGTTTTAATTCTCCGTCATTCCAGGCAATTAATGGCGAGAATCTATTTAGAGCCTTAGCTCCAAGAGCTACATTAAATCTTGACGGTACAATTAACCTCGAAGGCGATTACTATTTCGAAGTAATAAACATCAAAATTGCTTCTTCAGAGCCTGGTACTTATCAATTTGGTGTAGATGCAAATACTGTGGCCAACTACACTTATTCAGCGGACGGTTTAGTTTTGGAATATTCTACTTTGAACGGCATATCTATTCCAGATTCGCAACAAAGCCTTGGTGAGGTAACAATCTATGCTGCTAACAACCCTAAGGCTAGTAAAGAGCCTGGCACTATCTCTGGTGTATTTAAATTTAACGCAAAACTAGTAGAAAACAACCCTTTCGGACAGACGAATGTCTTCATTCAACAAGGTCATTTCTACGGGCTTAAACTCCAGAACTCAGCGCCTGACAATGGTGATATAATTCTTGAATAGACTCCGAAGATAACTTCACCAAAACATAACAATACATTAAAAGACCATTTTTGGTCTTTTTTTGTGAATAGACGTCAATAGAAATTAGAGCTCTAAAACTCGAAATCTAGAATTTAAAAACATAAATTTGCACTTCAGAACTTTAAGATTATGTCAGAGAAAGAAAAATCGTTGAATTTCATCGAACAAATTATAGAAGAAGATTTGAAAAACGGACTTGATAGGTCTAAACTACGCTTTCGTTTTCCTCCTGAGCCTAATGGCTATTTGCATATTGGCCATGCGAGTTCTATATGTCTGAACTTCGGTTTAGGACTAGACTATAAAGCGCCTGTCAACCTACGATTTGACGACACCAATCCTGCCAAAGAAGAACAAGAATTTGTTGACGCCATCAAAGAAGACGTAAAGTGGCTTGGCTTTGAGTGGGCAGAAGAGCGTTATGCCTCTGATTATTTTCAGCAACTCTATGATTGGACTGTTGAAATGATCAAAAACAATAAAGCCTATGTCGATAGTCAAACTTCAGAAGACATGGCTCGCCAGAAAGGAACCCCTACAGAACCTGGCGTCGATAGCCCGTTCAGAAACCGCTCAGTGGAAGAGAATCTAACTTTATTTGCACAGATGAAAAACGGTGAATTTCCAGAAGGTACACACGTAGTTCGTGCAAAAATCGATATGAAGTCCACCAATATGTTGATGCGTGATCCGATTATGTACAGAATCTTACACCGTTCTCACCATAGGACTGGCAACGATTGGTGTATTTACCCGATGTATGATTGGACACACGGCGAAAGCGATTATATCGAACAAATCACCCATTCACTCTGTACATTAGAGTTTTTGCCTCACAGAGAATTGTATGATTGGTTCTTAGATCAAGTCTATGATCCTTCACGTATACGTCCTAAACAAAGAGAGTTTGCCAGAAGAAACTTATCACACACAGTTGTGAGCAAAAGAAAACTTTTACAACTCGTACAAGAAGGACATGTCAATAGTTGGGATGACCCACGTATGAGCACCATTTCTGGAATGCGCCGAAGAGGTTACACACCTATGGCAATCCGCAATTTTGCCAACGCTATCGGTATTGCAAAAAGGGACAACCTAATTGACGTTTCTCTTTTGGAGTTTTATGTCAGAGAAGACCTAAACAAAACTGCTCCTAGAGTTATGGCCGTACTGAATCCTGTAAAATTGGTCATCACCAACTATACTGAAACCGAGGAATGGCTTGATGCAGAAAACAACCCCGAGGAAGAAGTGATGACATTTAGAAAGGTGCCGTTCTCAAAAGAATTATATATCGAAAGAGAAGACTTCAAGGAAGACGCAGACAAGAAATTCTTTAGATTGCGATTAGGTGGCGAGGTACGCCTTAAAAACGCCTATATCATCAAAGGAGAAAGCGTAGTGAAAGATGCTGAAGGGAATATTACAGAGATTCACGTCACCTATGACAAAGACTCTCGTTCTGGCAGCAATTCTGAAGCTAGTAAACGCAAGGTAAAAGGAACAATTCACTGGGTTTCTATCGCACATGCGATTGAAGCTGAGGTAAGAATCTATGACAGATTGTTCTCTCACGAGAATCCAGATGGAAACAAAGATGTAGATTTCAAAGAATACATCAACCCCGAGTCGCTGAAAATTGTGAAGGGATATCTAGAACCAAGCCTTAAAACAGCTAAAGCTGGTGACACTTTTCAGTTTCAACGTTTAGGCTATTTCACAACAGACAAAGACACCACATCAGACAACTTGGTTATCAACAAAACCGTAGGTCTTCGAGACACATGGGCAAAGCTTGAAAATAAATAAAATCATTTGAAAAACACAAATAATCCCTTTAAAGCTTTAGCCTTAAAGGGATTGTTTTTACTCTGTTTCTATAATGTTTCAATTCAAAGAATTTACTGTAAAACAAGACCAAACCGCAATGAAAGTAGGCACCGATGGTGTACTACTGGGCAGTTGGGCTCCTATTGACCATCAACCCTACAGCATCTTAGATATAGGTACGGGCACAGGGCTTATTGCGCTAATGCTTGCGCAACGCAGTACCGCTGAGCAAATTGACGGGTTAGAAATCGAGCCCAATGCCTACGAACAAGCCGTAGAAAACTTTGAAGAATCACCCTGGAACGACAGGTTATTTTGCTATCACGCTAGTCTTGACAGATTCACTGCAGAAATTGACGATAAATATGACCTCATACTTTGCAACCCTCCGTTTTTTAAGTCTAACCAACAAATAGACAACAAAGCTAGAGAAGCCGCTCGTTTTTATGATGGACTACCCTTTGAAGAGCTTATTGCAGGTGCCAATGTGATGCTTTCTGAGAGCGGTGTATTTGCTGTAATTATCCCATTTGAAGAGCAAGAGCGTTTTATATCACTCGCAGAACAATCAAGGCTGTTCCCTTTTAAGATAACACAGGTCAAAGGCAATCCGACGGCTAAAGTAAAACGTAGCTTGATGGCATTTTCTAAACATAGAAATGAGCTCGTATCCGATACTCTAGTAATAGAATCCGAAAGACATCAATATACACCTGAATTCACTGCCCTGGTCAAAGAATTTTATCTAAAACTTTAGCCTTGTAGGCTACTATTCAATACTCTATCGGCTACATTTTAGTACGATTCTAAAAACATCAGCTTGAGTTATAATAATTTGTATAGTATGTATAGTTAGCCTACCTTTGCAATCTAAATTCGGTCTAAATAAGCCTGTAAATGAAAATCAATAAGTTGGCTATACTTATTTCTGGAATATTCTCTCTTGCCACGTATGCACAAGAAACTCAAAAAGACACTATTCAGAAACATCAGAATATCGAAACTGTAGTAATTACAGGACAGTTTGAACCTCAATCCGTCAGAAAAGCTGTTCACAACGTCAGGGTTATCTCAAAAAGAGATATCCAAAGCTTAGCAGCCAATAATTTGGGCGACGTACTGAACCAATACCTCAACATCACGGTGACTCCAAATGGGCAAACTGGAAAATCCTCTGTTTCACTCTTCGGTCTAGACAGTCAATACTTCAAAATACTTGTGGACAACATTCCATTAGTTACTGATACAGGACTAGGCAAAGAAGTAGATTTATCGCAAATCAATCTTGACAACGTCGAGCGCATCGAGATCATCGAAGGAGCAATGGGCGTAACGCACGGAGCTAATGCAGTGAGCGGCATACTCAATATCATCACCAAAAAAAATTCAAAATACAGCTGGGAAATTTCAGCTAGTGTGCAAGAAGAATCGGCTGGTAGTGAATACGCACTCTTCAACCGCGGAAGACACATTCAGAACCTAAAGGCTTCACATAATATTTCTGACAATTGGTATATTTCCTTAGGTGTTAATCGCAATGATTTCAGAGGCTTTTATGGCGAACAAAAAGGGAAATTCTATACAGAGAATGATGGCGCTAGAGGACTAAAATGGCTCCCTAAGGAACAATTCACTACTAATGCAACCCTAGGATATCAAAAAGGAGAATATCGGATTTTCTATAAATTTGATTATTTCAAAGAAAATGTTGACTTCTACAATCCGGTTGTAGTTCCCGTTGACAATTATCCTTTCCCTCTGACCCATTACTCAAACGACAAACGTTTCCCTACCCAGCGATTTTTTCACCATATCAATTACTACGGAAAAACAGTTTATGATTTGATTTTCAATATCTCGGCATCGCATCAGAGACAAACTAGAGACGAAGAGCAATTTAACTATCATATACTAGAGAATCAAGAACGAAATAACCAGCAGAAGTTATTTCACTCTAACGAGGTACTTTATTCGACCGGAACCGTCAACAACTTCATCAAAAACAAATGGTATGACTTTCAGTTTGGCTACGAATTTGCCAATGAGAATAGCTTTGCCGATGGTTCATCAGGAATGTTCAGGAACAATACCCAAGAGGCAAAAGATATCCGCAAACACATTGAGAATTATGATGTTTTTTATTTATCAGAACTAAACATTACCGAAAAATTCTCTTTGCGCCCTGGGTTCAGATATTCTTTCCAATCAATGTTTGAAGATCAATTCTCCTACTCATTGGCCACAAGATGCTTGATAGATTATGATATAGAAGCGCGTTTGTCTGGTGGGAAATCATACCGAACACCAAACTTTACTGAGCTTTACACCTATTTCGTAGATTCTAATCACAACATCCAAGGAAATGAAGATTTGATTCCCGAGCAAAGCAGCTATATAGAGACCAATATCAAGAAAAACACTTACTTCGAATCAGATGCTATTCTATATAATAGTATCACTGCAGGCTTTATGAAGGTGGATGACAAAATTAGCATGGTACTAGTGAAGGCAGATCCAATCCTACAATACAAATACATCAATATTGATGATTATATGATGTGGAATATCTCTACTGATAATAGATTTAGCTTTAACCACTGGAATCTCTCTGCTGGATTTGCATTTATCGGGATTTCACAAGAAATAGGCACGGGAGCTTTAGGGACTTCGTCAAACGATGACTTCCTGTATACCTTTAACCTCAATACTTCTGTGAGTTATAATCTCTCAAAATACAACACACAGTTCTCTCTATACTATAAGCACAACGGAAAAACTAGGCAATTTGTAAACGATGCGGACACTCCATCTGAATTTGTTTTGGCGGAAATCGAGTCCTATAATTGGCTAGACGCTTCTGTAAAAAAGACATTTTATGACGGAAGGTTCGAAATGATGGCTGGAGTCAGAAATATCCTGGATGTAACAGACATCAAAAGCTCTGCCTCTACGGGAATTGGCGGTGCAATACACGGAACAACATCTAATGCGATGATGTTGGGTTATGGGCGTTCGTATTTTCTGAAACTCACCTATAATCTCAACTTCTAAGACTATAATAACTATGAAAAAAAACTTGTTTTTACTATTGTCTTGTATGGGTATTCTTTTCGGATGCGCTGAGGATACTCCTTTGAGCTATACATCAGAATTCATCAGTTTTTCACTGCCTTCAGTGAATATTACAAATCAGGTGACGAGTGTTGAGATTGTTTTTTCTAAACCAACCACATCTGCAGGTTTTCTTAGTCTTGACCTTTCAGAGACAAACGTAAGCTATGGCGTAGATTATACTACCTATCCAGAAAGTGTGGCGTCAAAATTAGAAATAGGATTTCCTAAGGGAGCCTCAACAGTTTCTTTTGAGTTACACAGTCTTATTAGTCCGACCGAAGAGGAGAAAAATGTTGCCTTTACGATCACCTCTAGTTCAAATAATTATCAAATAGCAGGAAATACTACGACGATTCTGAATTTCAACCAAGCTGTTTTGTTGGGTGGTTCGATGTCTCCTGATGTTGGAGGACCTAATCAGCCCTATCAGGTTTTTGTAGATTTAAGTACCGGAGAGATGAATGCCATAGAGCGCACTTCCTGGGATTTAGGCTTCTATTCGGGCGAAGAGTTCAGGGTGATTCTCAACAGTACAATCAAAATGTCTGCTAAGTCAATGCTCACGACAGACCTATCTACAGCCCTTGCACCAGATAACAACATGCTCATTGGTCAAGGTGCGGGCAACGCTAATCAAATCGATTTTCCAAGTGGTGACTTGACCAAAACTGTAATTGCTGAAGTTTCTGAAAATGATGATGACAATTATGTTTACCTAATAAACCTTGGAAGCAATCCAGGAACTGAACCTCCGTACATTGGTTCTGTAGGAGCTGATGCGGGTCCGCACAGAGGTTGGAAAAAAGTTAGAATACTCAGAGATAACGCTAATTATAAACTGCAATATGCAAATCTTCAGGACAACACTTATCAAGAAGTAATAATCACGAAAAACGAACTTTATAATTTTAGTTTTTTTAGCTTTAACACTAATTCGACTGTGCAAGTAGAGCCAGAGAAAACTAAATGGGACTTGTCATTTTCTTCTTTCACGAATATCGTCGAAACTACTATTGCTTACTTTTTTGCAGATTTCATCCTCAATAACAGCAGAAGTGGTGCGTTGGTGTATCAGGTAAAGAACGAAGAGCACAACTTCACCAACTTTGGACTAAGCAATGTCGATCCTTCAAGATTTGACACAGCACAAACTACAATTGGTGCTTCTTGGAGAGAGACCTCAACAAACGGATCTCAAGGCGTACCTGTTTCACAGTTTATTGTCAAAACCAATGTCTTCTATATCATCAGAGATACAGATCAGAATTACTACAAACTTCGAATGACGCAGGGCGTATTAGAAAACGGAGAAAGAGGGCATCCAAAGTTCATTTATAGCCTACTAAAGTAGATTTTAGACAATTTTATCTAGTCATTATTTCTTTTTTTTAGTAGGTTTGTACTGACTTATTATTCAGCATAAAATTTTATGGGTCTGTTTAAACGAAATCCTTTCGGACATATACTCTTTCTAAAAAAATGGCTTATACGTATAGCTGGATTACTGAGCTACAGACGCTATAAGGGATTCAACCAACTACAAATCGAAGGCTCCGAGGTCATCCGAAGTCTTCCAGAAAGAGGCGTGCTTTTCATATCAAACCATCAAACATATTTTGCAGATGTTGCTGCTATGTTTCACGTATTTAATGCAAGCCTCAATGGCAGAAATGACAATATAAAAAATATTGGATATTTATGGAAGCTTAAGCTAAATATCTATTTCGTAGCGGCAAAAGAAACGATGAAATCAGGTCTATTGCCGAGAATATTCGCATACGCAGGCTCTGTAAGCGTAAATAGGACTTGGCGCGAAAAAGGGCAAGACATAACAGAGAAGAAAGAAGTAAACCCTGAGGACACTAAAAACATTCAGATTGCATTGAATGACGGCTGGCTGATAACCTTTCCGCAAGGAACTACAAAATCATTTAAACCCATCCGAAAAGGAACCGCTCATATCATCAAAAACTATAAACCAGTTGTCGTACCGATTGTTATTGACGGATTTAGGCGTTCTTTTGACAAAAAAGGAATACGCACTAAGAAAAAAGGAATATTACAGTCTATGGTAATCAAAAAGCCTTTAGAGATTGATTACGAAAACGAAAGTATAGAACAAATCATAGAAAAAGTAGAATATGCCATTGAGCAACATCCCTCCTTCTTAAAGGTCATTCCGCTTGAAGACCTAGAAGCACAAGAAGAGCTAAATAAACTCAGAAGATGGAATACTAATTTAATCTAATAACGATATAATGAAAAAAACAATCTTTACAGACAAAGCTCCTACACCAATTGGTCCGTACAGCCAAGCTGTTTTAGCTGGAAATATGCTATATGTTTCTGGTCAAGTTCCTATTAATCCTACTACAGGCGAATTGATGATGAATTCCATCGAAGAACAAACTAATCAGGTTATGCAAAACCTAAAAGCAGTTTTATCAGCAGCTGATATGAGTTTTGACAATGTCGTTAAATCAACCATATTCATCACCGATATGAATGATTTCTCTAAAATAAATGCTGTTTACGGAACCTACTTCGCAGAGGGAAATGCTCCAGCTAGAGAAACTGTACAAGTGGCTGCACTACCTAGAAATGTGGATGTGGAAATTTCTGTTATAGCAATCAAATAATAATTACACTTTCTGTTGCATAAACAATTTTTCTTTCCTATATTTGCACCCTGAAAATAAGGCGTCGTGGCGCAACTGAATAGCGCATCTGATTACGGCTCAGAAGGTTGCAGGTTTGAATCCTGCCGACGTCACTAAACGGAAATTACGAAATAAAAATCGTGATTTCCGTTTTTTTTTGCACCATAATCTACTGTGAATCTTAATGATAGTAACAAAAAAAACCGCCTCAAAATTCACTTGAGACGGTTAGAAAGTGCTAACTGAAAAACTATGAGTTAGCTATTATATTTTATCAAAGCATGTTTTAAGATTTCAATAGCTTGGATTAAATCTTCTTTTTTCAATACGTAGGCAATTCTGATTTCATCTAATCCAACACCTGGGGTTGAATAAAATCCGCTTGCAGGAGCAACCATCACCGTCTCTCCGTTGTAGTCAAAATCTTCTAAAAGCCATTGTGCAAACTTATCAGCGCTGTCAACTGGTAGCTTTACGATACAATAAAAAGCACCTTTGGGTGTAGAAACCTGGACTCCATCAATTTTATTAAGTGCTGAAATAAGTGTATCTCGTCTGTCTTTGTATTCTAAAATCACTTCATCAAAATAAGATTGAGGCGTGTCTAGGGCAGCTTCACTTGCAATTTGCGCATAAGTAGGCGGACTTAGTCTAGCTTGCGCAAACTTCATCGCCGCTTTCATCACGTCAGCATTCTTAGAGACAATACAACCTATTCTAGCGCCACACATACTATATCTTTTAGAAACCGAATCAATCATTATTGCATTTTGCTCAATACCTTTGACATTCAATACGGAATGATGTTGTACGCCTTTGTCGTAGATAAACTCTCTATATACCTCATCAGCAATTAAGAATAAATCGTGTTTAAGTACAATTTGAGCTAATTTTTCTATTTCTTCTTTCGAATATAAATACCCGGTTGGGTTACCAGGATTACAAATAAGAATTGCCTTGGTTTTTGGTGTGATGAGTTTCTCAAAGTCCTCGATTGGAGGTAGCGCAAAGTCTGTTTCGATACCTGAGATAACCGGCACTACTTTTACACCTGATGCAACTGAAAATCCGTTGTAATTGGCATAAAAAGGCTCTGGAATAATAATCTCATCATCTATATCCATCGTACTTCCGATAGCGAACATCAATGCCTCAGAACCTCCGGTTGTGATAATAATATCTTGAAAATCTACTGGCAACCCCATGTTTTGATAAGTCACGGACAATTTGCGTCTATAACTCTCAAATCCAGCCGAATGGCTATATTCTAACACTTCAATATCAGCGTCTTTGACCGCTTGAAGTGCAGCCTTAGGACTCTTAATATCGGGTTGTCCGATATTTAGGTGATACACTTTATGTCCTTTGTTTCTTGCAGATTCCGCAAAAGGAACCAATTTTCTGATAGGTGACTCGGGCATTTGAAGGCCTTTGTTCGAAATCTTTGGCATATTCTTAAAAATTTAGGAGTACAAATTTACTGTTTTTTTGAACATCTTAGGGTTAAAAACAAAAAGAGATTTAGCTGTTCTAAAAACTACTTTTATTCTGATGAAATATCTTAGATTTGTCTTTTACTTTTGTAGTTGATCAATTTTAGACATATGAACCCGCAGAACTATATTTTATACTTTACGCACGGCAGTGATGAATTCTTGAACGAAGCGGTTTTTGCGTTACTCTCGTATTATGCACACCATAAAGAAGACGAAAATAAAATAGTAGTATATACGGACAATAGTGCCTATTTCAAAAAAAGACTACCACAAAGCATCGAATATATTGCCCTTGAAAAAGAAACTATCATAAAGTGGAAAGGCGATATTAACTTCGTGCATAGAGCAAAAATTGAACTCCTTAGAGATTTCGCTACGCGCTTTTCGGGCAATGTATTGTATTTGGACAGTGACACCTATTTCAGAACCAATATTTCGACCTTATTTGAGCAAATTCAAAACGGAAATGCTGTGATGAGCTTAGAAGAAGGCACTATAGATACAAGTACTATCAAGCACCTAAAGGAATTTGACCGTTATTTTAAAAAGAAAAAACACCAGCTAAACATAGGTCATAAAATTTTTACATTCAAAAAAGATGTGCGTATGTATAACGCCGGAATCATCGGAACTCAAGTGCCTAAAAGTACAACTCTTTTTGATGACGCACTACTCATTACAGATTATATCTATCCTGAACATCCTTCGCACGTAGTAGAGCAATTTGCTTTTAGTTACTTATTACAAACCCAAAGCCCGACGGTTATTGAGGCTGAACCACTCATTCACCACTATTGGTATTTCAAAGAGTTCAGGACTATTCTTAAAGATTTTTTTGAAACCTATAAGGAAAAAAGCTATGAAGAATTACTATTGCTTTATACCAAAATCAATCCAGAGTATTTAGGTGCAGAAAAACTTAGGTATAAAAATGCTTCATTTACTGAAAAACTTCGTATCAAATTCACCACTTTCAGAAAATGGAAAATCAGAGATTACCAGCTATAAAACATCTTTGTACCCAGTCTTTATTTAGTTAGAAAAGATGGAAATCTTTTCCCAAATCAGAGCTTGATTACCAGAGGTATCTATCGCATAAACGCCAAAGTGATATTCACCTTCTGTACCTGCTGGCACAGGAATAGCCAATTCTTTTGAAACATTTTTGCCTGAGATAGTCTGAGAATACTCATACGTCCATTCTTGGTGTGGTTGTCCGTCTTTCTTTCTGTGTTCGTGACCATCATCGTCAGCATGAATTTCAATTTTATAAGAAGCCAATCCTACGTTATCCGCAAAATCTATATCAACTAACAAGTCTTGTCCTGCTGTAATGATATCCCCGTCAAGAGGTTTATAAATAATAATCGATGGTTTCTGAGTGTCTGCATCTGAGCTAGAATCACTTGAACAAGAGCCTAAGAATAGTGTCGAAACTATCGCAAAAGCATAGATGAATTTTTGTTTTTTCATGGTTTTTGTTATAATAATTAAGATTATTGTTTATTTTTAAAGCTTTAAACAAAGTTTATTTGGTATGTTAGTTATCAAATGCTATACTTTAAAACGGAAATTGTATCATCAACTGTATGTTGCGACCTTGTTCGGGAATTTCTAAACTTCTATAAAAACTAAGGTGACTGAAATACTTGGTATCAAAAATATTTTGAACTGATAATGAAAGACTTGGAGTCATCTTTCCTAGTTTTAAGTCTGTTGATAGTCCTGCACCGAATACACATGATGAGGGCGTAATTTCTTCATTTCTAGCAATCCTATTTTGAGTTGCAAAATACTTCCCACTCAAGTAAACAGCTGATTTTTGGAATGTTTCTCCGCGTTCCAAAAACATATAATTTACTTTCCCAAAAACATTTAGCGGAGGCGTAAACGGCAGCGGATAATTATCTCCTATCTGACGGTTATAGATATATTCTACTGCCCATTCGGTCGTGAATGCATCTATAGAAAACGCAGCCTCTAACTCAAAACCCGTCAGCAAAGCCTCCGTCTGAGAATACTTATAAATCTGTCCGGAATGAGGCAAAACAGAAAATGCTCCTGTAGGTCTTAGGTAGATATAATTCGAAAAATAATATAAATATGGGCTGAACTTCATACTAAAATTATCCGTTTTATAACTTGCCTGCACATCCACCACATAGCCTTTTTCAGCCTCCAGTTGTGCGTCTCCTTGTTCGTGTCTAAACGAACCGTGGTGTACGCCGTTTACGCCAAGCTCAATAGGTGTCGGGTTTCTAAAGCTACTGCCTATATTTAAGTTAAAATCTATTTTTTTGTTCAACGAATACATCGCACCAGCTTTCAGGTTGAAGTTTCCTAAGTTCCTTGTCAGCTCAGGACTTCTTTGTGCATACTGCTGCGCTGTATCTTCTGTATAGTTTCTACCAACTAAGTATTCATACAGAATTTGGTCGTAAAATTCTTCCATTTTTATGTTTGAAAAATCATAGCGAACGCCAAAATTAAATCTGAGTTTTTCAGATAAACGAAAGTTATGTAAAGCGAATAATCCGTAATTCTCTCGAGTATATTCAGGTAAAAGGAAGTTATATCCTTTGATTGTATTGTCCTGAAACTGCAATTGCAAACCAAGGTCTGTAGTGTGTTTTTCAGAGAAAAAATAAGTGTATTTTGAATTTCCGCTAAAGGTATTCAGGTTAAAATCCAGTTCTATATCGGCATCTTTCTCAGGCGGTACGTGATTCGAATAATGGGTGTGGAATTCACTCATTTCTTGTCTATGATTATTCTGAAAAGCTATGTCAATAGCCAGTTCTGAATCTGTAAACTTCCATTTATGTTCATTCTGAAGCGTGAAATGATTGGCGCTCTGATACGGATAATCAATATTTCTAGAGTCACCATCGTCTTGCAAGCGATTCATATCCGGAATTCCATGTGAACCAGGGAAAAAACCTGCTTTGGTTCGGTTGTTTGAAACCGTCAAAATCGTGTGATAGTTCTCTTGGACATACCCCAATTGTCCGAAGACATTCCACTCCTCTCCTGCTGTATTTTTGAGTCGTCTGTTGTGAATCGGAATTTTACGCGTGAGATAAACGATTGTGTCTGTAGGCGTATTATAATCACCATAATCTAGATACAATCCTTTTATTTTATAGAAAAACTTGTCTTTTCGTTCTTTGAATTCAAAGGCTGTCCCGATAGTATTATTGACTGATCTTCCGAAAAGTGTCACTTTCCCGTCAAGCGAATTTTTCTCTGGAATCAGATTGTTTTTGATATTCAAAACTCCTCCAATAGCGTCACTCCCATATTCGATAGAAGCCACACCTTTGATAAGTTCTAGGCTTTCTGGCGAAAATGCATCAATCTCCAAGTCGTGATCAGCTCCCCATTGTTGCCCCTCATGCTTATTTGAATTAAGCGAAACTGCAACTCTATTAAATCCTAAACCTCTGATGACAGGCTTACCCGTTCCAGAGCCAACACTCATAACATTCACTCCTGAAGTATTTTCTAAAGTTTGCGCTAACGAACCTGAAAAATTCTGCTGTATGTACCCCGATGAAACCCGCTGTTTATTGTCAATACTCTTCGAATAACTCTCGATAACAATCTTCTCAATAGTTTGTGCGTCAACTTTAAGTGCTACATTTATTTCTTGATTTGATGTTAATTGAATATTCTTATTATAGGAAATATATCCCACATAAGACACCGTCAATATATAAGTTGAAGTAGGAATGTTTGAAAACACATAATTGCCATTTAGGTCCGTAAGACTTTGTCTGCCAGATAGATTGACATAAGCCCCAACAAGTGGCTGATTCGAAACATCGGTTACTTTTCCGGTTATAGAAAATTGAGCATAGGATATAAAAGTGGAAAATATAAGAAACAATGAAAAATAAACCCTCATTTTTGGTGTTTAAAATTATAGTTAACTACAATACAGACGTTTAGCCCAAATCAGGCAAACAACAAATTAATTAATTGACCTTTAGAATTCCGAGAAGTATTTTTTAGATATAGACAGTAAGCAATTAAAAAACTTACATACCTATATAAAAATCAAGAATTCAGAAAAGTTAGACCAAAGGAGGTGCTCTTAATGAGAAGAAGGAATGTTCTGCTAGGAATGCTGATTCTTTATAGAATGAAACAAGCTTCACTTCGTTTAAAATATACAAAGGAAGTTCAAGAAAGAAAAACTCAACGCCTGTAGTAGGACTAAGGGTGAAATCGCACATCAAGCAGTGATCAGTAGTATCCTGATGCTCGTGCTGGTGCTTCTCGTGAGTATGTATAGCAAGCTCGTCCTCATAGTGTTTTATGAAGTGAGCCGACTGGAATAGTATCGTAATGAGAAATATTCCAAGTAAGAAAAAACTATATTTTTGAAGATTCGTTTTCAAACCAACAACAAAAATAAGCTAAATATCAAGCGAACAAACCTAAAGCAATGTTAAGTTAGCTCATGGAATAGAAATTAACTGACAACAAACTATCTCTCAAATTATATTCAGAGCATCGTAATTCTTCTGCTTTTATTACATTTTATTTATTCATAACCAGGCAATTTGATTCATTAGTCCAAACTTTACCAATATTTTATAAATATTAGATTTTCTCTCTCTTCAAGTTTTATTATATTACACCAAAAATAAAAACACAATGGGAGATTTAGAATATTTAGTAACTCAAGTAACAGAATTCATCAACACTTATACCTATGACCGTCTGATTCAGTGGGGAGTAAACGAGAAGCTAACTATTTATATCAACCTTATCATATTACTCTTGATTACGGCATTTTGCGTAATTTTCATCCACTACATTACCCGAAAAACAATTCGTCAAGCCTTGACCTGGACGGCAAAGAGTACAAGGTCTTTCACATTGCTGCTAAGGGAAAATAAATTCGCCTATTACCTAGCGCTTATCGCGCCCGTATCGCTCATCAGCTTATCTATTCCGATAATATTTGAGAATTTCCCACTTTTGATAAGGCCGCTAAAAGTTGTTCTTGATATATATATCGTATTTATGGTTATCAATATTTTGATGGCAGCGCTAAATGCCTTTGGCGATCGCCTCAGAACCAACGAAACCTTTAAGAACAGGCCTATCAAAAGCTACTTACAAGTAGTCAAAATCATCTTGTACTTATTTGGAGCCATTGTCGTTTTTTCTCAACTCACTGGTGAGGACCCTGTGGCATTCTTCAGTATTATGGGTGCCGCCTCAGCTGTATTGTTGTTGATGTTTAAAGATACCATCATGGGATTCGTTGCCAGTATTCAGGTTACGATCAACGACATGGTGCGCATTGGGGATTGGGTAGAAATGCCTAAATACGGTGCGGATGGTGACGTCATTGACATCAACTTGACTACTGTAAAAGTCCAAAACTGGGACAAGACCATTACAACCGTTCCTACACATACTTTAATATCTGACTCATTCAAAAACTGGAGAGGAATGGTTGAGTACGAAGGAAGACGTTGTAAACGATCAATCATCATTAAACAAGGATCTATACGCTATATCGAAGACGCTGAATTAGAGCACTTCAAGCAAATTCAAGGCATAAGCAAGTATATTGAACACAAGAAAGCTGAAATAGACCTTCACAACAAAAGAATTAATGCCGATAGAAGCCTTCTACTTAACGGAAGAAATATCACTAACGCCGGATTGTTTAGACAGTATTCTACTTGGTATATAGAAAATCATCCTGGAGTACACAAAGACAAAATCAAGATGGTCCGCCAGTTGGCACCCACAACCAGCGGATTGCCTTTTGAGTTCTATTTCTTCACCAATACTGTGCAATGGGTTTCTTATGAAGGTATTGCAGGCGACATTTTTGACCACTTAATCGCAGCCGTCAAATACTTTGACCTTGAGATCTTCGAAGAGCCTTCAGGAGTAGACATTAAAAGTTTAGGTCTCCTCCAAAATATAAAAACCAATAAACCCTCTTAAATCTCAAACAAAAACAATTATTCACTATATAGAATAAGCTACATAAACACGCAACTCTTAAAGTTGTGTAAGATTATTTTCTTTATCTGACCGATTAGATTTATATTTGCTTCTTTACAAAAGACCACAATGCAACAACTTACACAACTCACAGCAATTTCTCCTATTGACGGGAGGTACAGAAGTAAGACTGAAGGACTTACAGCCTATTTTTCTGAGCACGCACTTATCAAATACCGAGTACAAGTAGAGGTAGAATATTTCATTGCTTTATGCGAATTACCTCTCCCACAGCTCAAAGGAGTTGACTCAAATGTATTTGAAACACTGAGAGACATTTACAGAAACTTCTCAACCTCAGACGCACTCGAGATTAAAGAGACAGAAAAGATCACTAACCACGACGTCAAAGCCGTAGAATATTTCATCAAAAGCGCCTTTGACAAGCTAGAACTTTCGCCTTACAAAGAATTCATTCACTTCGGACTGACCTCACAAGACGTCAATAACACTGCTATTCCGCTTTCTACACAGGAAGCTTTTCAGAATATCTACCTAAAGAATTTAATTCAACTTGTAGCAAAACTAAAGGAAATGAGTATGCAGTGGGCAGATGTGCCGATGCTTGCTCGAACTCACGGACAGCCTGCCTCACCGACAAGACTTGGGAAAGAATTTAGCGTTTTCGTCGAGCGTATCGAAGAGCAGATGCGTTTGCTTTTTAATATTCCGTTTGCTGCTAAGTTTGGTGGCGCAACTGGAAATTATAACGCACACAAAATCGCCTATCCAGAGATAGATTGGAGAGCCTTCGGTCAGAAATTCGTAGAAGAAACTCTAGGGCTTCACCACTCATTCCCTACTACACAAATAGAACACTATGATCATTTTGCTGCATTTTGCGATGCACTGAAACGAATCAATACGATTATTATCGACTTAGACAGAGATATTTGGACTTATATTTCGATGGATTATTTCAAGCAAAAAATCAAAGAGGGCGAAATAGGAAGTTCAGCAATGCCACACAAAGTAAACCCAATTGACTTCGAAAATTCAGAGGGTAACCTAGGTATCGCCAATGCGATTTTCGAACATCTTTCTGCAAAACTACCACTATCACGTCTCCAAAGGGACTTGACCGATAGCACTGTGCTTAGAAACATCGGAGTTCCATTAGGACATACCATTATCGGTTTTGAAGCCACACTAAAAGGATTAAATAAACTCTTGCTAAATGCAGAAAAATTAAACGAGGATTTAGAACGAAACTGGGCAGTAGTTGCCGAGGCTATTCAGACAATTCTCCGCAGAGAAAATTATCCGAATCCGTATGAGGCTCTAAAAGAACTTACTAGAACAAACATAGCAATTGACAAAAAAGCCATTCAGGCTTTTATCAACACATTACAAGTTTCTGAGGAAGTAAGGACTGAGTTACTGCGTATTACGCCTCAAAACTATCTTGGAATCTAAAATTACACATAACCCGAAATGAATATGAGCAAGGAGAAGAAATATTTTGCAATACTTATGGCCGGCGGAGTCGGCTCAAGATTTTGGCCAGTTAGCACACCTGAATACCCTAAGCAATTTCACGACATGCTAGGCACAGGCACTACACTATTGCAAGCTACGTTTTCTCGTCTATCAAAACTCATCCCTTCGGAGAACATACTCATCTTAACCCACGTCAGATACTATGACCTTATCCTCGAGCAGATCGATGTAGCTCCAGAACAGATTGTTCTAGAGCCCGCTATGCGCAACACTGCGCCCTGCATTTTGTACGCTTCGATGAAAATCAGAAAAATCAATCCAGATGCACAAATTCTTGTCGCACCATCAGACCATTGGATCGAAGATGAAGACTTGTTTTTAGAACACCTCAAAAAATCATTTGACTTTTGTGAAAATCAAAATGTAATGATGACTTTAGGTATTCAGCCCACCTACGCAAATACAGGTTATGGGTATATCGAGTATGACAAAACGGACACCTCACCTATTAAAAAGGTTCGCCAATTCAGAGAAAAACCAAACAAAGAAACTGCAGAAAAATTTCTTAAGAGCGGAAACTTCCTGTGGAATGCGGGAATTTTCATTTGGTCTGCACAGACTATTATCGAGGCTTTCGAAAAACTGCAGCCACAATTGTACGCTCTGTTCGAAAAAGGCACAAGCTTATACAACACAGACAAAGAAGAAAGCTTTATCAAAGACAATTATCCCAAAGCAGATAACATCTCTATTGACTTTGCAGTCTTAGAGCACGCTGATAATGTCTATGTCCTACCTTCTGATTTCGACTGGAATGACTTGGGAACTTGGAGATCCCTTTATGATAAATTGCCTAAAAACGCCGAAGGAAACGCTATTATAAATTCAAGGCTAATAACTGAAAATGCCCAAAATAATATTATCAGGACCCAAAAAGACAAATTAGTTATACTAAAAGGTCTGTCTGACTATATCATTGTAGAAACCGATGGTGTTTTGCTGATTTATCCAAAATCTGAAGAACAAAACATCAAAAAAGTTGTCCAGGACAATAATTTATAATTCTTTAACAAAAAATCAATTGTAGACTCTCAAAAATAACATTTCCGCATTCTTTATTAACAATAAAGCCGAGCAAAATAATATTTAGAGATATTTTAACATTAGTTTATCTTTAAAAAACTAATTTCACGCTCTAAAAAAACAAGAAATGCAGGAATTTGATTGGATACAACTCATCAATCCAGAATTTTACATCAATATGAAGATTGCCGGAGTCAATATCGGGCTTTGGGTAGTTTTATTTATTGTATTCGCTGAAACAGGACTTTTTGTTGGGTTTTTCCTTCCTGGAGATAGTCTCCTTTTTTTAGCTGGAGTTTATTCTACGGAATTAGTAAGCCAATTCATGCACATTGAAAGTGATTTTCTAAACGTCTTTATACTCTCAACCTTAGTTGCCATATCAGGAATACTCGGAAATATGGTCGGTTATTGGTTTGGAGCGCGAAGCGGACCCTATCTCTATAGCCGTGAAGACACCTTCTTTTTTAAGAAAAAACACCTATACCAATCTAGAGATTTCTTTGACAAACACGGAGGAAGAGCTATTATCTTTGCTCGTTTTTTCCCGATTTTCAGAACATTCGCACCTATAGTAGCAGGAATATCAGGCATGAACAAAAGACCATTTATGTTGTATAACATTCTGAGTTCTATCATCTGGGCGTTCTGTCTAATTTTTGCAGGACATTACCTAAGCGATTTGTTTAGAGCAACTTTCGGAATTGAACTTAAAGACAACATCGGGATAATTATCATTATTCTTGTTGTTATCACTACTCTTCCGGTAATAATAAAGTTAGCCAAGAAACCGAAAACTACAGAAAAATAGCTGCATAACTAATATCTAACTATACTTCAAAACCTCGAACTTTCGAGGTTTTTTTATATGCCAAAATGAAAAACATCCGCCTTAAAGAATAGACATCAGTACAGAGATATTTTTGCTACATTTGTCAACACTAATTATAGGTTATGGAAAAATTCAAAAAAATCACTCCTCATATTCTTTCTCTTATAGGGTTTATATGTGTTGCTCTTATTTATTTTTATCCTGTCTTAGAAGGCAAGGAAATCTACCAGTCTGACATCGTGCAGTATATCGGAATGGCAAAAGAGCAAAATGATTTCAGAAAAGCTGAACAAGCAGAGCCCTATTGGACAAACTCCGCATTTGGAGGTATGCCAACCTATCAACTAGGAGCAAAATACCCTCATAATTATGTGAAAAGCTTAGATTCTGTATTGCGATTCTTACCTCGACCTGCTGATTATCTTTTCTTGTATTTTCTCGGATTTTATATTCTACTTATATCCTTGCGCATCAAACCGCTCAAGGCCTTCTTTGGTGCATTAGCCTTTGGATTCTCTACATACCTCATCATTATTCTAGGAGTGGGGCACAACGCAAAAGCTCACGCTATCGCTTATATGCCTCTGGTTATGGCTGGGGTACTCTTAGTCTTTCAGAAACGTTTTATCCTCGGAGGACTGCTAACGATGATTGCAGCAGCACTAGAAATAAGCACTAACCACTTTCAGATGACTTATTATCTTTTGTTATTGCTACTAATCATCGGGGTATATTATACCTATAACTTTATCAAAAACAAAGATTTCAAAGGTCTTGCTTTAAGTTTAGCTATTTTCTTAGCCGCAGGAATTCTTGCTGTCGGAGCCAATGCGACCAATTTGATGGCTACTTCTGAATATGCCAAAGTCAGCACGCGAAGCAAGAGTATGCTTACTACGAATCCTGACGGAAGTCCAAAGACTTCTGACAATGCGATGAGCTACGAGTACATCACCGAATACAGCTACGGAAGAGCAGAGAGTCTAAACCTGATCGCTCCTAGACTATTTGGCGGTGGCAACGCAGAAAAGTTAGACGAAAACTCAAACGTACATCAGTTTTTAGTCAACCAAAACATTGCAAACCAACACATCCCTTATCTGAGAGATAATTTCGGAAGAACCTATTGGGGAGATCAACCCATTGTCGCTGCTCCTGCTTATATAGGAGTCGTTGTTTTCTTCTTGTTTATACTCGCTTTATTCATAGAAAAAATAAGAATTAAATATGTATTACTCACGGGTGCAATAGTCTCGCTTTTGCTTTATTGGGGAAAAAAC
>CAZRCB010000019.1:0-23475 GCA_964598455.1 uncultured Flavobacterium sp.
GAATCTATCAATTAGTAAGCGTTTTTTGACGGAGCCTTTTTAGAGCGAAATCGAGCTGCTGTTTAGAGAGAATATGTTTATATATATATTAAGTAGCCCTTGATTTTGTATATTTGTAAATAAGCTAAATAAAAGATATGTCTATTCAATCAAACCTAAACGAATTGCGGAATATTTTGCCAGAGCACGTGACTCTCGTTGCGGTCTCCAAGACAAAGCCCGTTGCCGATATACTAGAAGCATATCAGGCAGGACAACGCATATTCGGTGAAAACAGAGTGCAAGAAATGACTGAAAAGCAACCTTTGTTGCCCCAGGATATTCAGTGGCACTTAATCGGGCATTTGCAAACCAATAAAGTCAAATATATCGCTCCATTTGTGACCCTTATTCACGGTGTGGACAGCCTAAAACTTCTCAAAGAAATTGACAGACAAGCCAAAAGGAATAACCGTGTTATTGACTGCTTATTACAAGTCTATATTGCTGAAGAGGAGACAAAATTTGGCTTGAGTGAAGAGGAGTTAGAAGAGATTATTCACTCAGATGAATTTAAGTCATTCGAAAATATTAAAGTCGTAGGGCTAATGGGGATGGCTACATATACCGAGTTTGACGACCAAATCCGAAAGGAATTTACACACCTGAAGTCTGTATTCGACAAACATAAAACGCATATCACACCTAATTTTGAACTCACTACCCTGTCAATGGGAATGAGCGGAGATTATAAAATTGCTATTGCTAGTGGAAGTACAATGATCCGAGTAGGAAGTACTATTTTTGGCAATCGCGCACTTGTATAAAACCATTTAAGCCAGTAGATGTACGCAATTCTTGACACAGAAACAACAGGAGGACAATATAACCAAGAGGGAATTACAGAAATTGCCATCTATAAATTTGACGGACACCAGATTGTTGACCAATTTATCAGCCTTGTAAACCCAGAAAGAGAAATCCAGCCTTTTGTCATCAAACTCACTGGTATCAACAACGCAATGTTGCGCTCCGCACCTAAGTTTTATGAAATCGCCAAGCGCATTATCGAGATTACTGAAGGCTGTATCCTCGTTGCGCATAATGCCTCCTTTGACTATAGAATCTTGCGTTTAGAATTCGGACGATTGGGTTATGAGTTCCAAAGAGAAACACTTTGTACGGTTGAGCTGTCTAAGCGTTTACTTCCAGAACAAAGTTCGCATAGTTTGGGCAAACTCATACGTTCGCTAGGAATCCCGATGAGCGACAGGCATAGGGCGTCTGGTGATGCACAAGCAACAGTCAAACTCTTCAAGTTACTCATCGCAAAAGATACTGATAAGCAGATTCTGAACAGTCTTGTCAAAACCGAAATCAAATCAGGCTTATCTCCAAAACTCTTGGATATCGTAGAAAGCTTGCCGAATAAGGTGGGAGTATATTATGTACATAACGAAAAAGGAGAACTTATTTATTTAGGTAAAAGTCAGAATATCAAGAAAAAGGTAAACGCACTTTTTGTCGGAGATTCTCGAACGGCTAAGAAAATCCAAGCAGAAGTTTATACCGTAACTTATGAATTTACAGGTAGTCTGCTCTTGGCTTCAATCAAAGAATACGAAGAACTCAAACTTAATAAACCTGCTTTAAATCGATTTCCTGCAAAGATAAAATCCTCCAAAAAAGTATTTGATGTGCCGGCTGACCAACAAAGCTTTATGGTTATTGACAAAGGTAGAAGCATCCAAGAACGCTCAGTAATGCTTATCGAAAACGGAGTGCTCAAAGGCTTTGCCTTTTTTGACTTAAACTTTCAGATCAATACAATAGATGTACTCAGAAATATCATCACACCCGTACGACAAGACAAGCAATATATGATGATTGTAGAGACCTTCTTACAGAAAAAACACAAACTGAAGGTCGTGCGCATCTAAAAAAACACTGCATTTTATCCCAAACAAAAAGCCTCCCGATTAGAGAGGCTTTTTTGGTTTTCCATAGAGGGAAATATTATTCTTCCATATAGGCTTCGATAGGCGCACAAGAACAAATCAAGTTTCTATCCCCGTAAGCATCATCAACTCTACGCACAGAAGGCCAAAACTTATTGTCATTCAGATAGTCTAACGGATAAGCTGCTTTTTCTCTGCTGTATGGATAGGTCCAAGTGTCAGAAGTAAGCATCGCTAAGGTATGTGGAGCATTCTTTAGGACGTTGTTAGGGTTGTCAATGGTTGCTTGATCAATCTCTTCTTTAATAGAAATTAGTGCATCACAGAAACGATCTAGCTCTTCTAGGTTTTCACTTTCAGTTGGCTCAATCATCAATGTTCCAGCCACTGGGAACGAAACAGTTGGTGCGTGGAAACCATAATCCATCAGACGTTTGGCAACATCGCTTACCTCAATTCCCTTTGCTTTGAATGCTCTAAAATCAACAATCATTTCGTGAGCCGCACGTCCCATTTCTCCTGTATAAAGAATGGAGAAGTGTTTCTCTAAGCGCGCTTTCATATAGTTGGCATTCAAGATAGCTGTTTCAGTTGCTCTGGTCAAACCAGCAGTGCCTAGCATCGAAATATATCCGTAAGAAATAAGACAAACCAGTGCAGATCCATAAGGTGCAGAAGAGATAGCCGTAATCGCTTTTTCGCCTCCTACTTCAACAATCGGGTTGCTAGGCAAGAACGGAACTAAGTGTTTCGCTACGCAAATTGGTCCTACACCAGGTCCTCCTCCTCCGTGAGGAATAGCGAAAGTCTTGTGTAAGTTAAGGTGACATACGTCAGCTCCAATAAAGCCTGGATTGGTTAGACCAACTTGAGCGTTCATATTGGCACCATCCATATATACTTGTCCTCCATTTTCGTGAACGATATCAATGATTTCGATAATTGAAGCTTCATACACTCCGTGTGTAGAAGGATACGTAATCATCACCGCAGATAAATTGTCTTTGTGTTTGATTGCTTTTGCTCTTAAATCCTCTACATCTATATTTCCTTCTGGAGTTGTTTTGGTAACTACGATATCCATTCCGGCAAGTGCTGCAGAAGCAGGGTTTGTTCCGTGTGCCGAAGCGGGAATTAAAGCGATATTTCTGTGTCCTTGCCCAATTGATTCTTGGTAAGCACGAATAACCATCAGACCAGCATATTCTCCATTGGCACCTGAGTTAGGTTGCAAGGTGGTTCCTGCAAAACCAGTGATTTCAGTCAATTGGTCTTCCAGTTTCTTTAGCATAATTTGGTAGCCTTCTGCTTGATTTTTTGGAGCAAAAGGGTGGATGCTGTTCCAGTTTGGGAAGCTAAGCGGAAGCATTTCAGTAGCTGCATTCAGTTTCATCGTACAAGAACCCAACGCAATCATCGAGTGGTTTAACGAAAGGTCTTTGCGTTCTAATTTTTTGATATAGCGCATTAGCGCAGTTTCAGAATGATGCGAGTTGAATACTTTGTGTTGTAAGAAAGATGAAGTTCTTGCAACCTGACTGTCAATCGTTGTATTAGTAGATAGCTCTAAAACAGTTAGGCTTTCTTTTCCTAAAGCAGTGGCGAAAATACTGATGATTTGGTTGATGTCAGCCAAAGTCGTAGTTTCATTGAGTGCAATAGAAATATCTTGATTGTTTATATAATAGAAGTTTACTTCGTTCTGAAGTGCGACTGCTTTTACTTTTTCAGCATCAGCTTTTACGACGATGGTGTCAAAATAAGAAGTGTTGGTTTGTGTCACGCCTATTTTATTTAATGCCTCACTTAGTGTAACGGCAGAGGCGTGTACTTTGTCAGCGATGTATTGCAGTCCTTTAGGTCCGTGATATACGGCATACATTCCTGCCATAACAGCCAATAGCACTTGAGCTGTACAGATATTTGAAGTCGCTTTTTCGCGTTTGATGTGTTGCTCGCGGGTCTGTAGTGCCATACGAAGAGCATAGTTTCCGTCAGCATCTTGGCTTACGCCGATGATACGCCCAGGCATACTTCTTTTATATTCCTCTTTGGTAGCGAGATAACCAGCGTGTGGTCCTCCGTAACCCATCGGCACTCCGAAGCGTTGTGTAGTCCCGACTACTACGTCAGCACCAAGTTCTCCTGGAGGCGTAAGTTTTACAAGAGCCAATAAATCTGCTGAGAAGATGGTTTTGATATCTTGTTGCTGCGCTTTAGCTACAAAATCGCTGTAATCATACACCTGTCCGAATTTTCCTGGGTATTGAAGGATGGCTCCAAAATACTCCGCAGAAAAATCAAAGCTTTGGTGATTGCCTACCACTAGCTCAATTCCGATGGGCGTAGAGCGTGTTTGTAGTACAGACAAGGTTTGAGGCAGAATTTCTTCTGAGACAAAAAACTTGTTTACGTTGTTTTTCTTTTGCTCTCTTGTTCGTACGTCAAACAAAAGTGCCATTGCCTCTGCTGAGGCAGTTCCTTCGTCAAGAAGTGAAGCGTTGGCAATCTCCATTCCTGAAAGTTCAATAACTGTAGTTTGGAAGTTTAAAAGTGCCTCTAAACGACCTTGAGCAATCTCAGCTTGGTAAGGCGTGTAGGCAGTGTACCATCCTGGGTTTTCAAAGATATTTCTTTGTATCGGAGCGGGAACAACCGTTGGGTGATAACCCAAACCGATGTATGATTTGAAAATTTTGTTTTTGTTCCCTAACGCTAAAATGTGGTTGTAGTGCTCATATTCTGACATTGCAGGAGCAAGGTCTAATGGTTTTGGCAACCTGATGTTGTCAGGGAAAGTTTCATGAAGGAGTTGGTCAATAGATGAAACCCCAATGGTTGAAAGCATTGTTTGTAAGTCAGTGTCATTGGTGACACCTAAATGACGTTGTGCGAAAGAGTCTGTTTTCATAAGAAAATAAGAAAAAAGTATGAGAAATAGTTGTGTTTTTAATAGGGCACAAAGGTAGTTATTTTTACTTAATTTATAAATACAAAACCAATGACAAAAACTGCAGAATCAGGAATAAGTCTATTGTTTTACAGAATATTATTCAATTTAGGCAGCTATTGTGGTTGGTTGGATTTTGTGGAATATAGAAAAACTCTTAGTGAACTTTTACCTTAAATAAAAACTCCTACTTCAAAACAGTGTAATCTGTTCTAAAATAGGAGTTTTGAAATATTTCAATCAGCTTGCTTTTGGCTCTGATAAAACTATACGTTGAATCTAAAGTGCATCACATCGCCGTCTTTGACAATGTATTCCTTGCCCTCTACACGAAGTTTTCCGGCTTCTTTTACTTTTGCCTCTGAACCGTAAGTAACAAAATCTTCATAAGCAATTACCTCAGCTCTAATAAAGCCTTTCTCAAAATCAGAGTGGATAACACCTGCTGCTTTAGGTGCGGTATCTCCTACAAGTATAGTCCAAGCACGTACTTCTTTTACTCCGGCAGTAAAATAAGTTTGCAATTTCAGTAGTTTATAAGCCGAGCGGATAAGAAGTGAAGAACCTGGCTCTTTCAATCCCATATCTTCTAAGAACATTTGGCGTTCTTCATAAGTCTCAAGTTCTGTAATATCAGCCTCAGTAGCGACAGCCAAGACAATCACTTCAGCATTTTCGTCTTTGACTAGCTCTCTGATTTGATCTACATATTTATTTCCGTTGACAGCTGAACCTTCATCTACGTTGCAAACATATAACACAGGTTTGGTAGTGATTAGCTGGAAGCTCTCCATCAGTTCTTCTTCATCTTCAGAGTTCAACGTAATGGTGCGTGCAGATTTTGCCTCTAAGAGTGTGTGCTTTACTTTCTCTAACAAGGCTTCTTCAGCCTGAGCCTCTTTGTTTCCTGTTTTGGCAGCGCGTTTTGTTTTCTCTAATCTTTTCTCGATTGTCTCTAAATCTTTTAGTTGCAATTCGATATCGATGGTTTCTTTATCTCTAACTGGGTTGATGTTTCCGTCAACGTGGATTATATTCTCGTTGTCAAAACAACGCAATACGTGAATAATAGCATCACATTCTCTGATATTTCCTAAGAATTGGTTTCCTAAACCTTCTCCTTTGCTGGCTCCTTTTACCAATCCTGCAATATCTACTATCTCAACCGTTGCGGGCAATACGCGCTCTGGTTTTACCAACTCTTCTAATTTTTCGAGTCTAGGGTCTGGTACGTTTACTATTCCGATATTGGGTTCAATCGTACAAAACGGAAAGTTTGCACTCTGCGCTTTTGCGTTTGACAAACAATTGAAAAGAGTCGATTTCCCAACATTCGGTAGGCCTACAATTCCTGCTTTCATCTCTGAATTTTTATTTTAAAATAAGTTGCAAATATACAAGAATAACTCGGATTTGAAATCAAGATTCTCAACTTATAAACAGGCTGTACTAAGGACATATTTTCTGATGTTTTATAGTGATTTGATCGGCGGTATAGTTTTCAAAATCAACCAAGCACATTCATTTTAGCTACTCAAAACCGCTTTAGATACTTTTGTTTGTGTTTATATGGAATCGTATAGGGCAGGCTTCGCCTTTTAATTTTGTAATTCATAAAAATAAGTAGTAGAAATGACTACCTTTGCAAAAAATTAAATAAAATGCATAAAGCAGGTTTCGTAAATATTATCGGTAATCCAAATGTCGGAAAATCAACACTGATGAATGCTTTTGTGGGTGAAAGGCTTTCGATTATTACCTCAAAGGCACAAACTACAAGGCACCGTATATTGGGTATCGTAAACGGAGAAGATTTTCAGATGGTACTCTCAGATACACCAGGAATCATTAAGCCCGCCTACGAATTACAGAATTCTATGATGGATTTCGTAAAGTCAGCCTTTGAAGATGCAGATGTGTTGATATATATGGTTGAAATAGGAGAGAAGGACTTAAAAGACGAAGCTTTCTTTAAGCGAATTATACACTCAGAAATTCCAGTTTTGCTTTTGCTTAACAAAATTGACAGATCAACCCAAGAGGATTTAGAAAACCAAATGATGTTCTGGAAAGAAAAAGTGCCGAATGCTGAGGTATATCCTATTTCAGCTTTGAACAACTTTAACGTTCAGAATGTTTTTGAACGAATAATTGACCTGCTACCAGAGTCACCACCTTATTATCCAAAAGATACGCTGACAGACAAACCAGAGCGTTTTTTCGTAAACGAAATTATCAGAGAGAAAATCCTTATCAATTACGATAAAGAAATTCCATACGCAGTAGAAATCGAAACAGAAGAATTCGTAGAAGATGAGAATATCATCAGAATTCGTTCAGTAATTATGGTTGAGCGCGATACTCAAAAAGGAATTATTATCGGACATAAAGGAGCAGCGCTGAAAAGAGTAGGTATTCAGGCACGTGAGGAATTAGAAAAATTCTTCGGCAAGCAAATTTACTTAGAGACTTACGTCAAGGTAAACAAAGAATGGAGAAGCAACCTAAGACAGCTGAAGCGTTTTGGGTACAACAATAACAAATAAAATTTTAAATTAAAAATCTCTAATGAGCAGTAATATAGTAGCCATAGTAGGACGACCAAATGTCGGAAAATCAACCCTGTTTAATAGGATGATACAGCGGCGAGAAGCCATAGTAGATTCTGTGAGTGGTGTTACTCGTGATAGAAACTACGGAAAAAGCCAATGGAACGGGAAAGAGTTTTCAGTGATTGATACTGGAGGTTATGTCAGAGGTTCTGACGATGTTTTTGAGGGAGAAATCAGAAAACAAGTCGAACTTGCTATCGAAGAAGCAGATGTAATTCTATTTATTGTAGATGTAGAAGAAGGAATTACGCCAATGGATGACGAGGTTGCAAAACTACTTCGAAAAATTACCAAGCCCGTATTGATAGGAGTCAATAAGGTGGATAATGCTATGCGCGAGAAAGATGCGTATGAGTTTTATAATTTAGGACTTGGAGACTATATTACCTTTTCTAGTACTTCAGGCAGCGGTACGGGTGACTTACTCGATGCTGTTGTTAACGCCTTTCCAGACAAACCTGAAGTTGAGAATACGGACGCAGACCTGCCGAGATTTGCAGTAGTAGGAAGACCAAACGCTGGAAAATCTAGCTTTATCAATGCACTTATCGGAAAAGATAGATATATCGTAACGGATATAGCCGGAACTACGCGTGATGCGATTGATACGAAGTATAATCGTTTTGGGTTCGAATTTAACTTAGTGGATACAGCTGGTATTCGCAAGAAATCAAGAGTAAAAGAAGACTTAGAGTTTTATTCGGTGATGCGCTCTGTTAGAGCAATCGAACATAGCGACGTGTGTATTTTGATGGTAGATGCAACCCGAGGATTCGAAGGGCAGGATCAAAGTATATTCTGGCTAGCTGAGAAAAACCGCAAAGGAATTATTATACTGGTTAACAAGTGGGATTTGGTCGAGAAAGACACCATGAGTACGAAGCAGTTTGAGGATAAAATCAGAAGTGAGATTGCTCCTTTTACGGACGTGCCTATTGTTTTCGTTTCAGTACTTACGAAGCAGCGTCTGATCAAGGCCTTAGAAATGGCAGTTCAGGTGTATGAGAACAGAAGTCAACGAATTGCTACGTCTAAGCTGAATGAGTTAATGTTAAAGTATATCGAGAACTATCCGCCGCCAGCCTTGAAAGGAAAGTATATCAAGATAAAATACTGTATGCAATTGCCAACACCAACACCACAGTTTGTGTTCTTTGCAAACCTACCTCAATACGTTAAAGATCCGTACAAGCGATTTTTAGAGAATAAACTTCGCGAAACCTATGATTTCTCTGGCGTACCAATCGATATTTATATCAGAGAAAAATAAGTAAAACTGTTTTTATAAACAGACTAGAAACAAAAAATCCTCGAAAGCAACTTCGAGGATATTTTTATTGGAAAATGTGTTTTGTTGTGTGCTTTTATTTGATATGCTCTACTTTTTGAGCGGCTTGTAGGTTTTGGCTATCAAAGAATCCTTGCTCGCTCATCCATTCGTCAGAGAATATTTTGCTCATATATCTCGATCCGTGGTCAGGGAAAATAACAACGACCTTGCTATTCTTATCAAATTCTCCTTTTTCGGCATATTGCTTAACGGCTTGAAGTGCTGCGCCAGATGTGTAGCCTACAAACAAGCCTTCTGTTTTGGCGATTTCTCTTGCTGTATGTGCGCTCTCTTCGTCTGTTACTTTGATGAACTCATCAATAACGTCAAAGTCAGTAGCTGTCGGGATTAAGTTTTTGCCTAGTCCTTCTATTCTGTACGGATATATTTCGTCTTGGTCAAACTCTTTTGTTTCGTGGTATTTCTTTAGTACCGAACCGTGGGCATCAACTCCTAGTATTCTGATGTTTGGGTTTTTCTCTTTCAAGAATCGTGCTACTCCAGAGATAGTACCTCCTGTTCCGCTACACGCTACTAGGTGGGTGATTTTTCCCTCTGTTTGCTTCCAAATTTCAGGGCCTGTAGTCAGGTAGTGTGCCTCTATATTGAGTTCATTAAAATATTGGTTGATATAAACCGAGTCTTTAATTTCGTCATGCAGTCTTTTGGCAACATTGTAGTAAGAACGAGGGTCGTCAGCAGTGACATTTGCAGGACATACATACACTTTTGCGCCAAGGCTTCTAAGCATATCGATTTTGTCTTTGGATGATTTAGAACTTACCGCTAGTATGCACTCATATCCTTTGATAACACTTACCATTGCAATGCTAAATCCAGTGTTCCCAGAGGTAGTCTCGATGATAGTGTCTCCGGGCTTAAGTATGCCTCTTTTTTCGGCTTCCTCGATAATATGAAGCGCAATTCTATCTTTAGTAGAATGTCCTGGATTAAATCCTTCTACTTTAGCATAAAAAGAGCCTTCTATATTTTCAGTTACTTTATTTAGTTTTATTAGTGGAGTGTTGGCTATGAGTTCCAACACATTATCGTGTACGTTCAGATTTTTCTTCATAAACTATGTAAGTTAATCAAGGAAAACATTTAAGCGTTTTTTGTTAACCTTATGTCTCGACAAAAGTACGTTTTTTTTAATATATAAAAAAAAGTAGAATAAGAAACAAAGACTTAATGGGTGTTTTTTAACAACTCTTTTAAATCTGCATACGATAGGTCGAGTTCTTGTGGACCATCGACATAAGGTGCTATATCGTATGTATTGTAGTATAGCGTAATTCCGTCCTTAGAAAATAATATGTTCTCTGGGAGCTCAAAATATTCGTTTTCGAACATAAAACCTGTAGCATTTATATTAGTGTCAGGTGTTATTTTGAATTTTTCTCTGAACTTTCGTTCAGCTAGCTTTGTGAATTTGTCTATATCCGTGATGAAGTCTTCAAGAGCAAGTGTTTTGCCTGTTTCTAAATCAAATATAAACGAGTTTAGACCAGAATAGCCGTGAGCGCCTCCGGTAAAAATATAATACTCAACCTTGATGTTGATGATTTTGTCGTCCTGATAGTGTACTTCAGATGTTCCACTGGCTTCCCAACCGATCATCTCTTGGTCTAATTCTTTTTCTAACTCTTTGTAGGTGCCAATAAACGAGGCTAATAACTGGTCATAAGTGGTTGCCTGACAAGGATCTTCACCGAAACAGATAATGTCTCTGAATAACGCGAAGGTTTTGTTATTGATAGAGTCTGCTACGCTGCTTCCTTCCTCAAAATAGACGATGTCGAGTTTGGCTTGAGTACAAAGCTCTCCACAATTAGGGTCAAGGATGTTCTCAAAATGTTTTTCAGAGTATTCCAGTGCCGTTGTCTTAGAACAGCTGATAGCAAGAAAAGCAAGAATTAGTAGGCTTATGGTCTTTTTCATTTAATTAAGGATTTATATGCAAATGTAGGGCATATTCGATGAATTAGCATATGCTTTACTAAATATATTTTTATTTTTAGACTACTAAATATAGCTTATAATCAGTCTTTTATGAAATAATAAAAGCCTGTCCGAAATTGGATAGGCTTTGTTGATGAAAGGTAGGTAATTTCCCTCCGATAAACTTATTGCTTGATGACTTTGTGTGTAATCGTTTCTGTGCCATTGTATAGTTTTAGGAAATATACTCCAGGCTGCAGATGATCAGTTGTGATGGAGGTCTCTACAGAAAAATTATCCTCAAGAACGCGCTGTCCGATTGAGTTGTATAGAGCTAGCTTTATGTCGGATTGGTGTTGTAGTCCTAAAATGTTAAGCTTGTGATCAAACGGATTCGGATATACATTATAGCTTGGTTTATGTTCAATATTGTATCTACTCAAGTTTTGTACATAGGCTATAGCCGACTGCATATTAGGAAGCGGTCCGATGTTACCTCCTGCACCCTGAGGGATGCCCGTAGTTTGTAGAATGTCAATCATGGATGCTGCATTTAGATACTGCCCAGTCAGTGTATGGTAATAAGATTGAAGAACCGCAACACAAGAGGCAACGATAGGAGTAGCAGCGCTTGTCCCTGAAAACATGGTGTATTGTTGATTAAAATCTCCTCCTATGATGGAGTGATCACCATAACCACTACTGATGACATTCATCCCCCAGCCTTGAAGGTCAACTCTAGAGCCATATGTGCTAAACGACAATTTGAAATGTGTTGTTGTAGGGCTTCCGGCACCGACAATAATAGCGCCACTATTGCCTCTGTTCGTATAGTTTGTATACTCAGGAGCATCTAGATTTTGATTGCCATTTCCTGCGGCAGCTACAACTATGACACCCAAGTCTGTGGCAGCTTTTGTGAGGTTCCAGACAGTTTGGCTATATTCCGCAGGTACATAATTAGAAGAAGTCGTTGTTGCATTGGCCCCTTCAGTTTGCATCTCATATATTACGACGTCGCCAGCCGTACAGGTGTTTAATGCAAGTGATATGGCGTAGTTTCTGTTAAACCCATATTCTACAGTACCTTCTTGAAAGAGAATTACCTCTTGGGCATCATGGGCCAAGCCCGTTACGCCATAAGCGCCATTATCTCCGACTACAATTCCTAAGGTTGCTGTGCCGTGTTCTGTATAACTAGTGTCTAGGAGGGGATGCGTAGTGTATCCAGGGTTTATATAAATATTGTTCTTCTGATGAAATTCCTCATGGTTTTTATTGAATCCGTATTCGATATCAATGATTTTTATGCCTTGAGCTTTGAGTCCCATATCCCATGCATACTGCATATTTACACCTGGATTCGAACCAATATAAGATTGTTGCGAAAGATAGTTAGGCGTTGTAGGAGGTATGTCAAACGGAGGTTGAATGGGTTTAGTGCTTACGAGTTCAGTATATCTCACCTGAGGCATTTTGTCAAAAGCAGTCTTAAGTGCATAAATTTGCTGATCTGTAGCTTCTGGTAAAATCAGGTCAAAGATGTTTCTGAGATTTTTGATTGCATTTGCATTGCCCGATAGATTCCTAGCTTCTTTTTCCATGCGTTCTAGGTCATTATCAGAAAATGCCAGCGTCTTTTGAAACTTGAAGTCATAGGCTGCCAGTAACTCTGAGAAACCCGTAACTTGTGCTGATAGTTGTGATAAAACAAGCGAGTCATCTATGGTTAGTGCGGTGTCAAAAGCCACGACAAGGTTGTGTTTTCTGTGCTTCTCTTGGGAGAATAAAGCTACGGAAAATAGAATAAAAAGTAGTGATAGAGTTGAGGATTTCATTAGTAGGGTCAAAGTTTTAGACAAAACTAGTTAGAATATGTCTTTTGAAGTTTGTTTTTATAAAAAAACTGTATCTTCGTTCTTTAAAAAACGATGCTGTTTAAATATCCGCAAATACTCTATTTCCTTTTCCTGCTGATAATCCCTATCATCGTCCACCTATTTCAGTTGCGAAAGTTTCAGAAAGAGTATTTTACTAACCTAAAGTTTCTCAAAGAGCTAGAGATAAAAACCCGTAAAAGTTCACAGCTCAAGAAATGGCTACTCTTAGCCACGCGTTTACTCTTGATGAGTTTTGTTATATTGGCTTTTGCACAACCTTTCTTCAAAGCTATAGACGTAGAAGGTAAGAATAACGAGCTCTTTGTTCTGCTCGACAACTCCTATTCTATGCAGGCCAAGGGCAAACAGGGCGAACTTCTTAGACGCAGCGTTCAAGAACTACTAGAACATATTCCAGAGGGAAAAATCTTCACACTTCTCACCGTTGATGAGGCATTTTATGACACGGATATTCGTTCGGTGCAAAAACAGCTTCAAAATATGGATTATAGCGCATCTTCTTTTTCGTTGGAAAACGAAATGGCAAAGGTGAAATCGCTGAAGCCCAGCCAAGGAAAGGATATCGTGATTATTACTGATGCGAAGTCTATACGTGGGCAAGATGTCGCGGCGCTCGACAAAGAATACAATGTTATATTTTCTATTCCTATCGCCGAGAATACCTATAACGCTTCGGTAGATAGTCTGTATATCCACCAGACAACTGATGAGTTTTATGAACTAAAGGTAAAAGTGTCAACGTTCGGAACGACTAAAACTCAGGTTCCTGTTGCACTGTATGATCAGCAAGAGTTGGTCGCCAAGACGCTGCTCGCAGAAGGTCAGAGCGAACTGGTGTTTACTGTGCCTAAAAAAGATATTAATGGCTATATAGTTATCGAAGACAATTCACTGTCCTATGATAATTATTATTATTTCAGCATTTCTACACCCGAAAAGTCTAAGGTATTGGCCATTGGTTCGCCCTCAAAAAATGAATTTCTTTCTAGGATTTATACTCCAGAGTACTTTAACCTCCAGACCTTCGAGCTGAAGGCGTTGGACTATAATCTTATAGAACAGCAACAAGTAATTGTCTTGAATGAGGTAGAAGATTTACCGCAATCTTTGCTCGTAACACTCAAGGCTTTTGTTGAAAACGGAGGCAATCTGATTGTAATTCCCTCAGAGAAGTCAAGTGCAGCAAGCCTAACAGGGCTGTTTTCTCAGTTTTCTAGAGTTGTCTTCGAGCCGTTGCAACCTACTAAAAAACATATTACCAAGATTGCCTTTGATCACCCTGTGTTTAGGAATGTGTTTGAGCAGCGTACGCAGAATTTTCAGTATCCATATATCAACAGTTCTTTTGGAGTTGTATCGAATGGTATTCCTATTTTGTCATATGATGACGGGAGTGCGTTTTTGACCGAAATCAACAGAAAGGACAGCTCTGTGTATCTGTTTACAGCGCCTATCAGTGCTGCCAATAGCAATTTTCTGAATTCTCCTCTAGTAGTATTAACCTTTTATAACATGGCTCAAAATCTAGAGCGTTCAGGAGTTCTCAGCCGATTTATTACAGATGACAATCCGATTTATATTGAGACCATGCTCTCTAAGGATGAGGTGGTGAAGCTCAGAAATGAGACAGAAGAATTTATACCCTCTCAACAAATTTATAGTCAGAAAGTCAAGTTGAGTTTTGATGAAGTGCCTATGAAGGCAGGTAATTATGGAGTGTATAACAATAGCGAGCTACTTACAAACATTGGATTCAATTATTATAGGACTGAGGGCGATTTGTCTGTTGATAGGCTTTATTTGCTGAAGGACTTCCCTCAGAAAAGCATTTCTGCTATTTTCAGCGATTTACAGTCAGATCGATCAGATAATCAACTGTGGAAGTTGTTTTTGCTTTTAGGCTTCTTGTTTTTGGTAGTTGAGTTACTAATTCAAAGACGGGTAAAATAGTGCGCTTTACGCCGCTTTAGTGCATAAAAAAACCGCCTCAAGTGAGGCGGTTTTTGTTTTTAGAGGCATCAAGCGGATTCGAACCGCTGTAAACGGTTTTGCAGACCGGTGCCTAGCCGCTCGGCCATGATGCCAAAACTCCAAACGGTTGGCAAATATAGAAATTATTATTCTTTTTGCCAATCAAACAAGGCTTATTTTTGTTTTTGCTTTATTCTAATTGTAACTGCTTCAACATCACCGCCAATTGGAGGGTTTATTTTAGAAACGGCTACTTTTATTTTTTTAATTAGGGGAATTTCACTCAGAGCTGCATCTATGATTCTTTGTGCGACATGCTCCAGTAATTCTGATCGTATAGCCATTTGCTCTTTGACGATACGATTAAGTAAAACATAGTCAACTGTGTCTTCGAGTAAATCCGATTGAGCAGATTTTGATAAATCAGTTTTGATGCTTAGATCAACGCGGTAGTCAGATCCTATTTTACTCTCTTCTACTAGGCAGCCGTGATTCGAGAAAACTCTGATATTTTTTAATTTGATTGTTCCCACGATAGTATTCTTATGAATTATTGAGCTGCAAAAATACTATAATTTCTGTGTTATCTCCTATGTCTTTGCCGATAGATTTGTCAGGCTGCAATCTGTGAGTTCTTAGGCTTTTGACCAAAAAAATAAGTCGTCTCGGTTTAGAAGACGACTCATTTAATAGATTGGGTAGTGTTTTGTCCGATTAGAATTTGTAAAAGACTCCTAAGCTAAGAGCGTTAGCTGATGCTCCAGATCTTGAAATCCCTTTATATCCAACATAAACCTCAAATGATTCAATTTGATAACCAACTTTTGGTTGGTAGTACATTCCTGCATCACTCCCGCTTGGAGCTAAAGCTAAAGCATATCCTAAATCAGCTCCTAAAAAGAAGTTCTCGTTGATAGCGTATTGGGCGGTTGCAGCAATAGGAAGAAATGAAAAGTCTTGTTTGACCTTAACAGTTCCAATAGGAATACCCATATCATCATCTTCTTTAGAATCATGCTCTTTACCCATAAAAGATAAGTAGCCTATAGTAGCTCCAACCTGAAACTCGTCAGATATAGGCCACATATAAGCGAAGTCTGCTCCTATTACTAAAGAAGTCATGTCCTTAACATCTCCCATTGGCATTCCTAAGTTAGCTCCAATTTTCATAGTTGACTCTTGAGCACTCATAAACCCAAAAGCACAAACGGCAATTGCTGATAAAATAATTTTTTTCATAATAGTTTTGGTTTTTAAAGTTAGTATTATACAAATGTATCTTTGATATTTGACCATATATATAGGGCATATGCCGTATATTGGTTTTTGCTACTTCAAAAGTATGGCTTAAATTCAAAATAAAAGGGCGTATTTTAAATTTTAACCTTTAGTTTGTGAGTAATTAACAGATTATCATCAAAAGCTTATTTTTTTAACTAAAATTTTGTTGTCCTCAGTAATTATTTTGATTAGATATACTTGTTTTGCTCCTAATTTATTGATTACTTGACTAGTTGCATCTACATTCTGTTTAGAATATACTAATCTGCCTAACATATCATAGACATAAATATCTTTCATTTCAAAACCTAGGCTTTCTATGTGAAGTAGGTTATCTTTAGTGTAAACAATCCAACGCGAGTCATTGATAGGATTGGTCACACTCAGGTCACTTGCTCTGAAGACCACTTCAAAACGAGTAGTAAATTCTCCAGCAGTTGATAAGAACTCAAAAGGTCCATCCTTTAGGTTGTGTCTTGATTGGTCATTATTGTCTTTAATATAAATATCTTGACCTTCAAATAAATTGTCAAAGGCTTCTAGTGCAATAGTATAAGTTCCTGCTGTGGTAACCTTATAGCCTAAAGTTATAGTATCCTCATCATCAAACGGGAGTGCGCGGCTCTGAATGGCTAGTTCTTTAGTCCCTGAGATTGAATAGAGGTCAATACTGTTTCCTGCTCTGTAGTATTCTCCGTCTAAATTATCAATTGCATTCGTAGCATTTGTAGCATAGCCAATAAGTGTTTGTTTGAACTGCGCTGCATTATCCGTAAGGTTTAACCAAAAGAGATGCTTCTCAATACTCGTAGAGCTCGTTTGGTTCTGCAAACGATAGAAGTTGTCATTCGGGAAAGCAGCAGGGTTATTCTCTCCGTTATCAAAACGTTGCGTGTTTCTAAACTTAGCTGTTCCACCAGTAGTTGAACCTCTGATAAAGAAGCCTTGTCCCGAAGCAACTTTCCCGGTTGGGATGGTGTTTGGTCCTGTGCCTACTCCTCCAAGGCCGTTGAAAGTAGCAAAGTCGCTACTTGCATAGCTATACGTATTGCCAAACAATACTGGGTTTGAAGCATGTGTCCACAAATAAATAGTAGGGATCATAACATCAATATTATCATCAAAGAACCTTATAATATCAATAGCGCTCGGATACGGGTTGCCGATAAAACTCATCTTGGAGCCTGCTTGATAGGGCTGATAATCATTAGGGGTTGGGTCAGCTATAATTATAGCTTCGAACTCTCCGTTATTAGCAGTTCCCGTAAAAGTAGCTGTTACCGGATGTCTATCCCATTCTGGAGGTGTAGTTTTTATATTCCAAATTCCGGTTTGTGGAGCCCTAGCGATGTATCCGTTTGGAGCGATCATTTCACCTGAATATGAATTCCAACTTTGGTTTGGATTCCAGGTATACATGTTGTTTATGCCAGGATATAAACTTGATAAAACTTGTCCTGAAACAGGAACTCCCCAGTAGGTATAGCCAAACTTATTCATCGGTTTGCTCTGGCGTATGACTGTAATAGAACCAGAGTTTTGAGCACCATCATTGATTTGAATTAGATTAGCGTTGTTGTTTACTTGTAAGCTTCCTGAGACGATGTTTATATTACTTTGAATAATAAACGGATTGTTTTCAGTTATGATTACCTCGGCATTATTGTTTATTTCGCATTCACAAGCATGCACTGAAGGACCGCTATAGTTTCCAGTGAAAATAGCTTTTTGAGAAATAGTAGGTGCGCCGCCTATCCAAGCAGTTCCGTTCCAAACTTTGTCAGTTGTGGATAGTATAGGCTTGCCTTTTACAACTACATCATCAAGAATCCAAGATTCGTTTGAGGTATTACACTGACCCGATATTCTGATTTTTAGTCCAGTCACTGAAGGTAAGTTGGTTACTTTGAGCGTTGAGAACGCACCAGGATTGAGGTTTCCATTACCGTCTCTAGTATTTAAAAACACTGTCGCAGAGTTGTTCTCTTGGTAATTTCTGGTAGCTATGGCTGTCGCTTGTGCAAAAGACCAAGTGTTATTTAATGAGCCAGAGCGCAAAATAGCCTGCCTGTACCAAGTCACGCCGTTGTCAGGGCTTACTTCAATTAAGATGCGCTCGTTGGTGTTGTTATCCATACCGTTGGCATTAGTGCCTATTGACATAGCGGCGATGCGCACTGAAATGGATACCTCTCCGTAGTTAGACGTGTCAATAGTGTTGAAGGTTAGCATTTTACCCACATACACACTGCTGTTTGTTCCTCCAGCAATTCTATAGCCTTTATTACTAGAGGTGTATTTGGGTGAATTGGCTGGTTTATCGCCTGCGCTTGTGTTGCCTGTTGTCACTCCGGAGTTAGCTATAGCGCCTCCGATATCAGTAGACGTATAATAAAGCGTAGGGCTTGCTGGGGTCAATTCAAAATCTTGCTTAGAAATGATCTCTTCTGTTGGTGAGAGTGTTGGCAGCTCACAAGTGATATAGTTTGCTGTTTTTCCTTGTACTGCAAAGGTATACGCACTACCGCTTCCTGACGAAGTGATGTTTATAGTTGCATTTTTTGTTCCCGAGAGCGTTGGGTTAAAGGTCACAATAATTGATTCAAAATGACCGGGTTCTACTGTGAATACGACGGGTTGAACAGAGAAATTAGCAGCATCAAGACCTGTAATGCTTATGTTGCTAACCTCTAAGTCTGTTGTGCCGCCGTTAGAGATTTTAAATTCTTTTGTAGCTGTAGTGGGGTTTGTAGTATTTAGATTGGCAAAACCCAGCAAGGTATTGTCTGCCTCGCTGATAGTTGTATTACCTGAAGGGATAAGAATATTATTACCAGTAACCGCAATTGAAGAGCCGTTACCCATACCTTGAATAACAAAGGTATAGGGGTTTTCGCTTCCTGTAGTATCTCCGTTAGCTATGGATACTAAGGCGATGCGCAAACCTGCAGCTGATGGCGTAAAGGTAATTTCAAAAGTTGTGCTTCCGCCCGCAGCAGCTACAGGAGATGTAGGCTGTGCTGTGACTAAAAAGTCTGCGGCGTTAGCTCCTGATAATACTACTTTTGGACTGCCTGTTAATTGCAATGCTTGGGTACCGATACTCTCAATAGTATAAACTTTAGGCGGGCTAGTCGTACTTATAGGTCTCTGAGCAAAAATGGTATTGTTCAGTGAGCTGGTCGTTGTAGAGCCGCTAAGGATTAATTGATTATTAGATTTTATAGTAATTTCTTGACCTATTGGGCGCTGAATGATGAGTTGGTAATCCTCTACCTCTCCGCTAGTATAGGTTGGGCAAGGGCTTGTGATAAGCGTAGAGTCGTTATCTGGATCAAAATGTTGTGTAGCCACCCTCATTCTGGTTTCACCTATATAAGCATTCGTAGGTATAAAGATGTTAAACGGAAAAGTACCTGCTTGGGTATTGGGGCTATAAGTCTGCTCAAGATTGTACATCTCAGCAGTCTCAAAAGTTCCGTTTCTGTTCCAATCGATCCAAACTCTGGTATGGCTTTGTTGACTCATTACGCTCACGCTTACTTCCAAAGCATAGGTTTCTCCTAGGAGTACTGTTGTGTTCACTGTATCGGTATAGTCAGTGAATTTGTCAGTGGCGACGCTAGTGTTGTTTATAGTATTAAACTTTACATTGGTAATACCAATAGCATCAGTGTTGTTAATTATTGGTACACAATAGTTAGGTTCTGTGATTTGACATACCTGGGTGCCTGAACTCCATTGATTAGTAGCAGTGTTTCTGACGAATATTTTATAGCAATATTCTATGTTTTCTGTCAGTCCAGTTACGGTAAATGTGTATCCGGTACCTTTATATACTACTTGATTTCCACTACCATTCCAAACTGAGTTGGCAGTATAAGCAGACCCGTCTCCGGTGGGGGTAAAGACCACACTGCCCTGGTTGGCTACGACCAAAACCTCATAACATGAAATAGGAGTAGGGTTTGACCATGTAATCTTAGAAGAAGTAGGCGCTACGGTTGCTTCTGTGATGCTTGCCTCTGGGACTTTTATGGTATAGGTAGCATTCCAACTTCCGGTAGTATTGATACCGTTTGCCCATACCGTTCCTGTTTCGTTTTTATAAGCAACTACCTTAAATGTATATTGAGTATTGACAGTGAGTCCAGTAACAGCAGCCGAAAGGCTACTGCCTTTATAAACCACTTTACCTAGACTTCCGTAGGCAGTTGCTGAAGCGTAATCGCTATTGGCGGTATAGGTAGATGCGTTTACGGGGGTTGTAATCGTAGGAACCGTTGTGCCCTCTCTGACAAATACGATGTATTGTATGCCGATGAAAGTACTGCCTGAAGCCGACCAGCTTAAGTTGATTGCAGTATTTGACAAACAGGAGGCAAGGTTTAGAGCATTACCTAAGTTAGATGCGTTACCTGTTACAGCGATGTTTTTGTATGTGACGCCGTTGACTTTTAAAGTGATATTATCTGATTTAAAACCTGATGTGGTAGGAGCAAAGCGAATTTGCACTGAACCACTATAGGCATTGCTGCCATCTTTAACTAGCGTAGCCGTGGTGCCCCACGAGGTTCCGTCAAAGACTTGAAAGTGGGTGGGCGCAGTCAATATGATGTTATGCGAGAGGTTAGTACCTGTGACCGCTATCGTCTCTGCAGCCGAGAAGTCACCTGAGAGCAGGTCACCGAAGTTCTTGCTGTCTGGAGTTGCGGTAACTATAGGCAATGGAGGAGAAACACTCCCCGATAGACTTACCTGCGGATTAGTGGTTGTGCCACCGCCACTAAGTGTGATGTTACCCGAATAACTACCAATAGCTAGCCCTGATTTTAGGCGTACGTAGATAGTTGTTGGCGTTCCTGCATAAGCGGTCAGCGTTGTGGTGTCAGTGAAACTAGAGTTGTTAACTGAAATCTCATAATTGGCTGGAGCTGTTACAACTACATTAGTTCCATCTAAGTTCTGCCCTGAAAGGCTGAAGTTTTGCGATGTTGATGGTCCAGCGCCTATTTGATAATTGAAGTTTATCAGTGACGTAGGTGTTACTGTCAATAATGGACCTGTAGGAGTCAGCTTAGTTATTGAAACATCATCAATGTCCATGTTACCCATAACTTTTGTATAATAAAACCTTACGTATCTTGTCGAGGTAGAGAGTTCTTTAACTTCAGTTACACAGATGTTTGTTGCAAGAGTTGTATATGATGCTACGTTTGTCCAAGTTGTACCATTATTGGACTCTTGTACTTCAAGTTTTGAACCATTTGATATCCCATTAGTTTTTAAAGAATAAGTTAACTTATCTGGCACTGAATCAAAATGGACTGTATAATGCTTTTCTGAAGCTTGAAGAGAACCACCGTCGTTACCAGTACATGCAAAAGTAGAGGCTCTATGTGTGCCGTTATCTGTCCAACCAGTAGGGGTTGTACCCCAAGCTGTCCTGTTTAGAGGTAAAGTAGTCTGCCCCCAACTTATCTGTGCTATAAAGCACAATAAAAATATAATTCGTAATTTCATAGTCAAGACTTTTAAGAGGTTTTGTTTGACTTAAAATCATTTGTCATAAATATTAACCAAAAATAAGCAAATATTTTGTTAAAAAAATACTTATTTTTTCTACTTGTGTTTTTTTATTGAAAGCCTTGTGTACATAGGGTTTGAAGTGGGGATTTGGCTTAAAAAACACACTATTAAAATTAACGGTTGTACAAAAAGACCTTCCTGAAGCCATTCAGGAAGGTCATTTGATGGTCTTGTGCTTGCCGTATAAAGGCGGTATTACTCCTTGATTATAAGCTTGCTATAGGCTATTAAAAACTTATTTTTTTGACCAAGCTCTGCTTGTCTTCCGTAAGTATTTTGATAATATATATTTGGTTAGCGCCTAGCTTGTCAATGGTGTGACTAGCGGCGTTGATGTCTTGTTTAGTATAGACCGTTCTACCTAGCATATCATACGCCACTACATCTTTCATAGCAAAGCCTATGGCTTCTAGTTGCAGTTGGTTGTCTTTTTTATAGACTACCCAACGCGAGTCATTGATAGGATTGGTCACACTCAGGTCACTTGCTCTGAAGACCACTTCAAAACGAGTAGTAAATTCTCCAGCAGTTGATAAGAACTCAAAAGGTCCATCCTTTAGGTTATGTCTTGATAGGTCAGTATTATCTTTGATATAAATGTCTTGATTCTCAAATAAGTTATCAAAAGACTCCAAGGCAAGAGTATAAATACCTGCGGTAGTCACTTTATACCCCATACTTATTGTGTCTGCTTCATCAAACGGAAGTGCACGACTTTGTATAGCAAGCTCTTTAGTCCCTGAGATTGTATAGAGGTCAATGGTGTTTCCTGCTCTGTAATATTCTCCGTCTAAGTTGTCTAACTGGTCAGTAGCCTCAGTTGCATAACCTACTAAGGTTTGTTTAAACTGTGCGCCGCTACCCGTAAGATTTAACCAGAAACGATGCTTTTCGGTTGTATTGGTTGCAGATTCACTTTGGCTATTTAGACGATAGAAATTATTATTCGGATAGGCGGTAGGGTCATTTATATCATTGCCATAGCGGTGACTGTTTCTGAATGTTGCTGTGCCACCCGTTGCAGTACCTCTAATAAAGAAACCTTGTCCTGAGGCTACTTTTCCTGTAGGCGAACTGTTAGGTTCAGTGCCTACACCTCCAAGCATATTAAAAGTCGCGAAATCACTACTCGCATAGCTATACGTATTACCATTCAAAACAGGGTCTGAGGCGTGTGTCCAAAGATAAATAGTAGGGAGAATTACCGAGGCGTTATCCACAAAGAACTGTTCAATATTGATAGCACTCGGATAGGGGTTGCTAATATAACTCATCTTAGAACCTACTTCATAGGGTTGCAAAGTAGTGGTATCAGGTATAATGTTAGCATCATACTCTCCGTTATTAGGTACTCCTATAAAGTTGGCGGTTATTTCTTGTCTATTCCACTCACCCGCTGTCTGTGCGTTCCAAGGTGCTGACTGCGGTGCTCTAGCAATATACCCGTTTGGAGCAGTCATATTTCCAGAAACGGCACCCCAATTCTGAGCGGCTTGATTCCACTGGAACATGTTGTTTATACCGCTGTATAAACCAGACATGGCTTGTCCTGAAACAGGTGTTCCCCAATAGGTATAGCTATATTTATTCATTGGTGTACTCTCACGTTTGACAGTAATCGTTCCTGTATTGATTGCATCATCATTGATTTGAATGAGGTTTGCATTGTTGTTTACCACTACACTACCGTTGTTTATCAAAGCGCCTTTTAGAATAACATAGTCAGTATTTGAGCCATCACCTATGTTTAATGCACCTGAAGGGGTAAGCTCACACCCACAAGCCTTAAAGCTTCCGTGGATAGTAGTGTCATAAGTGCTGTCTATTATTGCTTTTTTAGTCAGGTCAGGTGTACCGTTGCTCCAACTGCCGTTCCAGGTATTCACATTATCTATTGTTTTGACTGTAGTCGAGGATGTAGAAATATCTACAGCTCCTTCTTGTACACGTACATAATACTGTA
>CAZRCB010000020.1:0-23353 GCA_964598455.1 uncultured Flavobacterium sp.
GCACAGGTAAAACAAATCTTAATCGATTCATCGATCAAACCAACGCATGACGTAATGCTTACTGATGGTGTTTCTGGGGTAAAACTAAACAAATCATTCTCAGAATTCTCAGTTTCTGGTGGAATAGTAAACGCTTATAACGCGCTTATTATGGCTTCTAAAATGGTTAAGAAATAAAATCAATCTTAAGATGTATAAAAAAGGCTGCTCGAGAAATCGAGCAGCCTTTTTTATATTATCTGTTGCTATTATCTAAACCTTTCGAAGTGTGCTTTTTCAAGTACTTCTTTATGGTCTGGATGCGCGATACTAATGAGTAGTTTTGAGCGTTGTTCCATATTTTTACCATATAGATTCACTACACCGTATTCAGTTACTACATAGTGCACGTGTCCTCTTGTGGTTACAACTCCTGCGCCATGTTTGAGCATAGGAGTTATTTTTGAAATTCCTTTTGGGGTTACAGAAGGCATTGCTATAATTGGTTTCCCTCCTTCTGATAAAGCGGCACCTCTCATAAAATCCATCTGTCCTCCGATACCTGAGAACTGTCGCGTACCTATGGAATCTGCACATACTTGTCCTGTAAGATCTATCTCTAAAGCGGAGTTTATAGCTACCACCTTTGGATTTTTCCTGATGACTGCCGTATCATTGACATGGGTTACGTTCATAAACGAAACGGTTGGGTTGTCATCTACAAAATCATATATTTTTTGTGTTCCGGCTACAAATGAAGTTATGGTCTTTCCTGGGTGAATTTTTTTCATTTCGTTGGTAATAATTCCTTTCTCGACCAATGGTATAATTCCGTCAGAGAACATTTCTGTGTGTATGCCAAGGTTTTTGTGTGACGTAAGGTTGTTCAACACCGCATTAGGTATTGAGCCGATACCTGCTTGTAGCGTAGAGCCATCTTCAATAAGTTCGGCAACATTTTTCCCGATCTGCATCGAAATATCATCTTGTGCGTTATAGTCAACCTCCAATAAGCTGGTTTCATGCCATACCATCGCCTTAAATTTAGAGAAATGCACCGATGAATCTCCGTGAGTTCTGACCATCTTCGGATTGACCTGAGCAATCACTATCTTCGCCTCTCTGACAGCTGTCCAAGCAGCATCAATCGAAGTTCCTAGCGAACAGTAACCGTGCCTGTCAGGTGGTGATACGTGAACGATCGCAACATCAAGAGGCAAATATCCGTTAGAGAATAGTTTTGGGATTTCGCTCAAAAAAATAGGCACATAACCTCCGTGCGAACTGTTTGCCCACTCTCTGATATTTGCAGAAACAAAAAGAGAATTCAAATAAAAGGACTCTACTACTTGTGGTTCTCTCCAGTGAATATCACCGAAAGTACTGATAGAAACGAGTTCTACGTTAGTAATCTCCCCGGCTCTGCGGAGCAAAGCATTGATAAGGTGAAGTGGTGTTGCTGCACTTCCGTGTAAGAAAACTCTATCTCCGCTTTTGACTAGTCTGACAGCCTCTTCAGCTGAAATATATGATGGCATATAATTGAATTTTATGATTATACACAAAGGTATTTGTTTGCTATAGGTCCTAAAATGATAAGTATCATATTTCGATTAGCTTTCATTCAAGCAGCTAAGCTATCGAGCAAACGGCACAGTGATTCTATACTGTACTAAAGGGTTGTTATTGAAGTAGGTGTAGCAAGAATACGACAGGTATGAAATAAATAACAATAGTTTTTGCTCCTTCATAGTCTTTGGCAATTCGCTGTCCGAAGAACAGCAGCAATAATGTAACTAGAGATAAAACAGCACAAAACTTTGCAATCTCAGAGTTGCCATTAATTAGTAGAGACAAGATTCCTATAACAGCCAAAATACCTGAAACTACCTCTAAAGCTGTAATTATTCCTAAAGACAGTGGTACCTGTCTAGCGATTAACGTATTCGAAAAATGTGATTTAAGCCATTCTAAATTCCCTTTCCAATCCGATATTTTATCGATACCTGACTGTAAGAAAGCGATGGCAATTAATATTAAAATTGAAATTTCTACTATGTGATTCATACTATTATTTTTTATGGATTAAACGTGTAAGTTTTATGGATAAGTCGGTTAGAATTATTTTCGGGTTCCCGTTTCGCTCGATGTGATAAATAGCATCTGAGATCTCTTGATGAATTTCCTGGATATTATTGCCTGTGACAAAGGGTGCAAATCTTTCGAGTTTGAAGTTTTCAACTTCTGGTTCTAGATAGACCAGTTCTTTGGCTTGGTAATTCAATAAAAGTGCTTGACGAAAGACTTCGATGCAGTAATATAGGAATTTTTTCTGAGCTTCTTTACCTATACCCGCTATAGTTTCCGACCAGCTGATAAGCCCGTGAATAGACGCAGGGTTTCCCTTTGCTTTAAAGGCAGTTCGCACCCAATCCACAAACCATGTATCGAAGGGAAGTTCGTTGTCGTCGTTATAGATTTCAATAGCTTTAGTGAAGCTGCCTTGCGCTTGGTGAGCAATTTTCTGAGCTAGACTTTCTTCTACCTGATACTGTTTTACAAGAGCCTTGGCAATTACATCATGACTCAATGCACCGAAATACAGCGTCTGACATCTGGATTTTATAGTTTGTAAAATGTTTTTATCGTCCTCAGCCACTAAAATAATAAGAGTTTTCTGCGGTGGCTCTTCGATAAGTTTTAAGAGCTTATTAGAGGCGGAACTATTCATTTTATCTGCTTGCCAGATGATGAGAACTTTGTAACCGCCTTCATAGGACTTCAACGAAAGTGTTTTTAGGGCTTCTTGGGCATCCTCAACTCTGATTTCTCCTTGCTTATTGAGGTGTCCTAATTTTTTATACCAATCAAAAAAACCTCCGTAGGGATTCTCTCTAAAAAAATCTTTCCAGATGGGCAGAAAGTCGGTACTTTTAGGTTTTGATTTTATTTCATCGGTCGTAATTGTCGGATAAATAAAATGCAGGTCTGGATGCGAAAGCGAATCCAACTTAAGATGACAAGAGGCGTTGTCATTCCCGCACAAAACATATCTTGCATAGGCTACAGCCATAGGCAAAACTCCCGTACCACTCTGTCCTACGAAGAGTTGTGCATGAGAAATCCGCCCAGCATCAACAGTGGTTTTTAAATGGTTTTTGAGGAACTCCTGTCCTAAAATAGCATCAAAATTCATATCACAAATATATGTTTTTTAAATTCATTTTAATCCTTTAGCTCTATTGTTCTATATAAAAAAACAACAATTATTCTGCTGTGATTAGGTGTCTCAGACTGTGTTATTGTGTTGAAACCAGTCTGGCTTAAATTGGAGAATTATGCTTATGCACAACAAAACACTTGAAATAGAAATATCCCTGAGAAAAACTTTGTAACTTTGTTTCTAGTTTTAAAAAACACGAAACGACTACAGTTTATGGGAATGTCAGAAATTGTATTGATTATTTTTGTTGCGCTGATGCTTTTTGGGTCGAAGAATATCCCGGAAATCGCTAGGACGCTTGGCAAAGGCATGGCTCAGATCAAAAATGCAACAAACGAAATCAAGAGTGAGATTCAGAGAAGTGCAGATTTTAAAGAAATTACAGAAATAAAGGACAACCTAAAAGGTGAATTCACAGGACTGTCAGATTCTATTCAAAAGCAGCTTACTGATGTAGAACACACTACCAAAGAAGGATTTGTTGATCAAGTAGAAAAAATAAAAGAGGATTTAGAACAGCTAGAAGGTCCAATAAAAAGACAAAAATAATGGATAAGCTCATACTGCTAGACAAACAACTGTTGGTCTATTTGAATAATATAGGGTCTGAAACAGCTGACCATTTTTGGCTCTTCATAACTAATCAGTTCTATCTTACTCCTGTTTTTCTATTTGTTTTTTACTTACTTTGGAAGAAGGTCGGATGGAGACAGCTCGGAATTATTTTAGTTTTTTTGGCACTGATAATTATGGTTACTGACCAGACTACTAATTTGTTTAAATATATTTTCCAACGCGCACGTCCCATCAATGACCTTGAGATTAAAGATCAGTTGAGAATTTTAGTTAGTAGAAGCTCTTTTAGCTTCTTTTCTGGACATGCCTCTAACTCGATGGCAACTAGTATATTTTTATTCTTTATCTTTAGGAACTATTACAAATACGCATTTTTTATTTTCTTGTTTCCGTTGATCTTTGCGTATAGCAGAATCTATTTAGGACTACATTTTCCTACGGATATCTTGACGGGTTATTTATTCGGATGCATTTCAGGATTGGCGTTTTATATGATTTACAAAAAATACACCTCTGAATCCTTTGAGCAACAGAAAAACACCCTTTTAATAGCGAGTTCAACCGTATTTGTATATTTTTTGATGTGCAATATACTAACTTCGTTTTTAAGGTAAAATAGTTATGTTTTCAATTTTTAGACCCAAAAAGCCATTTCTTAAGGATCTCACCGTTGATTTTATCGATATCCATTCTCATGTTTTATTTGGAATTGATGACGGTGCCAAGACTCTTGAGGACACAGAATATTTGTTGCAGTCATTTAGAAATTTAGGGTTTAAAAAAGTGATTACTACCCCGCACACCTATACTGGAGTATGGGATAATTCTTATAGCGACATCACCTCACAATACCAATTAGTAAAGCAGTCACTGCCTGAGCTTACTACCTCCTTAGAAATGAGGGTTGCCTCTGAATATTTGTTGGATGATTTATTTATACAACGCTTTCAGTCAGAAAAACTACTTACACTCAAAGACGACTATGTACTAGTCGAGATGTCTTATATCAATGCTCCCATTCAGCTTTATGATATTATTTTCGAGCTTCAAGTAGCTGGCTATAAACCTGTCTTAGCGCACCCTGAACGCTATTTATTCTTTCACCATAACCTTGATGAATACCGCAAGCTAAAAACTTCTGGTTGCTTATTTCAAGTCAATCTGTTGTCGGTAATGGGGTTTTATGGTGATAATGTCACTAAAGCAGCAGACCAACTCTTGGGCTTAGGACTGATTGATTTTGCCGGAAGTGACGTACATAACAAAACTCATATCCGCTGCTTTGATAGTACGGTAAAAATAAAGAATATAAATGCGCTGAAGCAAGCCATCGAAAACAACCGCCTTTTTGAATAATTATTCAAAACTCAATAGCGGATTTCTAAACTTTTAGACACCTACTCCTATCATGAAAAGTTGGGAATCTTACATTAAAGATTATCAGGATTATCAGAAAATCGAAAGAGGTTTGTCTAAGAACACTATTGACAACTACAGTTTCGATATTAATAGGCTTTGTAATTTTCTGGAACACCACGGAATTGATGTTTCGCCTCTGACTATAACTGACCAACAAATACAACATTTTATATATGAGGTATCAAAAGAAGTAAACGAACGTTCTCAGTCTCGAATAATTTCAGGATTAAAGAGTTTTTTTAACTTTTTAATATTCGAGAATTACATACAAACTAATCCACTTGAGTTAATAGAAACCCCTAAAGTAGGACGAAAACTTCCCGATGTTCTATCGGTTGAGGAAATCGATCAACTTATTGCTGCTATAAACTTTGATACCCCGCACGAAGAAAACAGATTACTGGCACATCGCAACAAAGCAATAATTGAAACTTTGTATAGTTGTGGGTTGCGTGTCTCTGAACTTATTGCGCTAAAGATATCTGACTTGTATTTTGATGAGGGTTTTATAAAAATAACAGGGAAAGGCAATAAAGAGCGTTTCGTTCCGATTGGCAGGTCGACTCAACAGCTGATTAACATCTACAAAGACGAATGTAGGCATAGATTTCCGGCAACTAAACAATATAGTGATACATTATTTCTGAATCGTAGAGGAAGACAACTTACAAGAGCTATGATATTCACTCTTATAAAAAATCTAGCGATTGAGATTGGGCTAAACAAGACGATCTCACCTCATACTTTCAGGCATTCTTTTGCTACTCATCTATTGGAGAACGGCGCTGATTTGCGTTCTATACAATTGATGTTAGGCCACGAATCCATCACTACTACTGAGGTATATATGCACTTAGATAGAAAATTCCTTTCTGAAGTTCTCAATACTTATCACCCAAGAATCCATATGAGAGGAGAGGAATAAGCGGGAGTGGCTATACTAATTTTCTGTAGAGCAAAAAACCCCTTTCTGAGATAGAACGGGGTTTTTTGGAAAAATAATTATATAGGTAAGATTATAATTTCTTTTTGACTTCAACTTCTTGGAAGGCTTCAACTATATCCAACTCACTAATATCGTTATAGTTTTTAATTTGAAGACCACAATCATATCCTTTTGACACTTCTTTGACGTCGTCTTTAAAGCGTTTAAGGGCAGCCAATTCTCCAGTGTAAATTACTACACCTTCACGGATTAAGCGGATTCTAGAGTTTCTGAATATTTTACCGTCAGTAACCATACATCCTGCAATCGTTCCAACTTTAGAGATCTTAAACAATTCGCGGATTTCTGCAGTACCAGTAATTTCTTCTTTGAGTTCTGGCGAAAGCATTCCTTCCATAGCATCTTTAAGGTCATCAATAGCGTCATAAATAATAGAGTAATTTCTGATATCGATTTCTTCTTTATCGGCAAGTGCTCTAGCATTACCCATCGGACGGACGTTAAATCCAATGATAATAGCGTCAGATGCTGAGGCTAATAACACGTCAGATTCTGTGATAGCTCCAACTCCTTTATGAATAATATTGATTTGGATTTCGTCTGTTGATAGTTTTGAGAATGAATCTGTAAGTGCTTCAACAGAACCATCAACGTCCCCTTTGAGGATAATGTTAAGTTCCTTAAACTGACCAAGTGCGATACGTCTTCCGATCTCTGCCAGTGTAATATGGCGTTGTGTCCTTACAGACTGCTCACGCAATAATTGAGAGCGTTTTGTAGCAATTGATTTTGCTTCTCTTTCGTCTTCGAATACGCTGAATTTATCTCCTGCTCCTGGTGCTCCATCTAGTCCTAGTACTGACACTGGAGTTGATGGTCCGGCTTCTTTGATAATATTTCCTCTTTCGTCGTGCATTGCACGCACTTTACCGTGACAAGTTCCAGCAAGGATATAATCTCCAATACGCAGTGTTCCTGCTTGTACAAGTACAGTAGATACATATCCTCTACCTTTGTCTAGGAATGCTTCTACTACTGTTCCTGTAGCGGCTTTATCAGGATTAGCGGTCAGCTCCAACATTTCAGATTCTAAGAGTACTTTTTCTAGAAGTTCTTTCATTCCTGTACCTTTTTTTGCTGAAATATCTTGTGATTGGATTTTCCCTCCCCATTCTTCTATAAGGAGATCCATACCAGCGAGTCTCTCTTTGATTTTATCTGGATTAGAGTTTTGTTTATCCACCTTGTTGATGGCAAATATAATTGGCACTCCAGCAGCTTGAGCGTGAGCAATTGCTTCTTTGGTTTGAGGCATAATATCGTCATCCGCTGCAATTACGATAATTGCTATATCCGTAACCTGAGCTCCTCTTGCACGCATGGCTGTAAACGCCTCGTGACCTGGAGTATCTAGGAAAGTGATTTTCTGTCCGTTATCAAGTTTTACTGAATACGCTCCGATGTGTTGTGTAATTCCTCCAGATTCACCTGCGATAACGTTTGTTTTTCTTACGTAATCTAAGAGAGATGTTTTACCGTGGTCCACGTGTCCCATAACGGTAACGATTGGCGCACGAGGTTTTAGGTCTTCTACTCTATCCTCCTCTTCGAAGGCTGATTCTTCAATATCTGCTGTAGTAAATTCGACTTCAAATCCGAACTCATCAGCCACTATGCTCAATGTTTCAGCGTCTAGTCTTTGGTTCATCGTAACCATTATTCCTAATGACATACATACTCCGATAATTTTGTTAATCGGCACATCCATCATAGTGGCTACTTCTCCTACAGTAATAAACTCTGTTACCTTTAAGATTTTGCTTTCTTCTTCTTCTTGACGGATTTCATCATCAACACGTTGACGGTGCGAATCACGTTTCTCTCTACGGTATTTGGCGGCTTTAGATCCTCTTCCTTTACCTTGAAGTTTTTCGAGAGTTTCTTGAATTTGTTTTTTTACTTCTTCTTCGGTTGGTTCTACCTTGACTATAGGCTGACGTTTACCTGCAGGACTAGTCTTAGAGAAATCTTTTCTAGGAGCTCCTCCGCCTTGATTAGGACCTGTAGCAGGTCTTTGTCCTGGTTTAATTCGTTTTCTTTTATTTTTATTTGCTTCTAAAGCTGTTCTTGGAGTATTTGCCTTAGGCTCTACTTTTTTAGGTTTAGCTTCAAACTGGGTTAGGTCAATTACTTTTCCAGTAAATGTAGTCCCTGATAATTTTTGGTATTGAGTTTTGAGCGTTTCTTCTACTGGTGCGGCCGGTTCAGCAGGTGATTCTACTTTCTTATCGGCTTTTTTCTCAGTTTTTGATTTTTCTTCTTTACTCTCTTTAGAGGTTGTAGTCTTTGTAGCTGTTGTTTTGGGTTGCTCTGTAGCTGTCTTAACGGCGTCAGGCTTTTCTGCCTTCGGCATTTCTTTAGCTGGTGTTTCTACAGTTTTTTCTTCAGTCACAACTTGTGTTTGTGCCTTTGGTTCTTCAACTTTAGGTGCTACCTCTACAGGCTCCTCTTTTTTAGGTGTTTCTTTTTTCGGATTTAAGTCGATAGATCCAACATGTTTTGGTCCTGAAAGTGTTGCTTTTGCCTTGATTACTTCAGCTCTCTTAGCTTCTTCTTCAAGACGTTTTTGCTCCTCTTTTTCTCTTTCAAGTTTCAACGCCTCTTTTTCTTTTCGCTTTTCTTCCCCTACTTCTATAGAGGCTTCTTTGCGATCTTTATCAGAGGCAAATTCATCAAAAAGAACATCATAGACTTTGCCCGCAATTCGTGTATTGGGGTTTGATTCTACTTCGATTCCTTTTTCTTTAAGATAATCTACAGCTCGGTCTAAGGAGATGTTAAACTCCTTTAGAACCATATTTAATCTTGTTGGTTTTCTTTCTGACATATAATCCTTTTTCTCGATTAACCGATATATTTAGTTTTTGTTTTTATTATAAACTTAGTCCTCAAATTCTTCTTTAAGAATATTGATGACCTCACGAATTGTCTCTTCTTCTAAGTCCGTTCTACGAACTAGGTCTTTGATATCGTGCTTTAAGACACTACGTGCGGTGTCTAACCCTATTTTTGCGAACTCCTCGATGATCCAACCTTCGATTTCATCTACGAATTCTGTTAGTTCAACATCATCTTCCTCTACTGCTATTCCTTCTCTTATCACGTCAAGTTCGTAACCCGTTAGCATTCCTGCTAGTCGGATATTTTGTCCTGCTCTACCAATTGCTTTTGAGACCTCTTCGAGTTTCAAGAACACTTCAGCTCTTTTGTTGTCTTCATCAATTTTGATAGAAGAGACCTTTGCAGGGCTCAAAGATCTAGTGATGAATAACTGCGTATTGGTTGTATAATTGATAACGTCAATATTTTCGTTTCCTAATTCACGTACAATACCATGAATACGAGATCCTTTCATTCCGACACATGCTCCTACAGGATCTATTCTATCATCATACGAATCTACGGCAACTTTTGCTTTTTCTCCTGGTATGCGCACTACTTTCTTAATAGTAATTAGTCCGTCATAGATCTCGGGTATTTCTTGTTCAAATAATTTTTCTAGAAACCTTTCTGAGGTTCTAGACATAATAATTTGAGGTTTATTACCTTTTAGCTCAACATTTTCGATAATTCCTTTGACGTTGTCTCCTTTTCTGAAAAAGTCAGATGGAATTTGCTTTTCTTTCGGGAGAACGATTTCGTTGCCTTCGTCGTCTAGCAAAATTATAGCTTTATGACGAACGTGATGCACCTCAGCGGTGTATATTTCACCTATAAGGTCTTTGAATTGCTTATATAAATTTGTATTGTCGTGTTCATGAATCTTTGAAATTAGATTTTGTCGTAGCGCTAAGATAGCTCTTCTTCCTAAATCTATCAACTTTACTTCTTCAGATACTTCTTCTCCTACCTCGAAGTCAGGTTCTATTTTACGTGCTTCTGTAAGAGAAATCTCTTCATTTTCATCCTCTAGGTCATCATCTTCAACAATTTCTCTACGTCTCCAAATCTCCATATCCCCTTTGTCTGGGTTGATGATAATATCAAAGTTGTCATCAGAGCCGTATTTTTTCTTTAGAGCTGTTCTGAAAACCTCTTCTAAGATCGCCATCAACGTTACACGGTCGATGAGTTTATCATCTTTAAACTCCGAGAACGATTCGATTAGTGCAATATTTTCCATCTTTCTGTTTTGTTTCTTTTAAAATACAATAGTCACTTTTGCTTCTTTTATTTTTGAATAAGGAACTTCAATTCTATGATTTACTGTTTCTTTTCCTTTACCAATCTTCTTAGGCTCTCTACTACTCCATTCTAGAACTACGAATTCGTCATTAGCATCGGTAATATCCGCTGTCAATTTAAGACCATCATCGGTAATAACCTCAAGCTTACGTCCTATGTTTTTTTTATATTGTCTTGGAAACTTAAGAGCGGAGCAAGCTCCTGCCGAGGCTACTTCAAGAGAAAAATCTATTTCTTCTCTATCTAAATTGTGCTCAATAGCTCGAGAGATATCAATACAGTCCTGAAGATTAACTCCTTGGTCACCATCTAAGGTAACGGTGATTTTATTGTCTCCCGTAATAGTTAATTCGATTAGAAAAACACTTGGTTTCTCCTCTAGTGCGGCGTTCAATAATTCGGTTACTTTTTCCTTAAGCATCTGGAATTTATTCTAATAAAAGAGGCACGATAGTCGTGCCTCTCATTTATCTTTTCAGTAAATAATGTGCAAATATATAGCAATTAATTTGTTTTACCAAACAACTCATAACGAAATGGTTATAAAAAATAGCAGCACAACTAATTTTAAGACTTAATTATAAGATTAAATACTACTATATTTATTTTTTAACTCAACTCGAAATAGTGTATTTGTGATTGTACAGAAATAGACTAAAGCACATTCAATGAACCGAGTATAGATAATATAAGAGGTGTTTATTGTTATTTTAAAATTATAGTCTTTGAGAATTGCTGTAAAAATACATTGCATAAGATTCCTATACATAAGAAACTTATGTATATTTGTTCTTTTAAATCAGCACAATGAAAAGTTCACAGTTATACAAAGGTAGTTTAAGTATTATCATTCTAAAATTACTCGAAGACAATGGCAGAATGTACGGATATGAAATTACTCAAAGAGTAAAAGCCCTTAGTGGCGGAAAACTAAACATCACTGAAGGCGCACTCTATCCAGCTTTGCATAAGCTAGAAGCAGAAGGCATGTTGAGCGTTGAAACTGAAAAGGTCGACAACCGCATTCGCAAATATTATAAACTCACTGAGCCTGGGGAGTTAGAAACTACTATCCGTCTAGAAGAGCTCGATGATTTTATCCAAAATATGCAACAACTCTTGAATCCAAAATTAGCTTAACAAAAAAACAGCAAAATCAAACGTCTTTAATATGATGTCAAATAAACTTTCTCAAGACCAAATCCGGCAATTATACGCTTTTACGCGACAGCATTATGTCGAGTATTATGACTTGCAAACCGAATTAGTAGATCATCTCGCCAACGGGATTGAACTGCAGATGCAAGAAAAACCTACACTCAGTTTTGATGATGCACTACAAAATGAGTTTAAAAAATTCGGGATATTTGGTTTTTCTGATATCGTAGACAAGCGCTCTTGGGCATTAGAAAAGAAGTATTGGAAGTTAATCTGGAAAGAATTCCTCTCCTTTTTCGGCATTCCAAAAATTATAATAAGCCTTGCCATAGTTTATATAGTGTATCAGATTTTGATGTTAGGCAACTTGACTGGATATACGTATTTACCGCTGTTGGTTTTTGTGCCTTTTTTGGTTTTAGCGGTCAAGGCTTTCAGAAATGCCCGATTCTATACTAGAAAACTAAAATCAAACCACAAAAGATGGATGTTAGAAGAGAGAATCTTTGGCTATGGTTCTGGTATGGTGTTGATCAACCTCATTACACAACTGATGCTCAACGGAAGATACATAGTCTATATAGAGAATTTGCCACAGATTTATCTGGTGTTGATTGCCATTTTTGTGACTGCTATTTATCTGTTGGGCTATCTAATGGTTTATTTTATGCCAAAGAGAGCTGAGCAATATCTCAACCAACAATATCCGGAGTATAGCATGAGTTAAATTGTGGTATAAAAGGCATTGGCAGTAAACTTTTGTAAAATGTTTTTTTGAACCGTGCTTTTTTATACCTTTGAATCATACAAATTCTTTTGAGTGATGAAAAAAATTAGTTACTTGTTATTGACCTCTATGGTTTTGGCTATAGGATGTAAGGAGGAAGAGGAAACTCCAAAGGTTACTTATCCAGCGCCTAAAACTGAAGTAAAAACTCCTGAAGTAAAAATTGATTCTACTCAGATAAAAGTTGCCGACTTGCCCGTAATTATGGAAGGCACGAAATATTTGATACACGCTATCGGAGATGTGCGTTTGTATGGCAACCGCTCGTCAAAATACGGCTCGTCAAAGACCAATTCCGTAAGTTATTCAATCTCCAACTACAACCGTTTTGAGCTAACGGGATTTTTAAGCAATTTGAAGTTTCAACATATAGACTCTACACATTGCCATACGCTTACCAATAAAGTCATCGAAATACAAACGGCAACCTATCTTGAGGATATATCTAAAAAAATCAATAAAGGAGTTTTGGTATATACTTTGGCTGATAGCGATACAAACCGCGACGGCAAGGTAGATTCAAACGATATCAAAAGCTTGTACATAAGCGAAATCAACGGAAACAACTTCAGTAAACTATCTGCGGAATTAGAAGAACTTTTAGACTGGAATACGATTGAGGTTCAGAACCGCTTGTACTTCAGAACTATTGAAGACATTAACAAAAACGGAAGTTTTGACAAAGATGATGTCGTTCATTACTATTACGTCGATTTGCATAACCCAACTTGGGAGACAGTCAAATACAATCCGTTTGAATAACTAACAAAACTCTAATGAAAGCTATACCACACCACAAAACAATTGCCGCGCTAACGCTAGCCTATCTTTTTTTCTTGGTTGTATGGATAGCAATTCAACTACCGGATGATGTTTATAAATACGCCTTGATGGGCGCTATATTTGAGCTTATTTGGCTACCTACGATAGCTTTATTATTTATCTCATCACTTATTTCTTTATTCTTTTGGATCAAACAAAAGTTTGCGATACGCTCCACCTATTTTCATTTGTTTATTTCATCTCTAATTCTAATTTATCTTTTGGTTAGATAAAAAATGGTTTCAACAGCACAACACACTCCAATGAATGTAATTATAAGAAAAGCAACGATTATTGACAACCGAAGTCCTTTTCACAAACAAAAGATCGATATAAAAATCGAGAAAGGAATTATTACTGAAATCGCAAAAGACATCAAATTTATAGATGGTTTTGAGCTAATTGAATATGAAAATCTTCATGTTTCTGAAGGATGGTTTGATAGTTCTGTGAGTTTTGGTCAGCCTGGATTTGAAGAGCGTGAATCTATAAAAAACGGACTTGATGTAGCTGCTAAATCAGGTTTCACTGCCGTTGCACTAAATCCAAATACCAATCCTATATTAGACAATCAGGCGCTTATTGATTTTGTTATTCAGAAATCTAAAGGTGCTCAGACAAAACTTTACCCAATTGCAGCGATGACTAAAAATAGCGATGCGCACAATTTGGCTGAACTTTACGATATGCAAAAAGCAGGAGCAATTGCTTTCGGAGATTATAAAAAACCTGTTGAAAATGCAAATGTACTGAAACTTGCGATGCAATACGTACAGGATTTTGGCGGACTAATTATCGCTTTTTCACAAGACAAAAACATCAAAGGGATTGGCATAGTTAACGAAGGTGAAACATCTACTAAACTTGGCATGAAAGGCATCCCGAATCTTGCAGAGGACATTCATATCGTCAGAAATCTATTGCTGTTAGAATACACAGAAGGCAAATTGCACATCCCAACTATATCTACAAAAAAATCTGTAGCGCTCATCAGAGAAGCAAAAGCAAAAGGACTACAAGTGAGTTGTAGTGTAGCCGTGCATAACTTATTTTTCACCGATGATGCACTAATAGGTTTTGATTCAAACTTCAAAACTAATCCGCCGATCAGAACTAAGGAAGATGTAGAGGCTTTGCTAGAAGGTCTAAAGGATGGCACTATAGATATGATTACCTCAGATCACAATCCGCTGGATATTGAACATAAAAAGTTGGAGTTTGACAAAGCCTCTGACGGAATTATCGGTTTAGAAACTGCTTTTGGAGCGCTGAATACGATGCTTCCTTTAGAACTTCTTATTGAGAAACTCACTTTATCAAAAGCTGTTTTCAACATAGAAAACCAACCTATTGCAATTGGTCAACAAGCAAACCTAACGCTTTTTGATCCTGATGAAAACTATGTCTTTAGCGAAAAAGATATTTTATCAAAATCTAAAAACACGCCTTTTATCGGAAAAGAACTCAAAGGAAAAGTACATCGAGTAATTGCTGGCTAAACCTTATGAGATTTACCGTTTAAGGCAATGATATATTTATCGATATAGAATTGCTTTTCTTTTGATTTATATTGTTGGATATACCGCGGATGTTCTAGCACAGTCATTTTATCAAACATCTTGTGCTTGGCATTTAATATTTTGATGAACTCGGCATTTTTTTTTCCTAAGATGAAAACTTCAGAAGTGTCTATGCCTAGATTGATATGTTTTTCTAGCGAATTAATCATAAAATCAGACACACTTTTAAACAACTCTTTATCGTCATAATAATTGGCATTGACCCAATTGCCGCTTTTTGTTTTTTGAACAATCGCCAAAGGGAAAGGCGAATTGATATAAAACTGTTTATAGAAATCAGCCGCTCCGCCAAAAGAAGCAATCATGTCATACATAAAAACAGAGGATATCTCGTGCGTGTGAGCAGACTGCATCGCAATATCACAAACCGATGCTAACCGCTTAGTATCCGTAAACGGAACGCCTGTTACTCCAGCCCCATTGCGACTTGGATTGATCCCGATGATGAACTTTCGCTGGGAATTATCGTTGTAATACTTGTGATAAAACTTTCGCATTACCTCTAACGTCTCAGGATTATCCATATACGGATTCAAAACCTGAAAACCATCAGGAAGATTTCCGTCATAATTTAGGTTCAGATTAAAATCAACAATTTTTTCGGCTAAAGTAGATTTTTGATTCATTTTGGCTGTATTCTAATCCTTACAAAGTTAGTTTTTCTAGACGAATTATTTTAGTTAAGAGAGGCGTTGGCTGTAAAACGGTTAAATAAAATAAGCCGTTTCAATCAATGAAACGGCTTTTGTATTATATAGATTTCTGGCAATTATATTAGTTTCTAATAGCTAAATGAAGTTCCGTCTTTAGAATCTTTTAGTTGAACCCCTAAAGCCAAAAGCTCATCTCTGATTTGGTCAGAAAGTGCAAAGTCTTTGTCTGCCCTTGCTTGATTTCTAAGTGAAATAAGCATACTAATTACGTTGTCTAACTTATCATTATTAGCACCTGATTTCTCAATGTTTTTTAGCCCTAAAACATCATATACATACGCATGCATTGAAGTTTTTAGCAATTCTAAGTCAGTAGCTGAAATCGTCGCTTTGTCTTCTTTTAGGCTGTTGATAAATTTGACTGCATCAAACATAGTTGCAATCAGAATCGGGCTATTGAAGTCGTCTAATAGGGCGTTATCACATTTTTGTTTCCATTCACTCACATCAAAAGTAGATGTTGCAGAAGCCTGAAGTGCATCCATAGACTTGACAGCTTCCATCAATCGGTCAAAACCTCTTTCAGAGGCCAACATTGCGTCGTTAGAGATATCTAATACACTTCTGTAATGTGCTTGTAAGAAACAGAAACGCAATACACTCGGCGCAAACGGCTTCTCAAAAAAGTCATTCTCACCTGTGATGAGTTGCATCGGCAAAATATAATTTCCTGTGGATTTACTCATGCGTTGTCCGTTCATAGTCAACATATTGGCATGCATCCAATAACGAACCGGAGCCACTTCGTTAAAAGCTTTTCCTTGCGCAATCTCACATTCGTGGTGTGGGAACTTCAAGTCCATTCCACCTCCGTGAATATCAAACTGATCACCTAAATACTTAGTACTCATAGCCGTACACTCAAGATGCCAACCTGGGAAACCTTCTCCCCAAGGAGAATTCCAGCGCATAATATGTTCTGGCGAGGCTTTCTTCCAGAGTGCGAAATCCTGTGGGTTTTTCTTTTCGCCTTGTCCGTCGAGGTCTCGGGTGTTTTCAAAGAGTTCCTCTATGTTTCTACGCGAGAGTTCTCCGTAATTCAGTCCTCTTTTATTGTATTCTAATACATCAAAATAAACCGAACCGTTGCTTTCATAGGCAAAACCCTTTTCGATTAGCTTTTCAGTAATCTCTAATTGCTCCATTATATGTCCTGTAGCCGTTGGCTCAATGGTTGGCGGAAGCGCATTAAAAAGCTGTAATACATTATGGAAATCAACTGTATATTTCTGAACAATCTCCATAGGCTCTAGTTTCTCTAGTCGAGATTGCTTTACGAAACGGTCGTTGTTTACATCTCCATCATCTGTCAAATGCCCAGCATCAGTAATATTACGAACGTAACGAACTTTATACCCCAAATATTGAAGCGTTCTGAAAATAAAATCAAACGAAAGAAAAGTTCGAACATTTCCTAAATGCACATTGCTGTAAACGGTAGGTCCGCAAACGTACATTCCGACTTTGTCGTCATTCAAAGGCTTAAATAGTTCTTTCTCTCCCGAAAGGGAATTGTATATTTTTAGGTTTTGTTTCATTGTTTATTCTATTTTTTCGAGGACATAATGTATAAAATTAAGTCCTCTTGTTCCTTTTATTAACAAATGTAAATATTCATTTTCAAAATGATATTCAACTGTTGATGTAAAGCTTGTCTCTGCTCGAGTTACTGCATTTAAAACAATAGAATTATTTTGTAATTCGTATTTTCCTTTGTGAAGTAAAACCCGTTTATCTTCTGTAAGATACTTTTCGTATTCGTTCTTTTCAGAAAAAATAAAAAAATTACTCAAATTATTCATTCTGTGATGAGCAATTTCATTTTGCTGTCCTATTGCAGTTTTATAATTGTTTTTCAATTTATCAGAAATCCAAACAGAATCTGTTTCCTTACTCAAAAAAACATCATTTGTCCGAAAAGAAACTACTCTCCATTTCCCAACAATAGATTTATCATTTTGAGCATTGATACTTGACAATGAAAATAAAACGATAAAAAGTAATGTTATTTTTTTCACTGATTTTTATCTTTTAGAACGTGATTTAATATAATTATCAATTTGAGATTTAGTATAGTTATCCTTGTTCTGGATTAGTAAATTCGCAAGAAAATCATAACGAATTAGATATTTTTCAAGTTCTTTTGTAGGCTTAAATGTTACATAATGTCCCACAGGAATGTTCTGATTTGTTGTATAGTTTACATCTTCACAACCTAATTCTAAAAGTTTCTCATAAAGCAATTTTGCCTTACTTCTTGAATTAGCAATAAAAATTCCATAAGTAGAATCGTCATTTCTTTTGTATCTCACATAAGCTCCCGTTATGAAAGAATAAATTTGCTCTTTATTCTCGAAAATATTTTCTTTTAAAACTCCTGCAAAAACAGAATCCATTTTTTTGTTTTGTAAATCTTCATAGGTTTTGGCAGATTTACTTTTAAAAGTAAAATCATAAAAATTATTGAGTTTTTGGGTTAATACTTCGGATTTGAGAATGTAATTTTTTCGGTCTTCTTCTATCAGAATTTTATTGTCAAAAAGGGCAATTATAGTATCCATTAAAGGTTTTTCTGTTTCATAAAACATATCAATCCTTTCAGTTAGTGAGGAAGAATAAACCTGTCTTCCCATATAATCGTTTAAAGTTCCCAATACAAAATATTCTTTGTCTAAATTTTGAGAATAAGTAAAACATCTAATAAACAACAATAAAGTAATAGCAAGTTTCTTCATATTTTTGTTTAAAGTTAATGTTTTTGTCACTTAGAGTGATTTTTCGGAGTGAAATAAATAAAAATTGTCTCGAGAAGTTTTTGATTTCAAAGTTCTCGATACGTTTTTATTCCATTCAATTTCATAAAAGCCACCCGAACTGACGTTAATTTATTCATCTTGTTTTAATTCAGGTTTAATCCTAACCACTTTTCCGTTTTGTATTACAACAAGGTCAGTTTTCTTTTGCTTTTTGAACTCAATGAGTTTTTCGTAAACCTTTTCAAGTCCTTTCAGTATTTTATTTTTTTCGTCTATATGTTTTTCAGTTGCTGTCATAATATTTTTTTAAAAGATTACACTTTTCTTCGTTTACAATGTTTAATTCAGCACCAATTTGTTTGTCTGCTAAAAGTTCGTGTTTCCCTTGTGAATTATCGAAAATAAAAACTCCGTCAATCAAAGGTAAATATATATCAAACAAATTTTTAATTCCTTTGATATATCTTCTTTCAATAACTTCAGGTTCTATGTTATGTCCTCCTTCGGAAACCCTTGTTTTCACACGTTCTTTAGCTAATTCAATGTTTTGAAGCTAAAAGAATAATAATGTTACTCTGTATCCTTTTTCTTTGGCTTCGGCTATTTTATTTTTGTAGCTTCTTGTGGATAATGTCGTTTCAAATGCAAAGTTTTCGTTTTCTAAAAGCAATTCATTTATTCTGTTGAGCATTATTCTTCCTGCTTCAAAAGCAACTTTTTCGGGTTGAAAAGGCGAAAGCCCTTTTGCAATTTCGTCTGCATTGACAAATTCTTTACATTCCAGAATTTCAGGCAAAATAGTAAAAGAAGCTGTTGTTTTTCCTGCTCCGTTACAACCTGCTATTATGTAAAGACTTTTGTCTGACATTCCTAAAATTTAGTTTCTAATTTTATGTATTCCAAAAACTCTTTTCTTACATTTTCGTCTTGGAACTTCCCACCGAATTCGGCTGTTACGGTACTGCTTTCGATATCTTTGATTCCTCTAGAATTCACGCAAAGGTGTTTTGCATCAATGATACAAGCTACATCTTGAGTTCCTAAAACCTCTTGAAGCTCCTTTACGATTTGAATGGTTAAACGCTCTTGCACTTGCGGACGCTTGGCATAATAATCAACAATACGGTTCATTTTCGAAAGTCCGACAACTGTTCCGTTTGAGATGTAAGCAATGTGAGCACGGCCTACAATCGGAAGTAAATGATGTTCGCAAGTTGAATAAACAACAATATTTTTTTCAACGAGCATTTCGTTGTATTTGTATTTGTTGTCAAAAGTTGAAGAAGAAGGTTTTCTTTTCGGGTTTAAACCTCCGAATATTTCTTTTACAAACATTTTGGCTACTCGGTTAGGAGTACCTTTCAGGCTGTCGTCTGTTAAATCTAGTCCTAAGGTGACTAAAATACTCTCGACATCTTTCTTTATTTTTTCGATCTTTTCGTCATCTGATAGATCAAAAGCGTCCATACGTAACGGTGTTTCGTAGCTTGAGGAAACGTGGTTGTCACCTAGCTCATCATATAGTTCTTCGTTGCGAATCATCAATATATAATTAAAAAATTTAGACTGCAAAGTTAGGCATAAAAAATGAAATCCCTTATGTCGTTTTGGTTTTGAAAACCCTAAATAAAAGCCAAACTCCTAGGATAAAAAATACCGCTAAGAATAATATCGAATTTCGCATGCTTCCTGTGAGCTGGTCAATCATCCCATAGAGCGCCATTCCGATGACAATCCCAACCTTTTCAGCAACGTCATAAAAGCTAAAAAACGAAGTGGTGTCTGTTGTTTTTGGGAGTAACTTAGAATAGGTAGAACGCGATAAAGACTGTATTCCGCCCATCACTAAGCCGACAAAACCAGCGGTAATATAAAAGTGAATAGGCAAATAGATGAAATAAGCCACCACACAAATAAGTATCCAAATGCTGTTGATGACAATCAGCACTGGTATGTTTCCGAATTTATCAGAAGCTTTTGAAGTGAAAGAAGCTCCAACGGCAGCAATAAGCTGAATGACTAATATGCTGATAATCAAGCCCATTGTTTTTTCGTTTTCGCCCCAAGCGATTTCTTGTTCTCCGAAGTAGGTAGCCACAAGCATTACGGTTTGTACTGCCATACTATACACAAAAAAGGCAATCAAGTATCTCTTGAGCACTAAGTTATCTGATAATTGTGCACGCACTTTCTGCAATTCTCTAAAGCCGTTGAAGAATATTTTTCGGGTAACTATAGTTTTATTTTTATTCCCTTTAGGGAGATAATAAAATGAATATTGAGAAAAAACAATCCACCAAACACCTACTAGCACAAACGAGTAGCGCATCATCTGCATTTGGACATCTTTCTCACTAGCCATAACCATTGCCAGGCATATCAAGAGCAAAATTACACTTCCGATATATCCCAAAGAGAAACCTTTGGCACTGAGTTGGTCTTGCTGTTCCTTGTGGGCGATATCGGGCAAATAGGAATTATAAAAAACCAGACTTCCCCAAAAGCCAATCAATCCAAAGAAATAACAAGCAATACTGAAATAAATATCCTCTAGACTGAACCAATAAAGTCCGATGCACGAAAGCGCACCCATATAACAGAAGAACTTCATAAAAACTTTCTTGTTTCCAGCAAAATCAGCAATACCCGAAAGAATAGGAGAGATAATAGCTACAACCAAAAAAGCAAAAGCCGTTACAAAACTAATGAGAGCGGTGTTTTTGATGCTGTAATTAAAAATAGTGATGTGGTTTACGCCTCTCAGCTCAAACAAGACTCCGTAAAATATCGGAAAAATAGCTGAGGTAATCACCAGACTATACACCGAGTTTGCCCAATCGTAAAATGCCCAAGCATGAAGCAATTTCTTATTCCCTTTTTCTAATAGCATGTTTTTAGTAGTCTAAAGTTGTACAAATCTATACAAAAAAAGGACTTTCTTTCTGCCTATAGCCTCTAAATTATCCCCAAGTATTGTCTATTCTTTTTCTTATGTTTGTAACATATTATAAAAACACTTCCTATGGACAAAAGACAGAGACCACTTATTTTGGTTACCAATGATGATGGAATTACAGCGCCAGGTATGCGTGCACTTATTGCTGTGGCTGAGGAGTTAGGCGATGTGATAGTTGTTGCGCCTGACAGCCCACAATCGGGTAAAGGACACGCGATAACCGTAAACAATACGTTGTATATCAATAAAATTAGTGAAACAGAATACAGTTGTTCGGGCACACCTGTAGACTGCGTCAAGATTGCCGTTCACGAAATCTTCAAGAAAAAACCTGATTTGTGTGTTTCGGGTATCAACCACGGGTCGAATTCGTCTATAAACGTGATTTATTCTGGAACTATGAGTGCGGCTGTTGAAGCAGGTATTGAAGGGATTCCAGCTATAGGGTTTTCACTGGCTGATTTTAGTTGGCATGCTAATTTTGAACCTACCAAAACCTGCGTCAGACAAATTATCGAAACTGTTTTGCAAAATAAACTTCCTGAAGGAGTAGTTCTAAACGTGAACTTCCCAAAAACAGAAAACGGAAAGTTCAATGGTATAAAAATATGTAGGCAAGCCAATGCCAGATGGATAGAGCGTTTTGACAAGAGACAAACACCTTACGGTAGAGATTATTATTGGCTAACCGGAGAATTTATCAATTATGACAAAGGTGAAGATACTGACGAATGGGCACTTAACAACGGCTATGTTTCAGTAGTGCCTGTTCAATTTGACTTGACTGCACACCACGCTATACAAACACTTAATCAATGGAACTTCGATGAATAAGAGAATACACATAATCTACGGATTTATACTTGGGATGGCACTCACTTTTTTCGGGATGTATTTTTATGTTACGATGTTTGTAGGAGGAGAATTTAATGAGAGCATTGTAGCTATAAAGAGCCAAAACAACTTTGGTAAAGTGATTGCTTTGGGTTCAATCCCAAATCTGTTTGCCTTTTTTCTATTGCTGAAGAAAAACAGAGAGATGTGGGCGAGAGGTGTAGTATTGGCTACAATTGTCCTTGCTATTAGCACGATTTTCTATTTGTAGATTTACTCTAATACAAAAGGGTCTTTATCGTTTAAAAAGCCAAATCTATTTCTGATCTCAGATTGTTTTTCTTTGTCTAGAATGACAGTAAAAACCCCTTCTTTTTGTTGAGGTTCAAGCAGGTATTCTCCTAAACTATCAATAGCCTGAGAATGCCCATTATAATACAAGCTAGTCGGGTCAACTCCTGTTCTGTTGACTCCGATGGTATACGCCATATTTTCTATAGCTCTTGCCTTGAGTAGAGTATCCCAAGCTTTGATGCGCTTCTCAGGCCAACTAGCGACATAAATCAGTAAGTCATAATTCTCTAGATTACGAGAAAACGCTGGAAAACGAAGGTCGTAACAAATCAGTAAGCAGATTTTCCAGCCTTTGTATTCTACGATTAGCTTTTCTTTTCCTTTGGTGTATTTGTGTTGTTCTCCCGCAAGTGTAAACAAATGGCGCTTGTCATAGGATTGGTATATGCCGTCAGGGCGAATAAAAAACAAGCGGTTGTAATAATTACCACCTTCTTTGATAATCACGCTTCCAGTAATTGCCGTTTGATACTTTTTAGACATCTGAAGCATCCACGACACTGCTTGACCATCAGTGGTTTCAGCAACTTCCTCAGGATTCATCGTAAAACCAGTTGAAAACATCTCAGGAAGCACCACAAGATCAGCATCTTGACTAATCAAACTTATTTTTTCTTCAAAATGAATCAGATTCTCTTGGATTTTCTCCCAAATGATATCGGCTTGGATAAGAGCAACTTTCATAACTTTATATTTTGTAGCGTTTGTTTTTTATTAAACATTAGCTCTATTCAAGCAATTGATTATCAATAATATGTTTCAAAAACAACCTAATCTTACCACAACAATAACCGTGCTAATACAAATAACGAAGATACATTAAATATCCTCAGCCGCTGCTACCTACATTATACGTTTCTTGCCTTTTTGACGTTACTAAATTAAGGATTAGGTCAGCCCCTAAACTCAAATTTAAAACCTGCAATAATATTAGCGAAAACTTCGCATAATTTTTAAACAAATCACTAAAATTTTGAAAAGAGAAATAGCGACGCAATTTTCCTG
>CAZRCB010000021.1:0-22987 GCA_964598455.1 uncultured Flavobacterium sp.
ATACAAAATAGCCCCAAAAGTAACAAAAAACTTATAGGATATGCAACGATTTAAAAAGATTTTACACGAAGTAGATCAGCGCGAGTAAAGTAGCCTCTGCTTAGGAGCCATTCTAAAACAGGAAAAAGAATCGATCAAAGAGTTATTTAAATAAGATGGCAAGATGACTACCTAGGTATAATCATCAAATTATAAGGTAGTTGACTTAGTGGTTTTGTCAATTTATGGTTTATAAATAGACTATCCTTGGTTAAGTTGTGTTTATATTTAAATTATTGAAAGTCAAATCCATTGAGCTATTCCATAAAACAAAAAAGGTCTTCAGCAAAGAATAAATAACAAAATAACAGACCTATGATAGTAGTGTTCAGAGCAAAAATGAGGCGTTTATCCAGAATTACTTCGATGGAATAATTGATAAAAATTTAAAGTGTGGGTTTGAAATTACTACTAAGAAAAACGGACAGCTTTTTTTAGCTGTCCGTTTTTATGTTTTTAACCTTCGATCCATTTAACGATTTCATCATCTGTAGGCAGAATTCTAGGCCCTACTACTTTCTCGAGTTGTCCGTTTTCGTTGATGAGATACTTCTGGAAGTTCCATTCCACTTCAGAATCTGAATAACCATTTTGGCTTTCTTGGGTCAGAAATTTATAAATCGGAGCCATATCATTTCCCTTAACTGATATCTTGCTCATCATCGGGAAAGTTACGCCATAATTCAGTTCGCAAAACTCAGCAATTTCTTGGTTAGTTCCTGGTTCTTGACTCATAAAATCATTGGCAGGAAATCCGACAATGATAAAGTTCTGGTCTTTGTATTTATCGTATAATGCTTGTAAATCTTTGTATTGAGGCGTAAGCCCACATTTAGAAGCCGTGTTTACGATAAGTATTTTTTTGCCTTTTAGCTCCGCAAAATCAAAGTCGTCACCATAGAGGTCAGTTACTTTAAATCCGTAAATATCAGGTCTATCTTGCATAAGTTCAGTTATTGGTTTGTCAATTATTTTATTTTGACAGCCCAGCAATAAACCAATCGCCAGGCTCAAAAGTGTGGTTAATTTTTTCATGATTCTATTGGTTTTAGATGATATATTGCTAGAAAAAACTTTTAACCAATCAAAGCTCCATTCTCAACACCCTCTTTATCAGGATTCACAAACACTAATTTTCCTTCAGCATCATTTGTCATCAGGATCATTCCTTGGCTTTCTACGCCTCTTAGTTTTCGTGGAGCGAGATTTGCCAAGACAGTTACTCGTTTGCCGATGATTTCTTCTGGCGTAAAGTGTTCTGCAATTCCTGAAACTACAGTCCTGACATCTATTCCTGTATCGACTTTTAGAATAAGTAATTTATCTGCTTTGGGCATTTTCTCTGCCTCAAGAATTGTTCCTACTCTGATGTCCATTTTCATGAAATCATCAAAAGTGGTTTCATCTTTTTGAGGTGTAATCGTTACTTCTTCTGTTGTGATTTCAGTAGTCATTTCGGCTGTGTTTTCTTTTTCAGTGGCTTTCAATTTATCTAGTTGTTTTTGAATTTGTTCGTCTTCTATTTTGTCAAATAATAATTTTGCTTCGCCGATAGTATGTCTTGCTTCTATAAGTGCTGTCGATGTAGTGATGGTTTTCCAGTCCATTCTTTCTACATTGAGAATTTCTCTTAATTTATCTGCTGTAAAGGGCAGAAATGGTTCGCAAAGACTGCTTAATGCTGTTGCTATTTGAAGTGCAACATACATTTGGGTCTGGACTCTTTCAGGATTTTCTTTAATGACCTTCCAAGGTTCTTCGTCTGCAAGGTATTTGTTTCCTAAACGAGCAACATTCATCATTTCGTTCAGTGCTTCTCTGAAGCGATACCTCTCAATAGAACTCTCAATAACTTCAGGATAAGCTTTTAGCTCAGACAGAACTTTTTCGTCAACTTCTGAAAATTCGTGAGGCGGTGGCACAGCTCCCTGATAATATTTATGCGTAAGTACCACTACCCTATTGATGAAATTCCCGAAAACAGCAACCAATTCGTTGTTATTACGCGCTTGGAAATCCTTCCATGTAAAGTCATTATCTTTGGTTTCGGGTGCATTTGCGGTCAATACGTAGCGCAGCACATCTTGCTTGCCAGGAAAGTCCTCTAAATATTCGTGCAACCAAACCGCCCAGTTTTTAGAAGTCGAAAGCTTGTTTCCTTCTAAATTCAAAAATTCATTTGCAGGAACGTTATCCGGCAAAATATAACTGCCTTCTGCTTTGAGCATCGCTGGGAAAATGACACAGTGAAAAACAATATTGTCTTTTCCGATAAAGTGCACGAGCTTGGTGTCTTCATCTTTCCAATATGGCTCCCAATCTTTTCCCTCTTTTTCAGCCCATTCTTTAGTAGAAGAAATATATCCGATAGGCGCATCAAACCATACATAAAGCACTTTTCCTTCAGCTCCTGCGACAGGCACGGGTATTCCCCAATCTAAATCTCTTGTGACTGCTCTTGGACGCAGACCGTCATCGAGCCAAGATTTTACTTGACCATACACATTTGGTTTCCAATCGTTTTTATGTCCTTTTAAAATCCATTCTCTCATAAAGTCATCATACTCGTTGAGAGGCAAGAACCAATGTTTGGTTTCTTTAAGAATAGGAATCTCTCCTGTAAGTGTCGATTTTGGATTTATTAAATCAGTAGCGTTGAGTGACGAGCCACATTTTTCACATTGATCGCCATAAGCTTCTGTATTTTGACATTTCGGGCAAGTTCCCATAACAAAACGATCTGCTAGAAACTGTTCTGCTTTGGCATCATAGAGCTGCTCTGTGACTTCTTCTATAAACTTTCCGTTTTCGTATAATGTTTTAAAGAAATCCGAAGCTGTTTTGTGATGGATTTCTCTTGATGTTCTTGAATAATTGTCAAATGAAATCCCGAAATCTTCAAATGACTTACGGATAATTGCATCGTATTTATCGATGACTTGCTGCGGTTTAATGCCTTCTTTTCGGGCTTTCATCGAAATTGCCACACCGTGTTCATCACTTCCGCATATATAAATCACATCTTTTTTCATCAGACGCAAGTAGCGGGTATAAATATCTCCCGGCACATAAACTCCTGCGAGGTGACCAATATGAATCGGACCATTCGTATAAGGCAAAGCTGCTGTTACAGTATATCTTTTCGGATTTTTCATCATAAAAATAGTTAGAGGTACAAAAGTAAGGTTTTTTGAGAATCCGAAGGCACGCCTACAAACATAGTTTGTTATTATGCACTCACTTTAAACAAAACCTTAGACTTATACCTCTACTTTGAGATGAAGTAATAGTAAGAAAGTTACTTTTGAATTTTCTCCAATCTTTTACTTCTATTTTCTTTTCTTACTTTCAGGGCGTCTTCTCTGTTTTCTTTTCGGACTTCCATTCGTTCTGCTTTTCTAGCTTCGTATTTTTCTAATTGCTTTTCAGTTAACACACCTCTGATTTGCTTATCGAAATCTTCTCTTTCTGCTTGGCGTTTTTCTATATGCTGCTTTCTCTCAGCGTGTCTTTCAGCAATTTCCTCTTTTTTCTGCTCAAACAAAACCTTTAGTTTCTCTTGTTGGTCTTTAGATAAATCTAATTCTTTAGTAAGATTTTCGATTCTTTGTTCAGGAGATACTTGGTTTACTCTCTGACCTTTACCCTGCGCAAAAGCCGTCATCCCGACAACTAATACTGCTGCTAAAATTAACTTTTTCATATTTGTTTTTTTATGTTTGTAATGGATAAAACAATTTTTATGCCAATAGATTAACGATATTTATAAAACAATATTTCATTTCACCCAACAATCAGTGATATGATCATCTACAATACCTACCGCTTGCATAAATGCATACATAATTGTAGGCCCAACAAACTTGAAACCTCGTTTTTTGAGGTCTTTGCTAATGGTTACTGACAAAGGAGTTTGTGCTGGAATATCCGCTAAGGTTTCGGGAGAATTTATAAGGGGTTTCCCGTCTGTGAAACTCCAAATATACTTGGAGAACGAACCAAATTCCTTTTGCACTTCTATAAATGCTTTAGCATTGGTAACCGCAGCATTTATCTTGAGTTTATTTTTGATAATCCTATCATCTATAATCAATTGGTTGATTTTTTCTGTGGTATAGGTAGCGATTATTTTATAATCAAATCTATCAAAAGCACTCCTGAAGCCTTCCCTTCTTCTGAGTATGGTTATCCAGCTAAGTCCTGCCTGAAAACCCTCTAGGATGAGAAACTCAAACAACAACCGATCGTCATAAACAGGTCTTCCCCATTCAGTATCGTGGTAGTTTTGATATAAAGTATCTGAGCCGCACCAGCTACATCTAATTTTATCATCCATAAGTTGAGAAGTATTTATAGGATTAAACATTCAAATTTAAACAACAAAAAACAGTTTAGCACACATAGTATCCCTAAATTCTGTATTTGTTTTATCTTTGTTGAGATATGAATTTATAACATTCAAATTCATAAACATAAATAAAACTTACGATGGCTTTAGAAAAACGCTTGTTTCTGCTTGATGCTTATGCACTGATCTTTAGAGGATATTATGCTTTTATAAAAAACCCTAGAATAAACTCCAAAGGGATGAATACTTCTGCAATTATGGGTTTTATGAACTCCTTGCTAGATGTTATCAACCGAGAGAAACCAGAATATTTGGCTGTTGCTTTTGACAAAGGCGGTAGTGATTTCAGAAATGAGATGTTTCCTGCTTACAAAGCCAATCGAGATGAAACACCAGAAGCTATCCGCATAGCTGTGCCTTATATACACCAAATTCTGGAGGCAATGCACATCCCAATTGTAGAAGTGCCCGGAATCGAAGCAGATGACCTTATTGGAACGCTATCAAAACAAGCAGAAAAAGAAGGCTTCAAGGTTTATATGGTAACTCCCGATAAGGATTTTGCTCAATTGGTTTCAGATAACATATATATCTATAGACCCTCCCGAATGGGAAATGGCATTGAGATTTGGGGTGTAGATGAAGTAAAAGAAAAATTTGGCGTAGAAGACCCTATACAAGTCATCGATTTTTTAGGAATGATGGGAGATGCGGTGGATAATATTCCTGGACTTCCGGGTGTAGGCGAAAAAACAGCGAAAAAACTATTGGCAGAATTTGGCTCTATGGAAGGGCTCTTGGCCAATACAGACAAGCTAAAAGGAGCTTTGAAACAAAAAGTTGAAGCCAATAAAGAACAGGGTATGTTGTCTAAAAAACTAGCAACTATATTGCTGGATTGTCCAGTGGAATTCAATGAGGAAAAGTTTGAGCTAGAAACGCCCGACTACGAAAAAGTAGCAGAGCTGTTCAACGAACTAGAATTCCGAAGAATGGTTGAACAGTTTCAGAAAATATTTTCAAACAATCCTGATACTAAAGTTGTAGGAGATGCCCCCAATGAAACTGATAAAACTACTACAGCAAAGAAAAAACCGCAACACGAAAACCAAACATCACTTTTTGGCAATGATGGTCAGGCTGATTTATTTTCTCAAGCCGCAGATTCTTTGTTTGAAAACATAGAAACTACACCACATTTCTACCAAATTACACAAGGAGATTTAGGAATTAGACTGCTAGTTGAAAACTTATGTAATCAGAAATCCGTGTGTTTTGATACAGAAACTACAGGACTTGATGCCTTGAGTGCAACGCTAGTCGGAATTGCATTTTCCTACGACAAAGGAACAGGTTATTATATCCCTTTTCCTGAAGACCAACAACAAGCACAGGAACTCATCGAGAAATTACGACCTTTTTTCGAGGATGAGAGTATCGAGAAAATTGGTCAAAACCTGAAATATGACATCAAAATATTAAGTCGATATGGTATAAAAGTAAAAGGGAAGTTATTTGACACAATGATTGCGCATTACCTAATCAACCCCGATATGCGACACAATATGGATGTATTAGCAGAAACATACCTGAAATACAGCCCAAAATCGATAGAAACTCTTATAGGGAAAAAAGGTAAAAATCAACGCTCGATGCGAGATGTTGAGGTGGAATTAGCCAAAGAATATGCCGTGGAGGATGCTGATATTACTTTTCAGCTCAAACAAACTTTTGAAACCGTCTTAGAAGAGGCACACACAAGAGCTTTATTCGATGAAATCGAAATGCCTTTAGTACCTGTTTTAGCTGCTATGGAAAAAGAGGGAATTAGACTTGATGTTGAGTTTCTGAAATCATTATCTACAGAACTAGACAAGGATATTAAAAGTCTTGAAATGCGTATTTATGAAACAGCAGGACATTCGTTTAACTTGGCTTCGCCCAAACAACTCGGAGAAATACTATTTGACAAACTAAAAATCGGCGGAGCAAAACAAAAGAAAACCAAGACAGGACAATATGCCACAGGCGAAGAAGTCTTGAGTTATTTAGTCAAAGATCACCCCATAGTTGCAGATATTCTAGAATGGAGACAACTCGTAAAACTACAAAACACCTATGTTGATGCCTTGCCCAGCGAAGTAAATCCAGAAACAGGTCGCGTACATACTGAATATATGCAAACCGTAGCCTCTACCGGACGTTTGAGTTCAAACAACCCCAACCTTCAGAACATTCCGATTAGGACCGAGAGAGGCCGCCAAATCAGAAAAGCATTCGTAGCAAGAGATGAAAATTATGAATTACTTTCTGCGGATTATTCTCAGATTGAACTTCGCGTGATAGCAGCGCTAAGTGGAGAGCCAAATATGATTCAATCCTTTGCCGATGGAGAGGACATTCACAAATCTACGGCTGCAAAAGTATTTGATGTGGCTTTGGATGAAGTGACAAAAGAACAACGTTCACACGCAAAAACGGTGAACTTCGGTATTATTTATGGTGTTTCTGCTTTTGGGTTATCGAATCAGACTAACCTTTCGCGTGCTGAAAGTGCCGAACTTATTGATGCTTACTATAAAACCTACCCAAGACTCAAAGAATATATAGCCGAACAAATCGAAAAAGCCAGAGAACTGGGTTACGTACAAACTATCTCAGGAAGAAGACGATATTTGAGAGATATCAACTCACAAAATGCTGTAGTCAGAGGTGCCGCAGAACGAAACGCAGTAAATGCTCCGATTCAAGGAAGCGCTGCTGATATTATCAAAATTGCAATGATAAATATCCATAAACGACTCAAAGATGAAAATTTGAAAAGTAAGATGCTCCTCCAAGTACACGATGAGTTGGTATTTGACGCACATAAATCAGAACTTGACAAACTAAAAGAGATGATAAAATACGAAATGGAAAATGCTTTTAAGCTAGATGTTCCGCTGGTTGTAGATATGGGAGTTGGAGACAATTGGCTTGAAGCACATTAACCAATAAATTCACCTTAACATATAGATATAAACACACAAAATGGATCTTAAAAACGCACAATTACAAGTTGACAATTGGATAAAAACTCACGGAGTTCGGTATTTTAACGAACTTACAAATATGGCTCAACTCACAGAAGAAGTAGGCGAAGTTGCACGTATCATCGCGCGTAGGTATGGCGAGCAATCGGAGAAAGAAAGCGACAAAAACAAAGATTTAGGAGAAGAACTAGCCGATGTGGTTTTTGTGGTTTTATGTCTTGCTAACCAAACTGGAATAGATTTGCAAGCTGCTTTTGATAAAAAACTTGACATCAAAACCAAAAGAGATCACGACCGACATCAGAATAACGAAAAATTGAAATAATATTTTACAATCAACATAAAAATTTTAACTTTACTTGAAACTAAAAAATAAAACTATGGGATTTCTTACTGAATTTAAAGAATTTGCTGTCAAAGGTAATGTAGTCGATATGGCTGTCGGGGTTATTATTGGTGGAGCTTTTGGAAAGATCGTAAGCTCAATGATTGAAAACGTAATTACACCGCTACTGCTAAATCCTGCTTTAGAAGCTGCCGGATTAAGCAAAATTGAAGAGCTAACCATTTGGGGCGGAGTACAGTACGGTATTTTCTTGTCTGCAGTGATTAACTTTGTGATTATTGCTTTGATCTTGTTTATGATGATCAAAGGGATAAACAAACTAAAAACTCCTCCAGCGCCTGCAGAACCAGCAGCGCCTGCAGGACCTTCTCAAGAGCAATTACTTGCTGAGATTAGAGACTTATTGAAAAACAAATAAACCTGGATTACTTCAGATTTATAAAAACCACCAATCACAAATGTGTAGTTGTTGGTTTTTTTATGTTTTTTAACGGACTGTAACGGGAGTTTTTTATTCCTACACACAAACTATTGGAATGCGTTTATCAAAGCTTTAAAGGCTCTGGAATAGCTCCGATATTGTGCGTATTGTATTCAATCAAAAAAAGTTGGCTTTTTGGGCCAACCTTTTTGAGTTATGTAGTGTAAAAGATTACTTTGTAATCCCTAGTTCTTTTTTCACATCTTTTAATAAGTCTGGACCATCAGCTAGAAGTACTCCAGAACCAGAAGTTGAGTCTAAAACAAACTCATAGCCTTTTGCTCTAGCTACTTTCTGAATAGCATTTCTCACTTTGTCAACGATTGGAGTTTTTAGTTCTTCTTCTTTTTCTCCTAATAACTTTTGAGCGTTAGCTGCATATTCCTGAATGCTTTTTTGCATATTCTGAAGTTCCATCGCGCGTTCTTGGTTTGATGCTTCCGAAACGGTAGCTTCTTCTGCGATATACTTATCTTTTTTAGTATTGAATTCTGTAACTAAGCCTCTATAGTCTTTATCGTATGTTTCAGCAATTGTTTCTAATTGTTTTTGAGCTTTTAGCAGGTCAGGGTGGTTTTCCATTAGTTCCTGAACATTGATATGAGCTACTTTTTGAGCACTTGCGTATTGTGATACACCAAATAACAATGCTACTGCAATAAATAATGATTTCATCTGTTTCATTTCTTTTGTTTTTGTTAAATCTTTGTTTGGTTATTCTTTGTTATTTCTCTTTTCTTCTAGTTCTTTCTTTCTATCTTCGATTGCTTTGTTTCGAGCATCTATTTTTTCTTGTCTTTCTCTTTGTTTTGCTTCTCTTTGTTCTTGTATTTGACGTTTTCTTTCGTCAATTTTTTGTTGCCTTTCGTCAATTTTGGCTTGGCGAATTTCTTCTTTTTCTTTTAAGTCTGGGTCATATTTTTTGTCGTCTTCTAATTGTTCTTCTTCTTTAGTCTGACGCTTTTTCTCAGCTTGATTTCTTTTGGTTGATCTAGTAATGGCATTTATAATTTCATCATTCATATCAAACCGTCTGTTAGCAAACACCAATCCGTTCGAAGCTGATGACATATCAAAGACAAAATCATATTGTCTTCTGGTGGCAACATCATTAACTACTGCAAAAACCTGATCTTGTATGGGTTTTATAAGTACTGTTTTTTGGGTAAATAAATCACCTAGGGGTCCGAATCGTTTTTGTTGATAATCTGAGAGTTCCTTTTGCAGAAAGCTGATTTCTTCTTCTTTCTCTTCGATGAGCTCTTTAGTCAGCAAAACGCGTTCTGACTTTAATTCTTCGATTAGCAGGTTAATAGCAGCTTGTCGATCATCAATATCCTTTTTCCAACCCTGAGCTTTAATTTCTAACTGATTATTTGCTTCTGCATATTCAGGCACGCTTTTTAGGATAACCTGCATATCAAAGTATCCTATTTTTGGACCTTTTGCAGATTGAGCATTAACCAAAGTAAAAACTCCTAAAGCGACAATTAAATACCATTTTCTCATTTCTTCTGTATTAACGTATCATAAATACCGTGCCAATTTTCTAGAATGACTGTCCTATGATAAAGTGAGTTTCCCATCCGTTCTTTTTATTTCCGCCTAAAACTGGATCAAATCCGTGAGCAAAATCGATTCCCAATAATCCGAAAGCAGGCATAAACACTCTCAGTCCAATTCCTGCGGAACGCTTGATAGCAAAAGGGCTGTATTCTTTAAAGTTCTGATATCCTGCTCCTGCCTCTAGGAATGCAACTCCATAGATACTTGCCATTTGTTTCATGGTTATTGGATAACGTAACTCTAACGAAAATTTGTTATAAATAGTACCTCCATCTTCTGAAGTAAGGGAGTTATTCGGATAACCTCTTAGTTGAATAACCTCTCTTCCGTCGAGTGAAAAGTTTGCCAATCCATCTCCACCAACAAAGAATCTCTCAAAAGGCACAAGTCCTCTATCTTGATTATAGGCTCCCAAATATCCAAATTCTGCAGCAGAACGCAAAACAAATTTGCCAATAAGTTGCGTAAAGGCATCAACATTAAATTTAATCTTATAGTATTCTAACCAATTGTATTTCTCTTGATCAATCTTAGCTTGGTCTGCACTTGCAAGGGTATAATTGTCTACTTTTTCGTAATGACTGAATACATCTCTACCTGTTAATGGGTCTTTAGTAGATACAATTTTGATAAAATCAAAATGACTAGTAGGCACTTGGTGTTGATCATTTTCTCTTACTTTATCAGCCATTGTTGCTGCGTCATACCTAACTTTATAATCTTCTTGGTTAGCTAGATTTCCGTAGTCAATTCCATTTACTAGAGAGTACGGGAAGGTAAATTTACCCGTAATTCCAATCTCTGCTCCGGATGTTGGGAAAATTGGGTTGTGTCCTTTGTTATTTCTGCTGAATCCGACAGTATAATATGCGTTTCTAGAAGATCCATCTCCAAAGGTGAATAATCCAGTGTTATAATTATTTAAGTCATAGTATTGAAAACCGATTCCTTGACGCAAGTAGAAGTAGTTATCCGGCACAGTAAGACGTTTTCCTAGACCAAAGTACAGTGAAATGATATTGAAGCTCTTGTCTCTATCCACTCCTCCACCACTCCAATTATATAAGTATTGTTTACTATAGGAAATAGAGCTCGTAAACTGAATTGGTTTTTTTCCGCCTAACCACGGTTCAGTAAAGGACACGCTATAAGTCTGGAAGTATGAGCTTCCTTGAAGTCGAAGAGATAAATTCTGTCCATCTCCCGTTGGAAGTGGTTGGTAGGCTTTTTTGTCGAACAGACTTCCGATTGAGAAGTTATTAAACGATAGCGCTAGAGTTCCGATGAATCCACCGCCACCATATCCTCCTTGAAGCTGAATTTGGCTAGCACCACTCTCGATAACATTCCACTCGACATCCACAGTACCTTCAACTGGGTCAGGATTTTTCACTTTAGGCTCGATTTTTTCAGCATCAAAAATACCTAGATTTCCGAGTTCACTTCGCGTACGAATCACGAGTTCTTTATTCCATTTCTGACCTGGTCTAGTCAGTAGTTCTCTGTAAATAACCCTGTCATTAGTTTTGTCATTCCCTACGACCGTAATTTTATTGAAATATACTATAGGTCCTTCGGTTACTCTGATCTCAAAATCTATAGTGTCATTTATGGTTCTGGTTTCAACAGCATTAATTCTTGAAAATAAATAACCGTTATTATGGTATAGACTCGTGATATCATTTGGGTCAGGCTTGGTATTATCCTCAATTCTTCTTTGAAGCAAAACTCCATTATATTCATCTCCTTTACTGATTCCGAGTGTTTTTCTGAGTTGTGAATCTGTGTAAACAGAATTTCCTAAGAATTTAATATCCCCAAAATAGTATTTATTTCCTTCCTCAATCTGGATATTAAACGATAGTTTATCTCTTTTTGGGTCATACTGTATAGAGTCAGATACAATTCTAGCATCTCTGTATCCTAGTTCTTTATATTTATCAATAATAGTGACCAAATCATTTTTATATTCGTCTTTGATATATTTAGAAGCTCTTAGGTCAAGTCTAAACATTCTGAGTGGATTTCTGACTTTTGTTTTCTTCATGATTCGTCGAAGCTTTGCGTCAGAAAAAACAGAATTTCCTTCGAACTTAATTGAGCGGATTCTGGTTTTGGTTCCTTTATTTATATCCACGAGCATTTTCACCTGATTATCAGTTGTGTCTGCCTTGGTGATGATGGTTGCTTTTGTTTTGTAGTAACCTTCCTTGCGGTATTTATTTTCGATGTAGTTTTTGGTAGTGGTCATCAGGTTTTCGTTGACGATTTTACCTTTGGTAAGTCCTGCGTCTTTGATGATCCCTTCTGCCTTTGATTTTTTGACTCCTTCTACTATTACTTCGCTTAGTTTAGGTAACTCGTTCAGGTGTAAACGCAAAAAAATTGTATCTCCTTTGATTTCTTCGGTATAGAAGTTAATATCACTAAACAGTCCAAGACCCCAAAGTTTCTTGATAGCATTAGAGATTTCTTCTCCTGGCGCTTGGATTTTATCACCTTTTTCAAGACCAGAAAAAGTGACTACCGTTTGTTCTTGGTAGTTGATTTTTCCGGTTACTTTTACACCACCTAGGGTATAATATCTTCCTTGATCAAAATCTTTATTAGGCTGTGCATAAGTTGCTAGTGCGCCTAAAAATAAAACTCCTGTAAATATAAACTTAATCAGTTTACTTGATTTGTTCACTTGTTTTTCCAAACCTACGTTCTCTATTTTGATAACTGATGATAGCTTCATATAAATCATTTTCTTTAAAATCAGGCCACAATACTTCTGTGAAATACAATTCTGCATAAGCTATTTGCCATAGCAAGAAATTGCTAATCCTTTGCTCTCCGCTAGTTCTTATGAGTAAATCTACGTCGGGCAAATTATGCGTGTAAAGGTGCTGATTTATAAATGATTCATCAATAGCATCAACCGAAATTATATTATTTTTAACTTTATCACAAATATTTTTAAAAACATTTGTTAATTCTTCTCTTGACCCATAACTAAGTGCAATAGTTAGGGTCATTCCTGTGTTATTCTTTGTTTTTTCAATAGCTCCAAAAAGTTGACTTCTTACAGATTCTGGGAGCAAATCTGGATTTCCGATTGTATTAAGTCGTATGTTATTATCTATCAGCTTTTTGAGCTCACTTTTAATAGCGCCGACTAGAAGTTTCATCAACGAATCTATTTCTACCTTAGGACGGTTCCAATTTTCTGTTGAAAACGCATATAAAGTTAGGTTTTCGATCTCAAGTCTAGCAGCAGTTTCGACAACAACTTGAACAGCCTTCTTGCCGTTTTTATGGCCGAAAACACGTAACCTTCCTCTTTGTTTAGCCCAGCGACCATTGCCATCCATGATTATGGCTATGTGCTTTGGGAGTCTTTCTTTATTTATATTATCTAGTAAATTCATGTCTTATAACGGGCAAAAACAAGGATTTCTACCGAAGGTATAAGTCAGGGTAAATCCTGTAAACATATACCAATCATTACTCTCTAGGTTACCGAACTCCTCTGGGACATTCGCATCAATATCATCAGTCAAAGTATATCTGGCTCCTGATTCTATTCCTAAAACAAAATTCTGTGTAAGATTAAACTTTATACCTAAAACCATCGGAATAGCTAATGAACTTCCGTTCTTTTTTTTATTTTCTTTTGTATCTTCTATGTAATAACTCGTGTTATACCAGAAATAGCCAACCCCGGTGTGCACATAAGGTGTAATCTTTGTGCCTAAATCGTGTAGGTCAAACTCAAAGAAATTGAACTCTAACCCTGCAGCGAATTCTGTTACTGTACTCTCTATATTAAGTCCTCTCTCGGGTCTTGAAGATGAATTAGACTTTGCATCATCAATTTTCAATGTCGAGTGCATAACAGAAAAACGCCACGCATGTCGAGTACTACGATTCCATTTATACAGACCTCCAAGCGCTAAACTATTAGGATCTATAAAAGTTTCTTTACCTACATCTCCTACAAAATTGCTTCCTCCCACAAATACTCCTATCTCATTTATCTGAGCAAAAGCAGTGTTGATAAAAAATAAACCTAGAAAAAGAACTAAAATTCTCTTCATTTTTTCAGAAAAATTGCTTGCAAATATACTAATATTCATTCCTAATAAACACTTTTTTTTATTTGATACATAAAAACACATCACTTTAGAACGAAATAAACATTAATTTAGTGTCTTTGATAAGTGATAGCTGGTGTATTTTAGAAAAAATTAAAGCCTAGGATTTTTGCAAAAACTAGGCTTTAAAAGGTATATATCAGAATAATTTGATGGACTATTTGACCTTTTTTACGAATTTTATCATCTCACTAATCAATTCTTCCGATACAGGTAAATCTGGATTGACGTACGAATTCTGGTTTTCTGCCATATCTTTCACGGTTTTAAACACATGATTCATATCCTGAATAATCAAATATTTCGCATCGGGTTTGGCTTGTTTTAGCGCTTCTGCTTCAGATACTTGCACTTGAAGATCAGCCGATCCGTTGATAATCATCACTGGAATTTTCTTTAGCTTTTTGATTTCCTGTTGAGGATTGTACTTTATCCACGAAATCATATAAGGCTGTACGCTAGGTCTAAATAAAGAAGCTAAACTTGGGGTAATCTCCGTAACTGTATTCCCTTTTCTGAGTTCTGCTAATATGGTTTTAGTTTCTTCAAGGAATTGTGGTGAATTTTGACCAATTTGAAATTCCAACACTTCATCGATCGGGCTTCCTGCTCCAGCCAAGGAGATAAATCCATCAGTATTCGCCTCTTTAGAAGCAATCATCCCGATAAGCGAGCCTTCAGAATGCCCAGCGACAATAATTTTCTTATACTTCTTTTCTTTCTTAAAGTAATTAACCACATCAATGGCGTCAGTTATAAAGTCCTGAAATGATAAATCTTCTTCTTTAAAATCAGGTTTTTTTGTAATCTCAAATATGCGCTTGTCATAACTATAGACAGAAATTCCGTTTTGAGCCAATCCTTGTGCTAAGAATTTAAGCGAATTATTTTTCATAGCTGAGTTATTTCCGTTGCGGTCTGTTGGCCCTGATCCAGCAATCAAAATAACTAGATTGTTGTTGTTCTCATCTTCAGGTGTGTATAGCGTGCCCTCAATAAGCGTATTGACTCTTATGTTTTGTGTATAAAAAATCTGTTCTTGAGAAAATATATTCAAAGAAAGAAAAAATAGAAGAAATACAGATAACTGTTTCATATATAATAGTTTAATTTATAAATATTAAATTCCGATTTGAGAAATCACTGAGTGGAGTTCTGATGTATCGTATATTTCCCTTCAAATTCAATATTTTGTTCGTTCTGAACCTACTGACATTAAATAATGTCTTAACAAATATACATTTTTGAATAGAATCTCAACACATATTTTCATGCTTTGGTATTAATTGAAAAATGCACCTTATTGAAAGGTGCATTTCTTGAGGCTTAATCCAATTTATTCTTGATATAATATTTGCTGTCTAATTCATCATCATATAGGTCAATGATAGGTTTTGGTTTTGGCTTTTTGGCTTGTGCCTTTTTCTTCCAAAGCTCAAAATTATCAGCTGAGAGGTTTTTTTTCATCAGTTCGGTGAGTTCTTTTTCACCTAACCCAAAATCATTTTTAATCACCTCAAAAGGTCTTTTCTCCTCTTGAGCAATGATGACAATTCTACTAATTGTTTCCTTGTCAAAATCTGAAAGTGCACGCTTTTTCATCAGACAAAAATTAAAGCAATAAAAAAATATTAGAGATTACTATTATGCATCAATATTAGTGAAAATTTCGATTAGTTGTATTTTTTGGAGTTATTTTTTAGTCAAATTGATATTCATCACTACAATTGCCGCCAGAATTAAACCAATACCGACGAATTGAGTCAGGTTTACGCTCTCCCGTAACAAGAAAAATGCCATCATCACCGATACAGGCAGCTCCACAGAAGCCACAATACTACCAAGACCTAAACCAGTTTTTGGGAAACCAGCATTGAGCATAATAGGCGGAATGATAGTTCCGAATAAGGATAATATTAGTCCCCATTTCAGGAAAATAGCAAAATTAAAGGCTCCGTTATAGGTAATTAACGCAAATACACAAATAACAAATAGCCCTCCTAAGAGCATAATAAAACTCTTTTTATAAGCAGGCAAATAAGTCGCAATCCTATTTGAAGTATACATAGTTGTGGTGAATGACATCGCGGCCAAAAGTCCCCAGAAAATTCCCCTCCAATCTAAATTGAATTCTGCTCCGAGCATGTTCGTCGCCAATAAGGTTCCGAATAATACAATCACAACCGATATGATTTTTCTAGCAGTCGGAAAAGTTTTTGATAAAATTGCCTCGAGCAAAACACTCATCCAAACCGTTTGCATCAGCAGCACAATAGCAATAGAAACATTGATATAGCGCACAGATAAATAATAGAATAAACTAGTAAACCCAAGCGTCGTACCTAATAATAGCAACTTCGGTAAATCTCGTTTTTTTATGTTGGCAGAAGCTACTTTTCTGACCTTGGTTTGGAACAGATTAATTAGCCCCATTCCGATAACACCCAGCAGAACTTGTGAAAACGTAACTTCGGCAGTTGTGTAGCCTTCACTATAAGCCATTTTTACAAAAACAGCCAACATCCCATAACTCGAAGCTCCGAAAGCCACGAGCAATACTCCTTTTAAGACATCTCTTTTATCCATTCTTTTGCATTTTTGAAAGCCGGCAAAGATAGGTTTTTGTTTGTGATTTCTAGGTAAAGGCTCTAAACTGCTTTATTTTTTATGCTATATTTGCCTCAAAAATAGCTATGTTACGCTCTACAGGAGTCCGAAGAACCTTCACACACAATCTATTACTTGCTGTGTTTTTTGCGTTTATTGCAGGAGTTGTCAATGTCTTTGGGTTGATAAATTTAGGCGTATTTACGACAAATATAACTGGACATGTGGGCGAATTATCACTTTCTGTAGAAACCATGCATTGGAAGGAAGCTCAAAAAGTAGTCATCTGGATTATCGCCTTTGGTTTTGGGTCTTTTACCTCTTCTGTTTTAGTGAATTATTTTCAGAAAAAGTGGATCGAATTCTCTTATGCCTTACCTATCGGAATCGAAATCGGACTGCTTGTCGCTTGTTTTCTACTCAACAAATATCCTGAAACTTTTGAGCTTCAGGTAGTTATTTTACTTTATGCGATGGGGGTTCAAAACGGAATTGTCTCTGTGGTCAGCGGAAAAGTAGTGCGTACGACTCACCTTACGGGGATGATAACTGATATGGGAATTGGGATGGGAAGACTATTGCTCAACAAAGGTAACAAAGTGTTTATAAAGCAATCGCTGTTGCTAAATGCTTCGATTATTTTTATGTTTATTTTCGGTGGAATCATAAGTGCGCTAATCACCTATAATTATCACGAAAAAACACTGTTAATCCCGATTGTGTTACTGCTATCGATTTTGTTATACGACCTAAAGCTACTCGTAAGATACAAGGCCGCAACTCGTTTTCGATTTAGACGTTCTTAATAATTAGGATGAATCAAGGCAGAATCTCTGCTGATTTTAGTAATTTTGAGATTTAGAACCAACACATGTGCAACACCCCTTCTAGGCAACCGAAAATCACACTGAAGAAAATATTGATATTTCCCTTCGTATTCCTGATTCGTTTTTATCAAATCGTGATTTCTCCGCTTACACCTGCTACTTGTCGTTATAGCCCAACCTGTTCGCAGTATTCATTAGAGGCGTTCCAAAAACACGGCATCATAAAAGGTGGTTGGCTAGCCATCAAACGGATTTTTAGTTGCCATCCATGGGGAGGTAGTGGCTATGATCCTGTGCCTTAATTATCTTCTTGCTTGAAGGAAACCTGCATTGCAGTTCCTTTGCCAACTTCCGAGTTTAAAACCTTTATTTTTCCGCCGTGGTATTCTTCAACAATTCTCTTGGTAAGCGAAAGTCCTAAACCCCAGCCCCTTCTCTTGGTGGTGAATCCGGGTTCAAATATTTTCTTGAATAGATTTTTTGGGATACCTTTGCCGGTATCTTCTACAATTATTTTGACAAACTTAACCTCATCCAAAATAGAAATCTTGATTTGTCCTTTACCTTTCATAGCATCGATGGCATTTTTGATCAGATTTTCGATTGTCCAACTGTGCAAAACCGAATTCAACATCATATAAATTGGGTAGTCAGGCGTAGTAATACTAAACTCTACTTGACCTGAAAAACGAGATTTTAGATAGTCATACGAATTTTTAGTAGAGGCAACAATATCAATCTTTTCTAACGAAGGTTCAGAACCAATTTTCGAAAAACGATCCGCTATAGTATGCAATCGCTCTACATCTTTTTCGATTTCTGAGGTGATTTGCTCATCTACGTTGTCTACTTTCATAATCTCTACCCAGCCCAAAAGTGAGGAAAGCGGCGTGCCGATTTGGTGCGCTGTTTCTTTGGCCATCCCTGCCCAAAGTTTATTCTGTGTTGACATTCGATTGGTTTTGAAGTAGCTAGTAATCAGCGCCAAAAACAAAAAAATTATCAATAAAAGCGCAAAAGGATAATAGGTGAGTTTAGTCAATAAAGGTGAATTTCCGTAATATAAGTATTGTATTTCACCTTCAAATTCGATCTTTATACGTTGATTCTGACTCCCAAATCGTTTAAGCAATATTTTAGAATTCTTCTGAAATTCAATTTTCTCGATATTGTTATAATCAATGATATTCTCGTCTTTATCTGTGAGTATAAGCGGAATTGTTTTGTTTTTAGACAATACTTCTAGCACTAGGGGTAGATCCGCACCAATATCAGAGCCGTTCAAAGTTTTATGCGCCTCTGCCCATAACTCCATCTTCGTACGCTCTTCTTCTTTAACAATTTGAAAAAGTCGGTAAGTATTCCAAAGAATCAAACTGACCACCACAAAGGCTCCGAGAACGAGCATCCACTTTAAAATATTCCTTTTGTTGGATAACATATAAAAACGACCAAAAATATTTAGTCATTAAAAGTAGTTATTATTTCTGATTTACACCTCCGATTTGTAGAATTTTAAACTTGCAGTCCGTGCGTTTTAAGGTCAATTTTGCAGAACAATAGCCACAAACTCCTTAGCCCTATTGAGATACAGACCATCGAGCCAAAATCATCGTAAAAATATTAATTTGTAAACAATTTGTGTTGATAAGAAATATATCTATCTGTTTGTCAGATATTTAAGATTATATTTTTGCAAACTTTTTAAAAAGACTTTTTTTAAAACTTGCTTTTAGTTTTTAATTTTCACTACATTTGCTCTGTTCTATTTTTAAATTCCTAGCACTATGAAAACAGCAATTAACATCCAAAGAGAGGTTTACCCTAATGATGTGGTTCTTCAAGAGACCCAAAAGTATTTTAAAGGTGATGATTTGGCAGCACAAGTGTGGTTGAACAAATACGCTTTGAAAGATTCTGAAGGAAATATTTATGAAAAATCTCCTGAGGATATGCACCGCAGAATTGCTTCAGAAATTGCTAGAATCGAAACCAGATATGCAAATCCGATGTCAGAGGAGAAGATTTATGACCTGATAAAAGATTTCAAATATATAATCCCACAGGGAAGTCCGATGACTGGAATTGGAAATCCATTTCAAATTGCATCGCTTTCTAACTGTTTTGTGATCGGAAACAAAGGTGAAAGCGACTCGTATGGTGGAATTATGAAAATTGACCAAGAACAAGTACAACTGATGAAGCGCCGTGGAGGTGTAGGACACGACTTGTCACACATACGCCCTGGAGGATCAGCCGTAAAAAACTCAGCACTAACTTCAACAGGATTAGTTCCGTTTATGGAACGTTATTCAAATTCAACTAGAGAGGTGGCTCAAGACGGACGAAGAGGAGCCTTGATGCTATCGGTTTCTATCAATCATCCAGATGCTGAGAATTTTATTGATGCAAAACTAGAACAAGGCAAAATCACAGGTGCCAACGTATCGGTTAGAATAGATGACTCTTTTATGAGAGCAGTCAAAGACAACCAATCTTATACACAGAAATACCCTATATTTAGTAGCAATCCGAAATTTTCTAAGGAAATTCAAGCTAAAGAACTTTGGAAGAAAATCGTACACAATGCTTGGAAATCTGCTGAGCCTGGAATCTTGTTCTGGGATACAATCATCAGAGAATCACTACCGGACTGTTATGCTGATTTGGGCTACAAAACCCTATCGACAAATCCGTGTGGAGAAATCCCACTTTGTGCCTATGACTCGTGCCGATTATTGGCTATCAATTTGTTTTCATACGTAATGCATCCCTTTACGAAAGAGGCATATTTTGACTTTGAGTTATTTAAAGAACACGTAGGATATGCTCAGAAAATGATGGATGACATCATTGACTTAGAACTCGAAAAAGTAGATGTTATCATCCAAAAAATAGATCAAGACCCTGAGGATGAAGAAGTAAAAAGAATCGAGAGAAATCTATGGTTTGAGATCAGAAAAAAAGCACAAGAAGGACGTAGAACAGGAGTGGGTATTACTGCAGAAGGCGACATGCTTGCTGCTCTAGGTATTCGTTACGGAAGTGAGGAAGGAAATGAATTCTCTGTGAATGTACACAAAACCCTAGCCCTTGCTGCCTATCGTTCGTCAGTAAAAATGGCTAAAGAAAGAGGTCCATTTGAAATATATGATTCTAAAAGAGAAGCAAATAATCCGTTTGTATTGCGTATCAAGGAGGCAGATCCTGCGCTTTATAATGATATGATGGAATACGGACGTAGAAATATTGCGCTACTTACTATTGCACCTACTGGAAGTACTTCGCTAATGAGCCAAACTACTTCTGGAATTGAACCAGTATTTATGCCTGTTTACAAAAGAAGAAGAAAAGTCAACCCGAACGATAAAGGAGTTCGTATTGACTTTGTAGACGAAGTAGGAGATTCTTGGGAAGAATATGTAGTTTTTCACCACAAATTCAAGCAATGGATGGAGATTAGCGGAATAGATACTACGAAAAACTATTCTAACGAAGAAATCAACAAACTTATTGAGCAATCTCCATATTACAAAGCCACATCAAACGATGTTGACTGGTTGAGTAAAGTGAAAATGCAGGGTGCAATTCAGAAATGGGTTGACCACTCAATATCAGTAACTATCAACATTCCAAATGATGCAACCGAAGAATTGGTTGATAGACTTTATATGACCGCGTGGGAAGAAGGCTGTAAGGGAGTAACAGTATATCGCGATGGCTCAAGGTCTGGTGTGCTTATTTCTGCAGAAGAAAAAAAGGAGCCAAAAGACTTAGACGTAGAATATAAATTGGTTTTCCCTACTAAACGCCCGCAAGTCCTTGAAGCAGAAGTAGTACGATTCCAGAACAACAAAGAGAAATGGATCGCTTTTATCGGAACCATCGATGGCCGTCCGTATGAAATATTCACAGGACTGGCTGATGATGAAGACGGAATACTGTTGCCACGTTGGGTAGAAGATGGGTTTATCATCAAAAACAAAGACGAAAAAGGAAATACAAGATATGACTTCCAGTACGTGAATCAAAGAGGCTATAAAACCACTATCGAAGGATTGTCACATAGATTTAACCCGGAATTCTGGAACTATGCAAAACTGATCTCAGGAACTTTGAGACACGGAATGGAAATAGACAATATAGTCGAACTCACCAACGGACTTCAGCTAGACAACGAATCTATAAATACTTGGAAGAATGGAGTAGCAAGAGCTCTTAAGCGATTTGTCCCGGATGGAACACAAGCAAAAGGGAAGTGTTCTAACTGCGACTCTGTGAATCTAATGTATCAAGAAGGATGTCTGACGTGTCAGGATTGTGGTTCTTCAAAATGCGGTTAATTATTGAGAGTTAGTAAAAACCCAAGCAACTTACTTTTGCTTGGGTTTTTTTGAATCGTAAAATCAACGTATTGCAGACAAAATTTTGTAGAATATTAAGGCAGTATTGTAGAACATTTGCACATAAAAACCTGTTATTATCTCATACATATATAAAATCCTCAGACCTAAAAAGCCTAAATACAATAGATACAGATTGTTAATCAACCACTTGAGTCTAAAACTCATACTATACAACAGAAAAATCAGTGCAGACTAAAATAGCGGTATTGAAATTGTCTTATGCAACATCATAATCATAAAAACAAACTAACAATGTCAACAAATAACAACGAGCTAAGCGCTGAGAAAAAAACAAACAAAAATCTAAAGGCAGTTATCGTAGTGCTTTCACTACTTTTTTTAGGAGCGATAGGGTATATCTTTAAACTATCGAATGATGTGAAAAAAACCAATATTGAACTCACGCAAACACTATCCGAGAAAGACAGTATCATTGCAGACTTAGAAGCACTGAAAGTCACTTATGACCAAGCTATCGCTGAAAACACAGAACTTTCTGACGAATTAAAAGAAGAAAGAGCGAAGGTCGTGAAACTTATTGAAGAAGTAAAACAAGCCAAAGCCACTTCATCAGCGTTAGGTAACTACAAAAAGCGTTATCTAGAATTAGAAGGCAAATTTAATGCTTTGATCCGCGAAAACGAAGAGCTAAAATTAGCCAATGAAGGACTTACGCAAGCTATAGATAGCACTTCTACGATATTGGTAGAAGAAAGAGAATACAGCCAAAAACTCTTGGGTCAAAACGAAGAATTGTCTAAAATTGTAGATGAGGCCTCAAAACTGTCCATTCAGAACCTAAAAACATCGGCATATAAAGTTAGAAGTTCAGGAAAAGAAGTAGAAACTGAAAAAGCAAGAAGAGCGGATATACTGAAAATTCAATTTACAATTGCAGAAAACAAAGTGGCTAAACAAGGTGACAGAACCTATTATGTTCAGGTGATTGACAGTAAAATGAATGTTTTGGGCGAAAAGAAAACTGTAGAATTTGGCGAACAATCACTTACTTACAGTTTTATATCAACCGTAGATTTCAAAAATTCTTCAGTGAATGTGTCTGAGAATATTCCTGGAGACAACTTCGAGAAAGGCTTATATCACGTACATATTTTTGACGGAAATCAACTCTTAGCCTCACAAAGCTTTACACTGAAATAATCTTCCCATATTTTTATTTCAAATAAAAGGCGTTA
>CAZRCB010000022.1:0-22625 GCA_964598455.1 uncultured Flavobacterium sp.
CCATATTTGTTAGAGACTGATGATAAGAAATCAAAAACCTCTTTAGATTGTGTATTAGCTACGGCTAAATCTTTTTCTGCGCCTACTTTTGCTTGAATCAAGTGATCACAGTGTACAGTAGTCGGGACAGCGACTTGACTCTTTCCGGCATGCATAAACTGCAAAAGTGCCATCTGAGCGGTTGCATCTTGACAAGCTACTCTATCTGGAGCAAAGTCAACATAGTCTAATCCTCTACTAAAAGCTTTAGTAGGAGTTCCTTCCCACAAGTGTGCGTATAAGATTTTTTCTGAAAGAGTTAGCGGACGACCTACCAATTCTCGAGCTTTGTCAACTCTCGACGGCATATTCTCGTACACTTTCTTAATCATTTCAATATCAAAAGCCATAGTTCTGTATTTTAATTAGTTGTTAAATGAATGGATGCAAATTTACTAAAAATAATATGTGTTTCAGAACAATATTCAGCCCTTGTGCTATTTTGAATGATTTCTCTAATTTTAGAGGCAATTACAATTTAAAATTCTATTAAAAACACATATTCAAGACTGAAAAAATAGTTTTTTGATAGTTTTTCTTTTATTTTTTATTAATTGATAAGTTTAGAACGATTATAAATTGAAGGGGCTTGTAGCAACATAACGAAGTCGTTTGCTCAGAAGGTGAATTTTGTGTCGGTGGAAATCAACATTTTCTTAGATTTAGATAAAGATTCAAAGACTTCAATCGAATAATGAAGTAATTTATGATTGTTTAGGGATATGATCAATTTGAGCTAAAAAATAAAAGTGGAGTATAATTATGTTTAGCTCTTTTTTTATTTAGTATCTTTGAAAACTTTACTAGAGGCTGCTTTGTACAACGATTGGAGCCTATATAGTTGGTAATAAATGGATGAGTATTAAAAATAGTATTTAATTTTATGAAAACACTAAATATAACAAAGCTTCTTTTTCTATCAATAATCGTTTCTTTATTTGCATGTTCTTGTAGTAGTGATGAAGGTGGAGGTAACGGAGGTGTTATAGAAGCCAAGGTGTCTGGTGTTGAATTTAAGTCTGATCTAAGGGAAAATACAACTGCAATAAAAGCCTCATTAAACAATAATAGCTACTTAATTCAGATTTCGGGAATAGAAATATTTCCAAACAATGATATCACAAAAAATATAACATTAGTCTTGTCAGATGTTGGCTTAGTGCCTAAATCCTATGATATCGGTGGTGATAATGGGATTAAAATCGTAGGAAGATACATTGAGAAGGATAAATCTTTTCCTGATAGTTTAGCGACAGTTTGGCATGCGCCATACGGTGAATTTTCAACAAATGATAAATTTGGGAATATTACCATTACTCATATTTCAGACATCAATATCAAAGGGACATTCTTTTTTAGTGCCCAAAATAAGGAAGAAGGAGCAGAGGCTGACATCAAACAAGTTACAGAAGGATCATTTGACATAGATTTTGTACAAATTCTAGAAAATAAACCTAAGAAATAATCCTGTACATACATATAATCAAGTAAAATAATACCCAAAAAAGAGCAGCCCAAATATAGGTTGCTCTTTTTTTTATTTAGTATCTTTGGACAACTAATCACTCTAAGTTTTAAATATGAGAACAATTAGAATAGCGGGAGTTCCCGAGCACTTTAATCTTCCTTGGCACTTGTGTATTGAGGCAGGAGAATTCGAACAAGCAGGTATTGACCTACAATGGACCGACGTACCCGAAGGAACAGGAAAGCTATGTAAGATGCTTAGAGATGGTCAAACTGATATGGCGATTATATTAACTGAAGGAATTATAAAAGATATTATAGCCGGCAATAATTGTAAAATCGTTCAAGTCTTTGTAAAGTCGCCACTAATCTGGGGTATACACGTAGATGCCAAGACGCAATATCAAAAAGTAGAAGACCTAAAAGGCAAAAAAGTCGCCATTAGCCGCTATGGTTCAGGCTCGCAATTGATGGCGCTTGTGAATGCTAAGAACAACAATTGGGACATATCAAACCTCGAGTTTGTGGTAGTAGATACACTCGACGGAGCAGTTGACGCACTCTCTCATCATAAAGCAGATTATTTTATGTGGGAGCGTTTTATGACCCAACCACTAGTTGACAAAGGAGTATTTAGGAGGGTAGCTGATTGTCCGACACCTTGGGTGAGCTTTGTGATTGTTGTCAGAAATGAGATTTTAGACCAAACTCCTCAAACTATCGATACCATTTTGAGTATTATCAACCAAACTACCTCAGAGTTTAAGCATATTCCAAGTATTGATAGGACTCTTGCTGCCCGTTACAATCAGAAGGTAGAGGATATTCAACAATGGCTATCCCTTACGCAATGGAGCCAGAAGAATCTGGATGAAAAAATGTTAAACAAAATTCAAAATCAACTGCTAGAATTCGAAATCATCGATAAAAAAGGTACTTTTGTAGATATTGTAAGCACCTGATTATTGAGGTTATGACCCAAAAATTTAAAGAAAAATCGAAGACATTCTATCGTAAGCTAACTCTAAAAAAGCCTTGGGATAGTATTGTGATTTTTATTTTGAATATTTTGATAGCTATCCCGATATTTATTATCATCCATCAGAATGTAAAAGATTTTGATTGGGACTTCAACCTCGATAGAATTCTTATTTTCATAGCTTTACTAGCGCTTATTCAGCTAATTTTGCGATTGATGAGAAGAGTGATTATAATTGCCATTAGCCTGTATTTGATAGCGTTATTTTGGGGAACACTCTTCGGAGGCTATGGTTTTAAAAGTGTTTTTGAGGATTATAGAGTGATGGTTTTTGCGATGGCAGAAGCCCCTTATCCGCAAGATATAATCGTGTCAAAATTACTGCCTTTTCCCAACCGATCAAAGATTCTTAAAGCTATTGAATATGATAATCCTAAAGTTAGAAATTTTGCGCTTTCTGCAACTACGAAGCACTTTAGGGATATAAAAGGTTATAGCAAGTATAGACAAACAATACAGTGTTTTGCTGTTTTCAAAGAAATTCAGAGCAACTGGAACTATGTAAATGACCCTAAAGGTCAAGAGTATATTGCTGATGCCTCAGAATCACTACAGCATTTTTCTGGAGATTGTGATGATCATGCTATTTTGATGGCTGCTTGCATACGTGCAATAGGAGGTACGCCAAGGTTAATCCATACCCAAGCACATATATACCCGGAGATGCTCATTGGAAATTCAAATGACCTAGAAACAGTTGTTTACCTCATTAAAGAAGTGCTTTTTAAGAACGAAACTAGAGGAAAAGAAATCCATTATCACATTGATGAAAGGGGACAAATATGGCTTAACCTAGATTATACAGCCAAGTATCCGGGAGGGCCGTTTATGTCCCAGGAAATTTTAGGGGCACTCACCTTAAATTAATATAGCAAGCCTCATTCTAATTTATTAACTTTGCAAGCCTTCTAGAAATTATGCAAAAAACAGTCAATATACTAAACAAAAGAGCTAGATACGAATTCGAGTTACTCGAAAAGTTTACTGCTGGAATTGTTTTGACCGGTACCGAGATTAAATCAATTCGATTAGGGAAGGCACAGATTACAGAAAGTTTTTGTGAGTTTAACGACAAAAAAGAACTTTTTTTGATCAATGCCTTTATAGAAGAGTATTCTTTTGGCACACATTATAACCACAAAGCCAAAAGTGAACGTAAACTTTTGTTAAACAAAAAAGAACTTCGATCACTGCATAAAAGCCTTCAAAACAAAGGATTAACTATAGTTCCGTTACGCCTGTTTATAAATGATAAAGGCTTTGCCAAATTAGACATTGCCCTAGCAAAAGGTAAAAAACTTTATGACAAACGCGCCACCATCAAAGATAGAGATGTCAAAAGAGATTTAGATAGACTGAAAATATAAGTCCTTCTTTAATGTTTTCCTAAGTCTAATTCAGTGGATGTGTTAATCAGATATCAGCCATAAGAGATGATAGGTATCAGTGCGATGTAAAATTTTTTTTAATATAAATTCAAAGCCCCTAATCTACATTGACTAGGGGCTTTTTATGAAATTTCTTAGATTGGACTCAACTAGGTTTATTAGGAGTCATATTGTTTAACTAACTCGTCATAAGCAGAGGCTTGGTGGTTAGCTGTGATGACAGAAGTATCATATCCTGCAAACTTTTTCATATAACTGCGCATAGTAGTTCCAAATCCATCTGTAATTCGGACTCTTCCGTTATTTCTCAAAAACCTCTTAACTGAGCTTGCACCGAGTAGGTGAGCAGATGCTAATATACCTGATTCAGTAATTTCGATTCCGCTAATAACCTTGCCTGAATACTTCTTTATTTCATCCTGAAGATTATGTTTATTGATAGCTAAGAGTGCTTCAAATGCTTTTTCTTGAAGGATAGGATTGCTTAAGAATTCTCTTCTGTCTGTAATGCCCACTGATTTTAGAGCTGCTCCTCCAAATTGATACTTTCCAGCATACCCAAACGGATTGACTAAATCATATCTACCTTGTGACTCCTTAAACGCCAATGCCTGTTTGAATGCGACAAATGATTTGCCTGTAAAAGGAATTTCATAATCATTCTGTAGGGATTGGTCTTGGTTAAGTACTGTATAAACAGTCTCCGGAGTAGTTTCATGTTGAGCTAAAACCCAACTATAGTCAAAATTATCTTCTGTTTTAAAACTCAAAATAGTTAAGGCTAAACCAATACTAAGTATAGATAAGACATACCATTTTTTTACCATAATTTGTTTTTTATTGTTCGACCTGCATCAAACAAAAATTGAGCCAGCAAATATACGGAAAATACATTAACTTAATAATCAACGTGTTGCATTTTTAAAATATGTGCCTAAGTCATTGGGGTTGTGGGGTTTATTTCCACATAAAATTAACAAAATACGATATTTCTACAACTTAAATCGCGGGATTTTAACTGAATAAACGTACAAAAACGTCAAATTTTATCTGATTGACTTATCTAAAGCAACTATTTTGAGTAGTAATAATAATGATTATATGGCATTTCTCCTGATTTCATTCTTTTTGCCAACCCATTTCACAATATATATACTTGCCTCGTATAAGATGATCAGCGGAATAGATACGATAGTTTGACTAACAACGTCAGGAGGTGTAATAATCGCAGCAACTATCAGAATCAAGACAATAGCTATTTTTCGGTATTTTCTCAACATTGGTGCATCTACTACGCCTAATCTACCTAGAAGATACATTAAGATAGGCAATTCAAAGATAAGTCCTGAGGCAATACAAGAGGTTTTGATGAGTCCTATATACGAGTCAATATCAAATTCGTTTTGAACTTGTTTGCTTACAGAGAAATTACCTAAAAAGTTAATAGACAAAGGCGACATCACGTAGTATCCAAACAGTATCCCAATAAAAAATAGGATTGAGGCTACTATTATGAACCACTTTGCATTCTTCTTTTCGTTGGCATACAACGCAGGCCTGATAAACTTCCAGATTTCCCATAAAATATATGGAAAAGCAAGTATAAATCCAATAGTAAGTCCCATCCAGATGGCTGTAGTGAACTGTGAGCCGACCTTTCTACTCTGAATAATAAAGTCTAATTTGGTGATGCACATACCATCGTCAGCTCCGAAGAATTTTCCTACTTCACAGAAAAAACGATAAGTAACAAAGTTTGGGTCTTTCGGGCCAAAAATCACTACTTCAAAAATAAAATCTAAGAACGAAAAAGATATGACAGCCCCGATTATAATCGCAACTGAGCTTCTGATGAGCATCCATCTCAAAACCTCAAGATGGTCCAAAAAAGACATTTCTCCTAAATTGTTTTTTCCCATTATACAATGCCTTCTTTTAAGATATCGTGTAGGTGGATGATACCTTTGTATTCTTTATTTTCCGTTACGATGAGTTGCGTGATCGAGTTGTTTTCCATCATATTCAGCGCATCTACAACCATAGAATCAAGTTCTATAGATTTCGGATTTATGGTCATTATATCTCTAGCAGTCAAGCCTAAGAATGAATCTTCTCTTTCGAGCATTCTTCTGATATCTCCATCGGTTATAATGCCAATTAGCTTATTGTTTTCTACTACTGCTGTCACACCTAATCGTTTTTGAGAAATCTCAACTATTGCTTCTTTGATATTTACATCTGGAGCTACCTGTGGTCTGTTTTCGGCATCTAGCATATCTTTAACTCTAAATAAAAGCTTTTTGCCCAAAGCGCCTCCTGGATGGTATTTTGCAAAATCATTTGCAGTAAATCCTCTTTGTTCCATCAAGCAAATTGCCAAAGCATCTCCCATAACTAGCTGTGCAGTAGTGCTATTGGTAGGGGCTACATTATTAGGGCAAGATTCTCTCTCGACAAATGTGTTCAGTACAAAATCTGATTGTTTTCCTAAGAACGATTCAGTGTTGCCTGTGATTCCAATAAGTACATTACCGAAGCTTTTGACAATAGGAGCAAGCACTTTTATCTCAGGAGAATTACCGCTTTTTGAGATACAGATGACGATATCGTCCTCCTGAATCATTCCTAAATCTCCGTGAATAGCCTCAGAAGCGTGTAGAAATTGGGCTGGTGTACCGGTAGAATTGAGTGTGGCAACGATTTTTTGAGCAATAATGGCGCTCTTTCCAATTCCCGTAACAATGGTCTTGCCTTTTGTGTTTAGAATAAGTTCGATCGTTTTAGTAAAGTTATCGTCAAGAAGGTCAATGAGTTTGCTAATAGAGTTACTCTGTGATTGCAAAGACTTTTTTGCGGTCGTCAGAATATTATGCTGTGCTGTCAAAATGTATAAATTAAAAGTTTGTCGGTATCGAAAAGTTGTTATATCTTTATAATATGCAAACTTACGTAAAAAATTAGTTTTTAATAAGAATGAATTTATCCGAAATTGATTTACATAAAGAACTGAAAAAGTACTTCGGTTTTAGCCAGTTTAAAGGACTGCAACATGGCGTGGTAACAAGTATCATCAACGGTAGAAATACCTTTGTGATCATGCCTACAGGTGGAGGAAAATCACTCTGCTACCAACTCCCAGCTTTAGTCCTTGACGGGACAGCAGTGGTTGTGTCACCGCTTATTGCTCTTATGAAAAATCAGGTTGATGTCATAAGAAGTTTATCATCAAACTCAGGTGTGGCTCACGTGCTGAATTCATCGCTGACAAAGACCGAAATCAATCAGGTCAAAGCAGATATCGAATCAGGTATAACAAAACTATTATACGCTGCTCCAGAGTCATTGATTAAAGAAGAATATGTTCAGTTTCTAAAGCGACAAAAACTATCCTTCGTTGCCATTGATGAGGCACACTGTATTTCTGAATGGGGACATGACTTCCGACCGGAATACAGAAACCTTAGGAGTATCGTAAAACAATTCGGAGATATTCCGATTATTGGTCTGACAGCAACAGCAACTCCAAAAGTACAAGAAGATATCCTTAAAAACTTAGAGATGCCTGATGCAGAAGTGTTTAAGGCTTCATTTAACAGGCCTAATTTATATTACGAAATACGTCAAAAAACCAAAAACGTAGAGTCTGATATTATCCGATTTGTCAAGCAGCGCAAAGGGAAATCGGGAATCATCTATTGTCTAAGTCGCAAAAAAGTAGAGGAAATTGCCGAAGTACTACAAGTAAACGGAATCTCTGCTGTGCCTTACCATGCAGGTTTAGACGCAAAAACTAGAGCAAAACACCAGGACATGTTCTTGATGGAAGACGTGGAGGTGGTTGTAGCAACAATAGCCTTTGGGATGGGAATTGACAAACCAGATGTACGCTTTGTAATTCATCATGACATACCGAAATCTCTAGAGAGTTATTATCAGGAAACTGGTAGGGCAGGAAGAGACGGTGGAGAGGGACACTGTGTGGCATTCTACTCCTATAAAGACATTGAAAAACTAGAGAAATTTATGTCCGGGAAGCCTATTGCAGAACAAGAGATTGGGTATGCATTACTTCAGGAAGTAGTCGCCTATGCCGAAACCTCTATCTCAAGAAGGAAGTTCTTACTGCATTATTTTGGGGAAGAATTTGATTCAGAAACGGGCGAAGGAGCTGATATGGATGACAACGTGAGAAATCCGAAAAACAAAATTGAAGCTCAAGACCAGGTTTACACCTTGCTCGAAACGGTCAGAGAAACGGGTGATATATATAAATCTAAAGAATTGATTTATGTTTTAATCGGAAGATTAAACTCAACAATCAAAGCACACCGAACAGACACTAACTTTGTTTTTGGTAGAGGTAAAGATTTTGACGAAAAATACTGGATGGCTCTAATTCGTCAAGTATTGGTAGAAGGTTATATGTCAAAAGATATCGAAAGTTATGGAGTAATTAAGCTTACAAACAAAGGCTTGGAGTATCTGAAGAATCCAACTTCGTTTATGATGACCGAAGATCACGAGTATTCTGAGACAGATGATGAAGCCGTGGTTTCGACTTCTAAAGTCGGAAACATAGCAGATGAGCAACTGATGGTACACCTCAAAGATTTGCGTAAGAAAGTAGCTAAAAAACTAGGACTACCTCCATTCGTTATTTTCCAAGACCCATCGCTAGAAGATATGGCGTTGAAATACCCTGTAACTATAGAAGAACTATCAAATGTGCATGGAGTAGGGGAAGGTAAAGCAAAAAAATATGGTAAAGACTTTGTGGAGTTTATAGCTAAGTATGTAGATGAAAATGACATCGTCAGACCTGATGACCTGGTAGTAAAGTCTATAGGAACAAATTCTGCCCTGAAGTTATATATTATTCAGAATATCGACAGGAAATTATCACTAGACGATATTGCGAAGGCTAAAGGCATACCTATGGATGATTTGCTCAAAGAAATGGAGCAAATTGTGTATTCTGGAACCAAACTGAACATAAAATACTGGATTGACGAAATCCTTGATGAAGACCAACAGCAAGAAATACACGATTATTTTATGGAATGTGAATCGGACAAGATAAGCGAAGCCATAAAAGAATTTGACGGTGATTTTGACTATGACGAACTGCGTTTAATGCGAATACAGTTCATCAGTCAAGTAGCCAACTAATAGATAATTATTAAAATCAATGAACTTATGAATATGTTAAAAGTTGGAGACAAAGCTCCGATAGATTTAGGTATAGACCAAAGCGGCGTGTCGCACAAACTTACTGACTATTCAGGAAAAAAAATAGTAGTGTTCTTTTATCCCAAGGCAAACACCCCTGGATGTACTGCAGAAGCTTGTGATTTGAGGGATAATTATGACAAGTTTACCTCTCAAGGATATGCAATCCTAGGTGTTAGTGCTGACGATGCCAAAAGACAGACTAATTTTAGAGAAAAATATAATTTTCCTTTCCCGCTTATTGCAGATACAGACAGAAATCTCATCAATGCTTTTGGCGTATGGGGAGAGAAAAAATTTATGGGAAAAGTCTATGACGGCATACATAGAACAACTTTTATTATTGACGAAGAGGGAATTATAGAAGAAGTGATCACTAAAGTGAAGACCAAAGAACACGCTTCACAGATTTTAAGGTTTTAGGCTATGTAATATACAAAAAATAATAGGTTATGAGGAAATCCTTTAGCTATCTAGCCCTTGCGCTATTTTCCGTTTTTATAGGATGTAGCACAGACGACACAAACTCTGTTCCGAGTGAGGTCGCAGTACAAGATTTTATATGGAAAGGACTTAACCAATATTATTTATGGCAAAATGATGTTCAAAACCTCAGAGACGATCGTTTTGACGGTCAAGGAAGCCTAAATACTTTTCTTAAAGGATATCCAAACCCTAAAGAGCTTTTCAATAGCCTGCTGTATGAGCAAGGAGTCATCGACAGATTTAGTGTGATTTTCGCAGATTATACAGCGCTCGAACAGGTGCTTACAGGAAATAATAAAAATAACGGTGCTGATTATGCACTCTACAGAACTGCTCCAGGTTCGGAGCAAGTCATAGGTTTGATCCGCTATGTGTTGCCTAACTCAGACGCAGCAACAAAAGAGATTTATAGGGGAGATATATTCTATGCCGTAAATGGCACTCCACTCACCCTAAACAATTACCAGTCACTCTTATCTGCTGATACTTATACGCTAAATTTTGCTGATTATGACAATGCTAACTTTACGCCCAATGGCAAAAGTGTGAATCTGACAAAATATGAATACTCCGAAAATCCAGTATATTATTCAAACGTCTATCAAATTAATCATCACAAGGTAGGATATCTAGTATATAACGGCTTTTATGGAGAATATGACAATCAACTAAATACTGCATTCAACTATTTTAACAGTCAAGGTGTTACCGATTTAGTACTCGATCTAAGATACAACTCAGGCGGGTTGATCTCATCAGCAACGCGATTAGCAAGTATGATCACCGGTCAATTTACAGGCCAAGTATTTGCCAAACAGCTGTGGAATGCCAAAGTGATGGAGCACTACCAAAGTAGTGGGAGAGAAGGGGAACTCTTCAACCGATTTACTGATAAGATGTCAAATGGAGTTGCTATCAATCATCTAAACTTAAATAGAGTATTTATCCTGACCACTTCTAGCACAGCTTCTGCCAGTGAACTAGTCATTAATGGGCTTAAACCTCACATTGAAGTCGTGCAAATAGGAACAAAAACAACAGGAAAAAACGTTGGTTCTATAACGCTATATGATTCGGCTGATTATAGTAAAAAGGGAGTTAATCCAAAGCATAAATACGCTATGCAACCTTTAGTACTAAAAACGGTAAATAGCACAGGTTTTGGTGACTATCAGTCTGGATTATTGCCCGATATAGAAGTTCACGAAAACTTTGAGGACATGCGTGATTTAGGCGATACAGACGAGCTTTTTTTGGCAACAGCACTCTCACAAATAACCGGCATTCCAAGCAGACCATCTCCGTTTATGAATGTCGGATTACCTGAACTTTCTGACCTAAAGCGAATGACACCGATGAGAACGGAGATGTACATCACAGTAGAGAAATAATCGAGTGTAAAAAATAATGAGCAAAAAAAAGTCGGGAAATACCTCCCGACTTTTTTTAAACGCTGAATTAATTAAGCTTAACCTCCCATATATTCATCTTCTCCGTAACCTCCGCCATTTTGTGGACGTTCTCTCTCTTTCTTCTTGTTGAATCTATAGGTAAACGATAGTGTAATTTGTCTTTCTCTCCACTGCATTTCTGAGTAGCTGTTTTGTGTTAGCAATTCGGTTTCTGAGATTCGTTTTCTCGAGTTGAATACGTCGCTTACGTTTACTGAAATAGTTCCTTTGTCTTTAAGTACGTCTTTGCTAAATGCTAGGTTAGCGCTTAAGACTCCTTTTGATCTACCCTGTGCATTTTCTTCTGGGGCGCTATAAGTAGCATTGGTTTGCCAGTCGATTTTGTAAGGTAAGGTGATTTTTGAAGTAATTCTAGAAAACCAAGAATAAGCTACATTATCAAAGTTTTGAGTATTCTGGTTGTTATTCAGATCATAATAGGTATAATCTCCTTTAGTTTCGTTTCTATAAAGGTTGAAGTTTCCGTTAAGTCTCCACCATCTGAAAGGATTGTAGTTTAAGGTAAATTCAAAACCGAAGCGGTCTTTGATACCTAGGTTTACAGGAGAAGTAACTAATACGTCAATGTTGTTGATCTCTTCTACATAACGAATAAACTGGAAAGCATCAGTGGTGTGGTTGAAATACATAGAGGTGCTTAAGGTTAATTTATTACCCCAACGCTTTAAGAAGCCTAAATCAAAAGCATTTGACATTGCAGGATTTAAATCAGGATTCCCTCTGAATAACGACACGTTACTCGATAAGTTTGAGAATGGGTTGATGAAGTATGAACGCGGACGTGATACGCGTTTGCTGTAGCTCAACGATACGTTTGTCTCGTCGTTTAATTCGTAGCTAAAGAATACGCTAGGGAATAGGTTGTCGTATTTTTTGTTCTTAGATATCTGACTAGTGCGCTGATCAATGTCAATATTTGTGTCTTCCCAACGCAAACCACCCATTACCGAGAATTTTCCGAACTTACTACCGAGTTGAGTATAAAGAGCATTTACATTTTCTTTATAACCCAAGATATTTGAGTAGTTGGCATCGTTCTCCCAAATTTCAGTGTTTAGGTTTAAGTTTTCAACCTTGTAGTCAATAACAACATCAGAGAAGTTTCCTCTATAACCCGCTTCAAATTGTGTGTTTTCTCCTATAGGTAATACGTAGTCAACCATAGCTATGTTTCTGCTATTTCTGCTGATATTAGACGTACGCTCTAAACGAGTAAGTTGATCTAGTGTCAGGTTTTGCGTAGTAATGTGTGATAGATTGTCATTCTTGTTATATGCAGTCGAAAAGTCAGCTGATAGTTTATGGCCATCTTTGCTGAATTTTTTGATAAATCCTGTTGAATAGTCAACGTCCTCACCATTTCCTTCCTCATAGTTATCACGCGTAGTCTGTGATAAAAGTACTGAATTTGGGTCAAAATAATCAATTGAAACCATAGTAGGGTTTGCACCGCTGTCTTTTCTGTAAGTTAGGCTATTGCTCCAAGAGAAACTGTCGGTTATATTCCAGTCAACACCTACTGTTCCGGTATATCCTTTATTTAGACGTTCGTTTTGTCTGTCTTCATTGATGAATCCTGTGGTTTCTCCAGTAGTTGGATTAAGATTCTCAATATCGTTTATAAAGTTTCCTTTACTGCCTCTTTGATTATAACTCTGTGTAGTATAGATATTAAAATCCTCTGTTTTGTGGTTGATGTTTGCGCTGATTCCGTGGTTAGATGGATCTCCAGTGGTAACCGTAAAGCTACCGTTTACACCATCATTCTTTCCTTTTCTGAGAATAATATTGATAATACCTCCACCTCCTTCAGCTTCGTATCTAGAAGAAGGATTGGTAATTACTTCGACTTTCTCTACTGAATCAGCTGGGAGCATTTTCAATGCATCATTGATATTCATTCCAGCCAATCCTGAAGGCTTTCCGTCAATGAGAATCTTAACGTTCGTATCTCCTCTAAGCATTATTGTTCCGTCAACGTCAACGCTTACAGATGGCACATTGTCGAGCACATCGCTTATTGTACCTCCTTTTACCATCATGTCTTGCCCTACGTTATAGATACGCTTGTCAAGTCGTAATTCTACGGTAGAACGCTCTGCAATAATCTCAACACCTTCGATTAGTTGGCTGTCCGTATCTAGGAAAATGCTACCTAAGTCTAGGTTTTTGTCGATAGTTAAAGTTACCTCATAGGGTTTAAATGACATAAAATCAATCTTGATATCATATCTACCTTTTGGAACATCAATAGAGAAAGCCCCTTTAGAATCTGTCGTACCTCCGTAAACAGCACTCGGATTTTGCGTGTTTTTGATGTAGATAATAGAATACTCTAACGGAATGTTATTTGTCTTATCATAGACATTTCCTGATATCTTATGTGTTTGCTGAGAAAAAGCAACAAAAGATAGAAGTGAAAAAACAAAAGTTTGAATGGATTTCATTGTCATTTGTATTTTAATTTTTAGAATATTACAAAAGTAATTTTATGAATATATTATCCTCCTAAACATTTGTTAAGTATTTTGTAAATGAATATTATTTAGAATTGGTTTAATTTATTTTTATTTTTTAATAGGTGTCTATTTGTGATAATATTGCTGTCAAATTTGACGTATATTAACATTTTAGTCAAATATAAAGAAATCGTGTATAGATTATTTTCTGATGTGAAAAATCCCATGTCGTCACATATTATCATCATAGCTGTTTTATTAATCAAATCTGTAATTCTGGTCTAGCTTCTGTTCTACCGAGTAGTCCATAAAAAAAAGCAGTAAGACATATGTCTTACTGCTTAATAGAATATTGTGCGGTAGGTGTTACACCTTAAAGCGGAATGTTTCCGTGTTTGCGTTTCGGTAGTACTACTTCTTTATTTTCGAGCATTGCGAAGGTTTTCAGTAATTTCTTACGCGTTTCATTAGGCAAGATCACTTCATCGATAAATCCTCTTTGCGCAGCTCGGTATGGCGTGGCGAATTTTCTAGCATATTCTTCTTCTTTTTCTAAGAGTTTTGTAGCTGGGTCAGCGGCTTCTGCAATTTCTTTCTTGAAGATAATTTCTGAAGCTCCTTTGGCACCCATTACTGCAATCTCAGCCGATGGCCAAGCATAATTCATATCCGCTCCGATGTGTTTGGAGTTCATCACATCATAAGCGCCTCCGTAGGCTTTACGTGTAATCACGGTAACTTTTGGCACGGTCGCTTCAGATAAAGCATACAATAATTTAGCTCCGTGAACGATAATTCCGTTCCATTCTTGGTCTGTTCCAGGCAAGAATCCAGGGACATCCACAAGTACTAAAAGCGGAATGTTAAAGGCATCACAGAAACGGGTAAAACGCGCCGCTTTAGTAGAGCTGTTTACGTCTAGACATCCAGCTAAGAACATAGGGTTGTTAGCTACAATTCCGATGCTTCTCCCGCCTAGTCGCGCAAAACCAACTACGATATTTTCAGCGAAGTTTTTGTGAATCTCAAAGAAAGAATCCTCGTCGATCAGGTTGTTGATGACGTCTTTCATATCATAGGGTTTATTGGCGCTATCGGGAATGATGTTGTCTAGTGCCAGCCTGATTTCGTCAGTAGGCGTATAAGGCAAGTTATGTGGTAGTTCTGTATTGTTCTGAGGCAAATACGACAAGAGTTTCTTTACGTCTTCTAGGCATTCTATATCATTGGCAGATGTAGTATGCGCCACTCCTGATTTGGTCGAGTGCGTAGAGGCACCGCCAAGCTCTTCTGCAGTTACGGTTTCGTTAGTCACAGTTTTGACTACGTTTGGACCAGTGACGAACATATATGAGGTGTTCTCAACCATCATCGTAAAGTCAGTCATTGCAGGCGAATACACCGCTCCACCGGCACAAGGGCCCATAATCGCTGAAATTTGTGGAATCACTCCTGAGGATTGTACGTTTCGGTAAAAGATATCGGCATATCCACCCAGAGAGCGCACACCTTCTTGAATTCTTGCACCACCCGAATCGTTTAGCCCAATCATCGGTGCACCAACTTTGAGTGCCATATCCATCACTTTACAGATTTTCTCCGCGTGAGTTTCAGATAAAGAACCTCCAAAAACGGTGAAATCCTGTGCAAAGACATAGACCAAGCGCCCGTTGATGGTTCCGTAGCCAGTGATAACTCCATCGCCTAGATAGACTTCTTTGTCCATACCAAAGTCTTTGGTACGGTGGGTAACAAACATTCCGATTTCTTCAAACGAACCTTCGTCGAGTAAATATTCAATGCGCTCACGAGCAAAGAGTTTCTTTTTGGCATGTTGTGCGTCTATTCTTTTTTGACCTCCACCTAAAGCGGCTTCAGTTTTTTTGGTTTCTAATACTTTTAGTTTCGTATCCATATTTTTATACTTTCAATATACCTGCTTTGTATTTCTAGGAAAGCACAAAGCGATAGGGTGAATGATCTTTTAGTTGGGTAGTCTTACGGTGTTTTTGTCTGCTAAGTATTGTTTAAAAGCCACAAGTGCAGCAATCTCTGCTTCCTCAGCAATTCCTGATTTTAGCAATTCTGCGTTATAGAAGTTCTTTACGAAGTGGGTGTCAAAATTTCCGCTTCTGAAAGCTTCGTGTTCAAACACAAATTTACCGAAGGCTAGGGTCGTAAAAATTCCTTCTACTTTATAGTTCTGAATGGCTTTGAGCATTATCTGAAGCGCTTCTTCTCTGTCTTTTCCGTAAGTGATGAGTTTTGCTAACATCGGGTCATAATAAATAGGCACATCCATACCTTGTTCAATTCCGTTGTCTACGCGAACGCCTTTACCTTCTGGGAGTTCATAGACAGATAAGTGTCCGATACTAGGTAGGAAATCACTCATTGGATCTTCTGCGTACACGCGTAGTTCGAGTGCATGTCCATTGATAGACAAGTCTTCTTGTTTGATAGGAAGCACTTCACCTCTAGCTACTCGGATTTGCATTTCAACCAAGTCGATACCAGTGATCATCTCTGTAACAGGATGTTCTACTTGTAGACGCGTATTCATTTCTAAGAAATAGAAGTTTTTATTTTCGTCTAGTAAAAACTCTACGGTTCCGGCACCCACATAATCACAAGCTTTGGCTACTTTGACAGCTGCTTCTCCCATGGCTTTTCTGATTTCAGGTGTGATCGCCGTTGAAGGTGCTTCTTCGACTACTTTTTGGTGGCGTCTTTGCACGCTGCACTCTCTTTCAAAAAGGTGGACTACGTTTCCGTGTGTGTCAGCCATCACTTGGATTTCGATATGTCTAGGCGAGCCTACATATTTTTCTATAAACACAGAACCATCTCCAAAAGCAGAAGTGGCCTCTGATATAGCTCTATGCATTTGCGATTCGAATTCCGCTTCATTCTCGACAACGCGCATTCCTTTTCCGCCACCTCCAGCAGAGGCTTTGATCAGGATAGGAAAGCCGATTTCTTTGGCTACTTGTTTGGCTTCGGCTACATCTGTAATGGCGTGTTCAAGACCAGGAACCATCGGGATGTCATAGGCTTTAACGGCTTCTTTAGCGGCTAATTTGCTACCCATAATTCGGATGGCTTTTGAGCGCGGACCTATAAAGATAATACCGTTCTGTTCTGCCTTTTCAGCAAAATCAGCATTTTCAGAGAGGAAGCCATATCCTGGATGCACGGCATCTACACCAAGTGCTTTACAGACTTCGATGATTTTATCTCCTAGAAGATAGGATTGGTTAGAGGGCGCTTCACCGATTAAGACCGCCTCGTCGGCAAACTTAACGTGAGGTGCATTTCTATCCGCTGTAGAATATACAGCTACGGTTTTGATTCCCATTTTTTGAGCAGTTTGCATCACTCGGATGGCAATTTCTCCTCTATTTGCTACTAATATTTTTTTCATAAGCCCCTAACCCCAAAGGGGGATTTTTTATATTATAAAATTATTTTACTAATCAATTTAAACTTTTATTTTCAAGAATATCAAATCCAAAATATCCTTTGCGAATTTCTAATTCTACACTTGTATAAAAATTCATCTTATCATAATATTTATGATGAAAAACTAATTCTTTGAGATTTTCTTTGTAATTTATTTTGAAAGTCGGTTTTCTTTTAAATAAAAGGTTTTTACCTCCAGATATAGATGAACGTTCTACAATTTCAAATCTTTCTTTTTTTGATTCACTTTCTGCCAAATAGAAATTCGTTAACATAAAAACAGAACAAACTATAAATCCAAAACCACAAACGAAATGTAATAATGAGTATAAATAAAGTCCAATTCCATTATAATTATAGGTTTTTTTATAATTTTTAAAATCAACAAGAAAAGCTATAATTCCAACTATAAAAATAATTCCAACTAATATTTTTAAGTCAATTATTGTATTCCTATATATATTTATTTGCCAAGCCATTAAAAGTAAGCCTAAAATAAAAATTGCAGGATAAAATATTTTTCGTTGTTTTTTCGTCATTCTTTAAAGTTGAAACAATATAATTACCTCTTTCAGAAAGCCCCTCCTTTGGAGGGGTTGGGGAGGCTTTTACTCAAACTCAATTAACAATTGCCCTTTATCTACGGCTTGTCCTTTGTTTACAGCAATAGATTTAATGATTCCGGCTCTAGGTGAGGTGAAACTGTTTTCCATCTTCATCGCCTCAAGAATCAAAAGGTTGTCGCCTTCTTGTACTTCTTGACCAGCTGTAACGTTGATTTCTAGGACCAATCCTGGCATCGGAGCCTTGATAGCGTTTACTTGCTTCGCAGTGCCAACTTCAAATCCCATTTCTTTGATAAGTTGGTCTAAAGCACTTGCAATATCTACTTCGTAAGTGTTTCCATTTACTTGTACAGTATATTTTTTGGCTAGAAAATCTGATTTAGTGATGTGCACTTTGTGCGATTTATGCTCTTTAAGCACGTGATATACAGATTCTTCGATTTCGATAGCATCTAGCTTTTGAAGCGTACCATCGTTCAGATCAAAAGTTTCGGTTTTGTTGACCGTTGCTTTATAGTTATTCATAATAATCAGTATGTGGATTAAAAAGGGTAAAAATATAAAAATATACTGAACCTTGCTTGGAGTTTGTCGAATAAATTGTGTTAGGTAGGTGCTGCTTAACAAAAAGCACAAAGTCTTTTTGGATAGTAGTAGAATTGACTATTTTTGTTTTTGTATGAGACTAAACCACAATCATGAGTAATCTTCTGAAAACGCCTATTGCATACTTAAAGGGAGTTGGTCCGCAACGAGCGGAATTGCTCCAGAAAGAATTGGGCATTTTTGTTTATGAAGATTTGCTTCAGCTTTTCCCGAACAGATATATTGACAGGACTAAGTATTATAAAATCAATCAATTACATCCTTCATTTAATGCGGAGATTCAGATTGTAGGGCGAATCATTCACCTTAAAGTTGTCGAGCAAAAAAGGGGTAAACGCCTTGTCGCTACCTTTGCTGACGAGACTGGACAAATGGATTTAGTTTGGTTTCAAGGCTATAAATGGATCAGAGAGAGTCTTAAAATTAATGAACCTTATGTTGTTTTTGGTAAGATAAACTTCATAGGAAGTACCTTTTCAATGCCCCATCCTGAGATGGATTTGCTTATAGACTACAAACAAAACCTGAAATCAGCGATGCAACCGGTGTATCCGTCAACAGAAACGCTCACTAAAAAGGGCATTTCGTCTAGAATGATTCATAAATGGATGCAACAACTTTATTTAGAAACGGGCAATTTGATTGCTGAGGTTTTCCCAGAATCGCTGATGAAACACTATAAATTCCTACCAAAAAAAGAAGCTTTTTTCAACATACATTTCCCGCAAAGTCAAGAGCAGCTTGCCAAAGCGCAGTTTAGACTGAAGTTTGAAGAGTTGTTTTTTATACAATTACAACTGATTACCCAAAACCTGATTAGGAAAAATAAAATCAAAGGGCATAACTTTGAGGTAGTAGGTGATTATTTTAATGATTTTTATAAACATCATCTTCCTTTTGAACTTACCGATGCGCAGAAGCGAGTGATTAAAGAAATCCGAAATGATTTGGGGAGCAATGCGCAGATGAATCGTCTTCTTCAGGGAGATGTGGGTTCAGGCAAGACTATCGTTGCCTTTATGTCTATGCTTTTGGCCTTAGACAATGGCTTTCAAGCCTGTATTATGGCACCAACAGAGATACTGGCAAACCAACACTATGAGAGTATTTTAGAGTTTTCTGAAAAGATAAACCTCAATGTCAAGCTACTCACCGGTTCTAAAAAAACAGCTGAACGCAAAATTATTCACCAAGAATTAGAAGAGGGAAGCCTGCAAATTCTGATTGGTACGCACGCACTTTTAGAGGATAAAGTAAAGTTTAAAAACTTAGGACTCGCTATTATTGACGAGCAACACCGCTTTGGGGTAGAACAACGCTCGAAGTTGTGGAAGAAAAACAGTATTCCGCCGCATATATTGGTAATGACCGCTACGCCTATTCCTAGAACTCTAGCGATGAGTCTTTATGGAGATTTAGATATTTCTGTGATTGATGAGCTGCCAAAAGGCAGAAAGCCTATTATTACCTCACATCGATTTGATAATTCTAGACTGAGCGTCTGGAAGTTTATCAGGGATGAAATCGAAAAAGGACGGCAGATATATGTAGTTTTTCCGCTTATTCAAGAATCTGAATCCATGGATTTTAAAGATTTGGAGGACGGATACGAAGCCTTGTCTAGAGATTTTCCGTTGCCAAAATACAGCATAAGCGTGGTGCACGGCAAAATGAAAGCAGAAGAAAAAGATATTGCAATGAAGCTCTTTGCTGAAGGAAAAACCGATATAATGGTAGCCACAACGGTGATTGAAGTAGGCGTCAACGTTCCGAATGCCAGCGTGATGATTATCGAAAGTGCAGAGCGTTTTGGGCTGTCACAACTCCACCAATTAAGGGGACGTGTGGGTAGAGGTGCCGAGCAGAGTTATTGTATATTGATGACTTCACACAAATTGTCAAATGATAGCCGAACTCGAATGGAAACAATGGTTTCCACCAATGACGGTTTCGAAATTGCAGAAGTAGACCTGAAGCTCAGAGGCCCAGGAGACTTGATGGGCACCCAACAAAGCGGAATCTTAAACCTCAGAATTGCTGATTTGGTCAAAGACAGAGAAATCCTTTCGTTGGCTAGAGCGGCTGCTTTTGAATTGTTGCGCAAAGATGCCGCAATGCAAGCACCTGAAAACCAAAACTTGAGGACTGCATTTATAGAGTTGACCAATAAGAAAAACATTTGGAATTTTATCAGTTAGCTTTCCTATACAACACTATAGAATGTTCAAGAAAATCATCAGTTATTTATTCCCTATAAACATCTATAAAACAGCGTCTTCTATTAGTAATACGATAGAAGTAACACTGCATAATGGCGAATTGGTGATGGATGCCAAATCGGTGAATTACTCCTACGGAAGTCTGCAAAGGGCTTTGAGGGTAGGGTTAAAGAAAATAGGTTTTGCGCCAATTCAACAGATGAACAACATTCTGGTCTTAGGCGTTGCAGGAGGTAGTGTGATCAAAACTTTGGTAGATGAAATAGGTTATAAAGGTCAAATCAAAGGAGTGGAGATTGACCCTGTGATTATCGCTGTTGCCAATACATACTTTGGTCTGGATAAAATTTCAAATCTATCCATAGTCATTGCTGATGCAAATGAATTCGTGCAACAAGAAACCCAAAAGTATGACCTGATTATCATTGATATCTTTGAAGATCATTTGATGCCTGATTTTTTATTCCAGCGCGAATTCGTAGCTAAAGCTTTGGAAATACTTCTACCTAACGGCAGTGTGCTTTTTAATACCTTAAACAACTCCATAGAAGACCAACAGAGAAACCAAGCCTATAAAGCTCAACTGGACTTGTCAAACCTCCAAATTACAACACTTTCAGGTATTGAAGGGCAGAATGAATTGCTACTTATCCACAAAAAGCCCAACTAAGCTAAATTGCTGATTTTTTGCCTGAGTACGTATAATTAAAGGGCAGATGTAGAACCACGATAAAATATTTTGTTTACATTTGTATAAATGTTAATATAAATATAAAATGAAAAAGATACTTATAATTTCCGTTTTTTATGTCGCTACTCAGTTCTCGTTTGGACAGAGTTTTGAGACTATTTTGCTTGCAGGTGATGATGCGAGCAAATTGACCCAAAATTATACTGAGCCTGTGGTCAAAGGTTTGATGTATAATATGAACTCAGGATGGTATACCACTGCAAAAACGCACGAGAAGTTCGGTTTTGATTTTACGATAAATCCGTCTGCATCCTTTGTGCCTTCCTCTGCGATGAACTTTAACTTTAACCCTGCGGATTATAAATTCGTAACCTTACCTAACGGAGAGTCGCAAATCAATACGATTATGAGCGATGCTGAAAACGGCACGCAAATTAGAGTAGCAATCCCAGATGAGGATGGCAAAATGCTCGTGGGTAACTTTGAGATGCCAAAGGGTATTGGCAAAGACTTACCGATAAATGCCGTGCCGTTGCCAATGGTACAACTTGGATTTGGATTGCCAACGCGTACAGATATTAAACTTAGATTTATTCCGAATATGAAGTTTGGAGACGACCTAAAAACTGGTTTGTTTGGTATCGGGTTACAGCATGATATTATGCAATATCTAAAGATGGAGAATCCGTTTTTAAATCTATCTGTACTTGCGGCATATTCTACTTCTACAACTACCTATAACCTTGAGAATGACACAGGCTCTGATGATGTGACAGTGAGCAATGCCGAAGCTGAATTCAAAATTGACACTTGGACCATTCAGGCCCTTGGTTCTATGGATTTTAAATTTGCGACTCTTTATGGCGGATTGGGATACAACAACGGTAGCGCTACGATGAAAATGAAAGGTGATTATGCCATTACTTATCAAAAAGATGGACAGCCTGAAACCAAATACGTGAAAGACCCTATTTCTATGGCTTATGAAGCCAATGGTGTTAGAGCCACTCTAGGCGCCCGCTTAAACTTAGGTTTCTTTAAAATATTTGCCGATTACACTTTCCAGGAATTCAATACTGCTTCTGCTGGAATTGCTTTTAGTTTCAGATAAACAGATCAATAATCAACCAGAAAGCCGTCTCAATACAATTTTGAGACGGCTTTTTTGATTTTTAGTGGAGCCCCAATCTAGTCTTCCTCCCCTTTATTTTTCAGTGCCATAAGTAGGGTATAGGCACCTTGTTGAACAATTTTCTTGGACTTTAGTTTTTCTGAATTCTTGATGCTTGTCCATCCGTTGCCGGTATTGCCAACTTCAACTGCAATCATTTCAAAAGTATTGTTATCCAAGGCTATAAACACATACTTGCCACCTTCAAAAGTCTGCACACAGTCTTCAGGTAGTGCTTGGCTGTGGTCATCCGGCACTTCTATTTCTGCATTTATATACATTCCGGGTAGTAATTCAGGATGGTATGTGTCAAAAACACTATAAGCCTCAA
>CAZRCB010000023.1:0-22590 GCA_964598455.1 uncultured Flavobacterium sp.
TGAAATTATGCAGCTAGACAACATACAAGAGATATGGGATGGTATGGTTGTTGAGAACAAAATGCTAGATTTATTAAAACACAAGATATGAGACAAAAATTCACTGTATTAGTGTTGATGACTTTTCTGATAAGCTCGTGTGCGGGAACTAAGTATGTCGCTTCAGGACCTTCAGCTGATGGTGTGGCAGTGGTAACGACAAAGACAGTAACGCCTACCAAAAAAAATAAATCCAATAACCAAGAGCTGAACGTAGATAACCAAGAAGAAGTAGCTTTCGCACTAGATAAAATAACCGAAGATAACTCACATTTGTTTATGTCTGAGGATAATTGCGCTTTGCCAGACCTCATTATTTCAACAGCAGTTGAACACATTGGAACTAGATACAGAGTTGGAGGAACTTCGCCCTCAGGCTTTGATTGCTCAGGTTTAGTCTATACTTCATTTAGAGAACACGATATATCGTTGCCGCGCTCTTCGTTTGAGATGTCAAAATATGGGCAAAAAATCAAAGAATCAGAAGCACAAAAAGGAGACCTTATATTCTTCTCTACCGGCAGATCTAAGCGCGTGAACCATGTGGGTATCGTAACGGAAGTCTTAGAAGACGAAATCAAGTTTGTCCATGCCTCCGTACAATTGGGCGTAATTGTGTCTTCAACAAAAGAACCTTACTACAAGAAGAGCTACGTTAAAGTCGCTCGGATACTCTAAACTTTCCCTTCTTTTAGGCAAGGCTTCACTTGCTCTTTATTACCTCTTTTCAAGCTTTTTTGGCATCGCTCAGCACCAGTGTTTACAGGGCTTGCGGAGGGGCATAAAACTCATGGCTAAGAGTTGCTCAACTCTTAGCCATGTTTCGACCAACTCTTAGCCATGTTTCACTCAACTCTTAGCCATGTGTTTTATAAGGCTCTTTTATCCTTAGAATAAAAGCTACTTTAGCCTTTAAAATCTCTCTTCATACTTTTTCGAAAACCTTAAATAGTAGTGATTCTAAAACCTGCGGAAAAACATAAAACGCATCGCAATATTTCTATCGACTTATCGCAATGTTTCATTCAATTTTTAGCCAAGTTTTGATCAACTTCACATGTGCTTTTATACAACTTCACGCATACTTTTTGGTGAAAGTACGCGTGAAGTTTTATAAAACTAAATAAAAGGCTTTTTATCTTCTCATTTATAGTGGTTTTTTAGAACCCAATTGTCCATCCGATAGCCCAGTTTGGTTTGTCCGAACCATTGCCTGCACCTGTGGCAGTATTGTTGATTGTATAAACATTGCTTACGTCTGCATCTCCTCCTGAAGTGTCTTTACCTTTAGAGGTTGTAGCTACGTTTTCAAACTTTACTTTGATAGCTTTTAGTTGTCCATCGGCAACATATCCGATGCTTTCGTCGTGTTGAATGTCGAAACCTACGCCCCAATCTTTCAAGACTACGTTGTCAAAATTAGCTTTAGTACCTACTCTCAACTTCTTGGTTAAAGAAAGCATCAAGATTGTTAGGATTGTAGGCATTAGTCAGTTGCGAACCCGTAATTCTAAAGTTAAATTGGGTGGCTTCAAAGTCACGTTGCTTTGTTCTTCCGTTGTAGCCTAGGGTGATTTTCCCTTTCGGATTTTCTATAGCTCCCAAACTGTAACTCAAAGCAAGGTTAAGCGCGATCTCATCTTCAGTTAGGCTTTGGAAATATCTATGGCTGTCTGTGATGGTATTCTGAGCAAACACATATCCGCCCTGCGCATCATCAAATCGCATTGTATTCTGAGTTCTATCCGGCATATCGCTAGAAACTCTGTTGTAAGACGCACCCCAATCGAGGTTTGTACGTGTGCTTAGGTTGTGATTACCCGTAAGTTGGTTGACAAACAAGGAGCTTTGTATGTAGGTTGCCCGTTGTACCAGACCATTGTTATCCTCAGCAATATCCCGAAGGAAGCCTTTGTAGGTATCTCTGCTCTGCTCTGACGAGTTGACAAACAAGAAGGTGTAACCCAGTTTATGCTTATCATTCAAGGAATAGTTGGTGGTGAACATCCCTGTTGTATTGGTTTTATAAGCGAACTTTTCCTGATGAAACGATTTGAGTTTCGCCCCTTGTGCCGAGACACTTTGGTTGATTCCTTCCCTGTGTTCGTAAGCATTGTCAAAACCAAGGGTAGCAAACAGGTTGAGCCTGCCTTCTTTGCCTAAGTTTAAAGACTTACCGGCTCTAAGACTTAGGTTACTGCCAAACGGAGACTTCTTTACCGGAGCCAAACTGTTCTCGAAGTTGTAACCACTGAGTGGGTTTTGAGGAACATTCTGCAAGCTATATCCCAAGGCATTCGGGCCGTCTTGCAACAAAAAGTCACCTGATTTCTGAACAGCATTGGTGTTAATCGCCGATCCAAGACTGATTTCGAAAAGGCTATTTCCCTTGAAGTTTTTAGAAGAAATATCTACATTTCCACCTGCGAAATCGCCAGAAAGCTTAGAGGTATATACCTTGTCTATAGCAATGTATTCTACAATATCAGTAGAAAAGAGGTTAAGGTCAATGTTCTTTTTCTCAGGGTCATTTGACGGTACGGGCAATCCGTTTATGGAGGTTGAGTTATATCTGTCTCCCAACCCTCTGACATACACATTGTTGCTTCCTTCTTGTTTAGAGACACCAGCGGTTTTGGCGACCGCAGTAGCAACGTCTCCCACACCTTTTCTGCTCAACTCTTGCGCTCCGATATCTTGTTTTATTTCAAGAGTTGTCTTTTGTTCTAATAGCAGCACTGATTCTTTCTCTCTACTTTGTACTACATTAATGACTACACTTTCAATAGATACGTAGTCTGAATGTAAGCCTTGATTAAGGATTTTCTCTTCGCCTGGTTGTACAGAAATAGGCACTTCAACTACCTCATAACCGATAGAACTAAACACCAAGGTATGGTTGCCTGGGTTAAGTTCTAAGGAGTAGCTCCCGTCTTCACCCGTAAGTGTTCCAATTGAGGTTCCTTTTGCAGCCACGCTAACATACGCAAGGCTTTGGTTGTCAAAACTAAGGTCTAGAACCTTTCCCAATACGTGTGCCTTCTGTGCAAAGGACAATGAAGAAATAAGTCCGAAAATAATGATCAATGTTAATCGCATAGTTGTTAATTGTTAATTTTATACAAAAAATCGTCGCTAGTGTAAACTGAATCTTAGCAAGAGGTTATGCTTGTGTGGCTATAAGGTTAACGCAACATTACCAGTGGTAACAACGGGTTTTATAAAGCTGTAGTAATAAGTTATTTGTGTAGATATTGAGAATCAAAACATAGAAAGCAAACTGTTTTCTCTGGGTGGTTGCTGGTTTATGAATACTCTGCTTTAGGCGAACTTTTTGTGAGATATTATTACTTTGAAAATAAATCGTACCTTTAACCCTGATAACCTTTTACTCAAATGTTATGGAAACTGGATACGAAAGCAACTACTTAATAGACCGCTTGCCTGAGCATCTCAAGCAATTTATAAAGCCTCAAGACTACGAAGATTACACGCCGATTAACCAAGCGGTTTGGAGGTATGTCATGCGCAAAAATATAGATTACCTCGGTAAAGTGGCGCATAGTTCTTACTTAGAAGGGCTTCGCAAAACGGGAATTTCAATAGAATCTATCCCAAATATGTATGGGATGAATAGAATCTTGAAGGAGATTGGCTGGGCAGCAGTAGCGGTGGATGGCTTCATCCCGCCGAATGCCTTTATGGAATTTCAGGCTTATAATGTCTTGGTTATCGCATCAGACATCCGACAACTCGAACACATCGAATATACTCCCGCACCGGATATCATTCACGAAGGTGCAGGACATGCGCCTATCATTGCCAATCCTGAATACGCGGAATACCTAAGAAGGTTCGGAGAGATAGGCTGTAAAGCCATTTCATCGGCTCACGATTACGAAATGTATGAGGCGATTCGCTTGCTTTCTATCCTAAAAGAAGCAGAAGGAACACCACAAGCGGATATAGAGAGGGCGGAGCAAGCCGTATTTGATCTGCAAGACAATATGGGCGAATTGTCAGAAATGGCAAAGATTAGGAACTTGCATTGGTGGACCGTAGAGTACGGACTCATCGGAACACTCGAAGATCCAAAGATATATGGCGCAGGATTGCTGTCGTCTATTGGCGAAAGCGCTTGGTGTATGACGGATAATGTCAAGAAGTTGCCCTATACTATCGATGCAGTCAACCAAAACTTTGATATCACCAAACCACAACCACAGCTCTACGTAACACCTGATTTTGCGCACTTGAGTCTAGTGCTTGAAGAGTTTGCCAATAAGATGGCACTCAGAACCGGAGGTTATAGCGCAGTCAAAAAGCTTATTAATTCGAAGGCATTAGGCACTATCGAGCTAAGCACCGGACTACAAATCTCTGGAATATTTACCCGTGTCATCAAACACAAAGGCAATCCTATCTATATCCAAACCACAGGAAAAACAGCTTTGTCCTACAGAGAAAAAGAACTTGTTGGGCATTCGACAGAACGCCATCCCGAAGGTTTCGGCAGTCCGATAGGTACACTCAAAGGCATTAATCTCGCTATAGAAGACATGAGCCCGAAGGATTTGGCTGCCTATGACATCTACGAAGGGAAAACTGTACGCCTAGAATTCGAAGGAGATATTACCGTAAGTGGCGAAATCATCACGGGTTCTAGAAACCTACAAGGCAAAATTATCCTGATATCATTCAAGAATTGTACGGTAACTTATAAAGACGAAGTGCTGTTTAGACCTGAATGGGGCATATATGATATGACTGTTGGCAAGGAGATTGTCTCTGGTTTCTCTGGTCCAGCTGATGTAAAGAGCTTTGATTTAATCTCTCATCTTCCGTCGTCACAAACCATTAAGACCAAGTTTTCTCCGGAAAGACAAGAATTAGAAAACTTATATCGCACGGTTAGAAGCATAAGAGAAGGAAAGCCTGCGTACGCTACGCTAAAAGAAACCTTTGCATTGGTTTCCTCTTCACACCCTAATGATTGGTTGTTGTCAGTAGAGATTGCAGAACTCTCTCACCAACAAGGCAGTACAGATCTTACGGACAAGGTGATCAATCACCTAGAAAAAGTGAAACAAAATAGACCAGAAGTCGCGCATCTTATCGACAACGGACTAGAACTTATCTTTCAGAAGGAAGAAGCTTAATTGCTTTAAACTTTACAGAAATGTACGTATTGTAGATTCAAACTAAATAAAGTACCTTTGCTAGATATGACACAAATAAGCACAACAAACGAAAAAAACCAAGATATTGTAAAAGGAGTTTTTACAGAATACCTTGAAAATAAAGGACATAGAAAGACGCCCGAGCGCTATGCTATCCTGCAAGAAATCTATGAAAGTCACGATCATTTTGATATTGAGTCGCTCTATATCAAAATGAAAAACAAGAACTATCGCGTGAGTCGTGCGACACTTTACAACACTATCGAACTGCTTTTAGAGTGTGGATTGGTAAGAAAACACCAGTTTGGACAAAACCAAGCGCATTACGAGAAGTCCTATTTTGACAAACAACACGACCATATTATTATTACCAATACCGGGGAAGTTATTGAGTTTTGTGATCCGAGGATACAAACCATCAAACAGACCATCGAAGAACTGTTTCATGTAGATGTGCACAGTCACTCGCTCTATTTCTACGGCACTAGGAAAATTGATTCTACAACCCAAGAATAAACAACTAATAACAACTAAAACTCATACAACACAATGGCAGTAGATTTACTACTAGGATTGCAGTGGGGAGACGAAGGCAAAGGAAAGATTGTCGATGTGCTCACTTCAAAATACGACATTATTGCCCGTTTTCAAGGCGGACCCAACGCAGGTCACACCCTCGAATTTGACGGAATTAAACATGTCTTAAGAACAATTCCTTCAGGGATCTTCCACAAAAACTCGATTAATGTTATCGGGAATGGAGTCGTAATTGACCCAGTGGTTTTTATCAAAGAAATCGAAGGATTGGAGAAATACAACATAGACATCCACTCTAGATTGCTTATCTCCAGAAAAACCCACCTGATTTTACCTACCCACAGATTGCTAGATGCGGCCTCTGAAGCCTCTAAAGGTAAGGCGAAAATAGGTTCAACCCTAAAGGGAATTGGTCCTACGTATATGGATAAAACCGGTAGAAATGGTCTGAGAATAGGAGATATCGAGCTAGCTGACTTCAATGAGCGTTACAGAGCTTTAGCTGACAAACACCAAGCGATGATTGAATTCTATGACGTTGACTTACAATACGACCTCAAAGAATTAGAAGAGGAGTTTTTCGCTGCGGTCAATGAACTTAAAAAACTAACTTTTATCGATAGTGAAGAATACCTAAACAAAGCAATCAAAGAAGGCAAGACCGTTCTGTGCGAAGGAGCTCAAGGTTCGCTTTTAGACGTTGACTTCGGGACTTATCCTTTTGTGACTTCATCAACGACTACCGCTGCTGGAGCTTGTACAGGTCTAGGCATCGCCCCAAATAAAGTAAAAGAAGTATTCGGGATTTTCAAAGCTTATACTACCCGAGTAGGAAGTGGTCCTTTCCCAACAGAGTTAAATGACGAGATTGGTCAGGCAATGGCTAAGATGGGCAACGAGTTCGGTTCAGTAACTGGACGTGCTAGACGTTGCGGTTGGCTAGACTTAGTTGCACTTAAATACGCTGTTCAAGTAAACGGAGTAACCGAACTTTATATGATGAAAGGCGATGTGCTCTCAGGTTTTGATACCTTAAAGATATGTACTGCCTATAAGTATAAAGGAGAAATTATCGAACATTTCCCTTATAACATCGAGCCCGAAAACGTAGAGCCAATTTATATAGACATCAAAGGCTGGAAAACAGATCTTACTAAGATGACTACCTATGATGAGCTTCCGCAAGAAGTGAAAGATTATGTTTCGTTTATCGAGAAAGAAGTTGAAGTGCCTATCAAGATCATCTCAGTAGGACCAGACAGAAAACAAACCATCCTAAACTAATAAGGAAGGTTGAAATATATTAAAAGAGAACGCCTTCCAACAAAAGCGCTCTCTTTTTTTGTTAGAAAATAATAGGCTAATTATTTGAGTTCTACTTCTAGTTCAGCTACCAATTGTTTTAGCTTGTTGATAATCTTCTCGATATATTTCTCGGTTTCTTCTTGTGCAATCAGCTTGTCTTCTAGCTTTTCAAGAGGCAGAACAAGCTCATAACATTCGATTTGCTTGAGCATCGGAATCATTCTGTGAGCTGTTTCTGCTAGGTCTTCGATGTTGTTTATGTTGTCTTGTAGTTCTAGAATATTCTTCTCGGTAGTGTCTAAAAATACTTTTATTACCTCTTTTACAGCTTCTGAATCATCGAGTAATAATTGGTTTAACAAAGCCAAATCATAGAGCTTATCAGTTTCTGTATATGGCAAGGAAGTGGTTTCAGGTTGTTTGGTCGTGCCTCTAAAAATATATTCTAATACCTCAAAAGCTTTGTTCATCTGCAGTGGTTTCTCTACAAAATAGGTAAAGCCTCTTTTGGTGAAATCTTCAAGGCTTAAGTCGCGTTTGCCTGATAGTGCAATAACAGGTATGTTTTTTATTTGCGGATTAGTGTGACTTCTGATTTTTCTGATGAGTTCGAAGCCACTCTTTTTAGGCATCTGTATATCGGTGAAAACTAAATCATAGTGTGCTGTCCCTAAAAGAGGAATGACTTTAGTTGCATCATTTAGGGTTGTGAGTTTTATGGGGTAGGTCGAGAAAAGCGCCTCTATTAGCGAGAGTTGCATCTTGTCGTCATCCACAACTATGATACTTTTGCCTTCTAAGAAGCTGGCATCCATATCTTTTATTTGGATGTCTGGTTTGTGGTTTTCATCTTTTATATACGGAATAGAAAAAGCAAATACGGAACCTTTGCCCAATTCGCTTTCTACCCACATCGTACCGCCCAATAAATTTACCATTCGCTTAGAAATCGTTAGTCCTAGACCTGTACCGCCAAATTGTTTTTCTATATCGGGATGTGCCTGTGTAAACTCCTCGAAAATCAGCACTTGCTGCTCTTCTGAAATTCCGATTCCACTATCCTGAACCTCAAAAACCAATTGATCCTCAACCGCTTTGCCAACAATCTTGACATAGCCGTTCTGGGTAAATTTGATGGCGTTAGAGACTAGATTCGTCAGCACTTGTTTTACTCTGTATGGGTCTGAAATCACGTGAGTGTCGAGTGAAGGCTCAACATCATACAACAATAAAATATCTTTGTCTAAGGCATTTTGCTTAAGCGAATGAAAGATAGTCTCAACTAATTGCTTTGGGTTGAAGGTAACTTTCTGAATCTTAATCCGATTGTTTTCGAGTTTAGAGAAGTCAACCAAGTCGTTCACTAAGTTTAATATGTATTCGCTTGAACTAGAAATATTGTTTAAGTATTGTCCTTGAATGGAGTTTAATGGCGTTTTTTTCATCAGGTCAGAAAACCCTAAAATAGAGCCTAAAGGAGTTTGCAAATCGTGCGTAACTGTTGCTAATAACATTGTTTTACTACGCAAAAGCATTGCGTTTTCGTGGTTTAAGTCTTCGAGCTGCTTTCTGTATAATTGTTGTTTAGCTAAGTCTTTTAGGATTATCCAACCAAAGACAACTAATAAGATAACACCCAAGACACCTACCCACAGCAGTACCAATGTAGTACGCTCCATGCTTTTTTGACTTTCAACAATTTCAGTATAGGATTTGTCGAGAATTTCATCCTCTAGAGAGGTAAGCAGAACTTGGATTTTATTCGAAAGTACTTGATTTTCGATTTGTAAATCCTGCTCTTGTTGTTTTAGCTCGCCCTTGAGAATATCTTCTTTGAGTATGAGCTCAGTGAGTGTCTTGTCATATTGATTCAAGAGTTCAGCGTCTGTAATAAAAGGTCTTCCGAGAGAGTCCAATTGACTTTCTGTCAGAATTTCAGAGATAAAGTTGCCAAATTCTCGTTCAATTTCTCTAGAGCTTTTAGAAAAGTCAACGCGTTTTCGAGCCTTTCGGAGTGAGTCCCGTACATTCTGTAAGGTTATTTTTATGGCTGAAAAGTTAGATTCATTATTATACTGTAGATATAAATCTCGGATTTTGGCAATACTCTCTTTTTTTTGGGCAAGTAGAATTGCAATGGAATCTAGTTTGATGTTATGTGCAGAACTCTCTTGTTTATGCACATATTTCATCTTGTTTATGGCATTGTCAATAAGATCGTTGTATTTTGAAAAACCTTTCTCGGAGGTAATAAACTCTCTGTTTCTGCCAGAACTTTCAGCTTCATAGAGCGTAATTAAGGCATCACTAAGGTCTAGGAGTTGTTGGTTTTTGAGTGCAATGTCTAACTGAGGAGAGTTTGCTTTGACAATTTCGTTGTACAAAAAACCAATAGAAAGTGCTCCTACCAAAAATAGAAGAACATAGCCTGTGATGACTTTTTGTTTGACAGACTTAGACTTTTCGCTCATAAAATAGTGATTTAAAAAGTAAAAATACAACTTTTGAATGGTTGTTCTAAATATTAAATTCCTAAATATAGTCTAACTTTGCAGATACACCTAAATCAATTATTATGGAATTTTTACGCAATCGTGACAAAAACCGCTTTGAACTTCACACTGAAGGACACATCGCCTATATAGAATATATCCTTATGGATGATAACACAATTTCTTTGCCTCATACTATTGTCCCAAAAGAATTAGGAGGTAAAGGTATCGGTACAATCCTAGTTCAGAAAACCTTAGAACATATCAAAGAAGCTGGAAATAAATTTATTCCTGTTTGTAGTTTTGTTGCTTCTTATGTCGAGAAAAATCCTGAATGGAAAGCTAATGTAGCGGGGTAGATTCTAATCTAGCTTATCTGGGAAAATCTTTTTAGGATTTAGTATGCCGTTAGGGTCAAACAGGTTTTTGATGCCTTTCATCAGCATTAGTTGTGTATTGTCAAAAGCGATATCCATATAGTTTTTCTGCACAAAACCAATGCCGTGTTCGCCTGAAATGGTCCCTTTTAGACTTACGGTTAGCTCAAAGAGCTCTCTGATTCCTTTTGGAACTTCGGTTACCCATCTATGCTCATCCATATCTCCTTTGATGATATTGATGTGCAAGTTGCCGTCGCCTGCGTGTCCGTAACAGACAGACTGAAAGCCGTACTTTTTGCCTATTTTTTTTATTCCATCTAGCAAAACGGGGAGTTGGTATCTAGGCACAACCGTGTCCTCTTCTTTATAAACAGAATTTGATTTCACCGCTTCACCTACTGCTCTGCGAAGTTTCCACAGCATATTCTTCTGTTCTTCTGAATCGGCAAATAAGACTTCGTCGGTGGCGAATTGCTCTAGAACCTGAGCGATTCTCTCTGCTTCTTCAAACAAAACTTGTGGGTTATTTCCGTCAACTTCTATCAGTAAATGCGCTTGCACTTCGTCTTTGATAGGGATGGATGCTTCAATATGTTTCATCGTCCAATCAATGGCATCGCGCTCCATAAACTCTAAAGCACTTGGCGTAATTCCAGCTCTGAAAATGTCTGAAACTGCCTTGCAAGCTTCTTGTGCTTGATAAAACGGAACCAACATCAATAGGTTATAATTATTCTTAGGCAAAAGCTTCAAAACTATTTTTGTAATAATCCCTAGTGTTCCTTCGCTGCCCACCATCAATTGGGTTAGGTTATAACCTGTGGCATTTTTCAGTGTATTTGCTCCAGTCCAAATTACTTCTCCATTTGCCAGAACCACTTCGAGATTCAAGACGTAATCTTTGGTTGTGCCGTATTTTACTGCCCGTGCGCCACCTGCGTTTTCAGCTACGTTTCCACCAATAAAACAACTTCCCACACTGCTAGGGTCAACCGGATAAAAGAGTCCTTTTTCTGAAACGGCTTCTTGCAATACTTGGGTTATCACACCTGGCTCTACGGTTACTTGAAGGTTTTTCTCGTCTATTTCGATGATTTTATTAAAACGCTCCATAGATAATCCGATGCCACCTAAAACCGATAAAGCCCCGCCAGAAAGTCCCGTTCTAGCTCCGATGGGAGTGACAGGAATGAGGTGTTTATTGGCTAATTTCAAGATTTCAGCTATTTCTTCTTTTGAAGAAGGCTTGACTACAACTTGTGGCGGAAAAGATAAATCCTCCGTATGGTCGTGTGAATAATCAAATAAGGTTTCGTTGTCTGTGAAGACATTTTTGTCGCCTGTTATTTGTCTAATCTCGTTGAGAATATCTTGAGATAGCGGTTTCATAGAGTAGTATTTTGATTGAGCTAAATTAACGGAATCTACCCAAGAACACAAGTTTTATGAGGATTAAAAAAAGGCTCTCAGCTGTAGGTTTCCTGTATGAATAGGCTTAGAAGTTTCGCTTTTTCGCCCTTCGTAATTCAGACTTAAATCTAGGTATTGGGTGAGGTTTTTCTGTAAGAGCAATTTCCAGGTAAGGTTTTGTCCTGCTTGCAATCCTTGCAACATCTGATACGCAGCTGGAGAAAGTGGATTGCCGTTGAAGTTATTTTCATACAACGAAAACTCTCCCGTCGAAGTAAAACCTTTATTGCCTGCATACGAAAACGAAACGCCCACGCGCTGTTGCACGAGTGATTCTAAACTCCCGATAGTATTTCGCTTGTTTTGAAGTTCATAAAACACATCTAAACTGGTGTTTTTTGAGAATAAATAAGATAGTTTGGGATGCATTCCATAGGTTTCTATTTTATAATTTCGAGCTTCATAATTCTCTGAAAGAGTTTCTGTCAACGACGTTTTCCCGTCCATATTCAGCAACCAAATTGAGGAGAATAAATGCGTGTATTGCAATTGATGCGAAGTGATTTTATTGCTAATCGTACCAACCGAAAGCAGGTTTTTTGTCTGACTCAGTACATATGAATAAGTAACGGAATGCAATTGTTTTCCTCTATTATAGAACAGACTATTTCTGAAATTGGTATTCAGCGCAAGCACATCATCAGCATCTCTAGAGAACGGATTCAGATCAAAGTTGTTGGCATCTCGTTCTATCTTCCTGTCGGCCATATATGATGTTTGGTTATAAAAATGCGATAGTGTTTTCTTGAGGCCATCCTCATTTTGCCATTGACTTGGGTTGAATGTTATGGATTGAGAAAAACGATTTTGGTGGGTTTTGACATAGGTTTGATTGGGTAGAAAAACCCGAATATACTTCGCTTGGTCTGGATATATAGCAATTTCGAACTCTTCTAATTCTTGAATTCCGTTGCCGTTATAATCATTCCACATATAAACGCCTTGTCCAGGTTCTACCTCGATATAAGTAAATTCTTGTTGTGCTAAAGTACCTGAAGACGTTTCAAATGAAGTGCTCAAACCAATAAGTTGGTTGAAATATTTATCGTTATAGGCAATTCTAGAATTCAATGAGTTTTCATTCGGCAAGCGGTTATCCTGATATTTCAAAATTCTATAATTCACAAAAACGGATAAATCACTCAAGGCAGTCTGAATCAAACGCGATTTCAGGAAAAATGAATTTGAAGAATTCACTCGTTGCATTTCTCCCATAAACAAACTGTCGTTATCCCTGCGCAAATAGCCTAGTTGAGTATATACTTTGGTGGAATCTCCTCTGCCCACAAATCCACCGTATTCGATGAATTTCTGACTTAGACTAGATAATAAATTAGTCTGTTTCAACTTTTCAGAATTATCTTCTAACCTCAAACTTGTGCCTACCCAGTTTTTAGAAAAGTGATAGCGCAGTTGGTTTTGACTTCTGATAAAATCAGTTTTGGAATAACTTCCGTTGCTACTTAGAATAGAATTGTCAGATTCAAAAGTCAGCTGACCAAACTTTAAACGAGCACCAAGTATGTTTCTATTGGCATTGAATTCTTTTGAGAAATCTAGTTTCTCAAACTGATAGTTTAACGAACCGTTATTTTTGAACTTGACTTTGGTCGTTGCTACCAAAAGACTTTGATTGGAATTTAGAATCGAATTGATATTCCAATCGCGGTCAAACTCTATAGTGAAAAGACGCTCGATGGTTTTGAAGTTTTTATCAATAAACTGATAATTCAGACTAGCATCTAGTTGGGTGTCGCCTGTCAGTATTTTTTGTTCGAGGTTTATTCTGGAGGCATAGCCAATGTTGTTTTCGTTGTCGATAGGCGAGAAGAGGTTCTTGTCGTTATTGCTCATTCCCGTTTCAATGTCAATCTTAGTTTTTTCAGAGTGATAACCTCCTAAAACCGTAGCGATTTGGATTTTCTCAGGAGCTACTAATCTTATAATGGGCTGATAATTTCCCTGCGGAATACCGCCTAGAGGCTCTATATATTGATAGATTTTTCCCACAGCTTGGTTATTGGTAAGGATGTAATCTCCATTGTTATTCCCGACCAGGCTAAACCGCACATTATAGAGCTCATCTTCCGGATTATTTGAGAATTCAAAAACCTCAACACCTGCTATCCAGACTTTTTTATATAGAATTTTATTCTCAGAATAGGAATCTAAGTAAGCGCTCGGAGCTACCATTTGTTCAGGGTCATTTCCTGCATTTTTGAGGATTTCGACTTGCTCCGCCGATAGGTTTTGTTGTAAAGGCTGGTTTTTCATGTCATTCTCAGAATACACAAATCCACCGATATTCCAATTCTGATTCGCGTACACAATACCGCCATAACCTACAAAACGTGTATAGCTTCGCTCTGAAAACTGATATTCTATACTGATGCGCATCTCAGAGTTAATCGGGAAAAGCGGCGTAAAGATGAGTTCACCTGAGTTATAATCTATGACATAGTGTTTGTCTTCGCCTCTTTCGAGCAAAATTCCGTTGACATATACTCGTTCAGAACCTGAGATGACTAATACGTATAATTCACCATTATTTCCTTTGAGTTTATAAGGTCCTTGATTTCCTTCTTGACCGGTAAACATGCTTTTGGCATATTGGCCTTTAACCAAAGCTACGCTTGAGAAGATAGTCGTGTTGTGCTGGTCGTTTCCAAAAGAAAATTCTGTGGAAATCCCCTGTACTTTTTTGTTGAAGTTCAGGAATCTAGACTTTCTGTTTTCGAGGAATAAATCTCCGGCTTTGATATTCCATTTGTCGGCATATAATTCAATGAAAACTTGGTCAAATTCATCTAGCTTCTGAGAATAACCACCTTCCTGAATAGGGATATTGCTGTCCTGAATCGAAGCTCTGATATTGACTTTATCGGAGAGTTTCCCAGAGATTTGTAAATCCATAGATGAATTAGAAACTGTATTTTGATTGTTTCCGATGGTCACACCTCTGGAGATACTTCCAGAAGTGTTGAGTCCTTCAAACGGCACAAAATGCTTTTGTGGTTTGAGGTCTAACGAATATAAAGTGCCGTCATAAGCATCGTTTGAGACCACGCGTTTGTCGCTATAAATTGAATATTCTTTGGTGAGAAAATCCGGGATTTTAATATATGAAATACTAAGGGAATCAGTAGTTGTATGCAAGTTTTTGAAAATAATTTTTCCGCTAGCGAAATCGACTTCGTAGTTATTAGAGTCAATCAAACTTCCGTTTTGGTCTTTTATTTCAAAAAACTGAGGGTTTAGGTTTTGGCTTTTTAGGACTAAAGTATCCTGAGAGAATTTTATTTTTTGGTGGACAAAAAGCGGGTTCGTCTCCTGTGCAAATACACAAGAAATCCACAACAGAAAGTAAATCGAAATGATTTTTTTATCTCTAAACACGAATCAAGCTTTTCTGAAGGCTTTGCCCATCTTACTATAACTAAGAAACATTAAATGTAGTATATTATCAGGCATTTATCGCCTAAGTATATAGATGATATAGTTCGTTTTTGTCTCCTTCAAGACTTAAGTTATTCTCTATAAAACATTCTTTTTACTCGATGCGAAATGCCAGCTAGTATTTCATACGGAATAGTGTCGATGGCTTTAGCAAGTGTAGTCACTTTTGGGTTTTCGCCGAAGACAATCACCGTATCGCCTTCTTTGCACTTGATATTTGTGACATCAATCATCAGCATATCCATACAAATCAACCCAACAATCGGAGCTTTCTGTGTGTTTACCATCAAATACCCTTTTCCTTTGCTGAGAGCTCTCGGGATTCCGTCTGCATAACCAATAGGAATAGTCGCTATTTTGGTTTTCTTTTGAGCCATAAACCCTCTTGAATAACCCACGCTTTCACCAACTTCAATTTCTTTTATTTGTAGGATAACTGATTTCAGCGTGCCTACGTTTTCGAGGTGTTTGATTTCTTGTTCATCATTAGAAATTCCGTAAAGCCCAATGCCTAGGCGTACCATATCTAGTTGATATTCAGGATAGTTGCTGATGGCGGAAGTGTTTGAAATATGACAAATTGGCCTAATGTCTAATGTCTGTATGATGTAATCAGATAGCTTTTTAAATGTCGAGAATTGTTGTTTAGTAAACGCTGTGAATTCCTCAGCATCACTACCAGAGAAATGTGAGAAAATTGTTTTTACTTCAAATAAGCTGCGATATTTTGCTAAATAATTTATCAGTTCTTGAACGTCTTTTTCTTCAAAACCCAAGCGGTGCATACCTGTGTCGAGTTTCAAGTGTATCGGATATTTAGTTTGTTGTGCTTGTTGCAGTTCGGCTCTGAATCTATCTAATTCTCTAAGCGAATAGATCTCTGGTTCTAGCTTGTATTGAATTAGTGCCGAAAAGCTGTTGGGTTCAGGATTCATCACAATAATCGGAAGGTGGATATTCGAGTTTCTGAGTTGAATTCCCTCATCGACAAAAGCAACGCCTAGGTAATCTACTTTGTGGTATTCGAGCAGGTTGGCAATTTCAAAACTCCCGCTACCATAACCAAAAGCCTTGATCATCACCATTATTTTGGTCTCAGGTTTTATCTTCGACTTATAATAATTGAGGTTATGCGTGATGGCATTCAGGTTGATTTCTAAAACGGTTTGATGGGTTTTCTCTTCTAAGAGTGCTACTATTTCTTCTAGGTGAAAACTGCGTGCTCCTTTGACAAGAATGGTTTGGTTGGCAAACGAATCACTGTCAAAGTCCTTTATAAATTCCTCAGTGTTTATATAGGCTTTAATGTTTCTGAAATAGTCTTTGTGTGCGGATAGACCCGTCCCAATTCCGATGATTTCAGAGATGTTGTTTTGGATAAAAAGTTGCGCTACTTTTTGGTAAAATTCTTCTGGGCTTTCGCCACTTTGCATAATGTCAGTGAGGATGACGGTCTTTTTTGTATGTTGTTTCTGCTGTTCTAAAAAGTCTAAAGCGATTTTTAGCGACTGAAAATCAGAGATATAGCTGTCGTCAATTATGGTAGAATTATTAATACCGTTTTTGACCTTAAGGCGCATCTCGATAGGATAGAGCATTTGCATTCTGCTTTCTACGATTTGTTTTTCGTATCCCAAATACAACAAAACCATCATGCTATTGACCGCGTTTTCTACTGAGGCATCATCGGTAAACGGAATTGATATTTCAAATTCTTGGTCGTTGTAATTAAATTCCAGTTGAGTAGCATCTGTTGAGGTGGTTTTCCTAATATATAAACTGTCTTTTTCGTCACTGAAACTCCATACAAATTGTTTGGTAGTAAAGTTTTCTAGTGCAGTTGCAACTTCTTGGTTTTTCTGATAAATAAGCACTTCGGTGTTTTTAAAAAGCTTTAGTTTCTCAGTAATCTTTTGCGTTTTGTCTGTAAAACCTTCGTTGTGCGCATCACCGATATTGGTCAAAATCCCAATGCTAGGCTTGATAATTTGTTCTAGCTTTTCCATTTCCTGTGGCATTGAAATACCCGCTTCAAAAATCCCAAAGTTGTGATAGGAGTTGATTCCCAACACAGAAATCGGTACGCCAACTTGAGAATTATAGCTTTTAGGACTTCTGATAATCGTGTAGTCAGGAGATAACAGGAAATTCAACCATTCTTTTACAATTGTCTTTCCGTTGCTTCCAGTTATGCCTATTATAGGGAAGTCGAAGCTTGCTCTATAATTAGAAGCAAATTCCTGCAAGGCTGCAAGCGTGTTTTCTACAACAATATAATTTCCGTCAGCAGTGTCTCTTGGAGTCTCAGATACCACAAAATTCTGAACGCCTTTGTTTAATAATTCTTTGATATACTGATGTGCATTGTTGTTAGTGCCTTTCAGCGCAAAAAACAAAGTATGCGTGTTGTTTTGCATCGAACGGCTGTCAATGGATATGTTGTCAATCATCGCATTGCCATCTCCGATGAGTTGAAATACTTGGTGTTTGATGACGTCTTTGAGAATGATATTCAAGGTCTGGTTTTTTAGCAAAATTAAGAAATTTTATCGGTTCGGTTTCAGCTATTCAAAATCTCTTTGTATTGGATGTTAAAACTAATAAATCAATTTTGGTTCTCTTGGTTACACCAACCCTTCTAGCGTTGTTTTATGCTTTATAACGACATTAATTGATTTTAAACGAACTGATTTATTGGCTACCTTTGAGTTTTATTTTTCAGATATGCTTAAAAATGATCTTTTTCTTAGAGCCTTAAAAGGCGAAACGGTGGATAGACCTCCTGTATGGATGATGCGCCAAGCAGGGCGATACTTGCCCGAGTTTAGAGCCTTGCGCGACAAATATGATTTCTTTACCAGATGTAGAATGCCGGAGATTGCAGCCGAGATTACGGTACAACCCATCAGAATCGTAAAGAGTGATGCGGCAATTTTGTTCTCAGATATCTTGGTGGTACCTCAAGCGATGAATATCGAAGTACTGATGAAAGAAAACTTTGGTCCGTATCTGCCTAATCCGATAAGAACTGCTCAAGATGTCGAAAAAGTAATTGTTCCTAATATTCAAGAAACCCTAGGTTATGTGATGGATGCCATCAAAATAACCAAAGAAATGCTCAACGATGAAGTACCTCTTATTGGTTTTGCGGGTTCACCTTGGACAATCTTTTGTTATGCAGTAGAAGGAAAGGGTTCTAAAACCTTTGACACAGCAAAAGGATTTTGTTTTGCTCAACCAGAAGCAGCTCACGTTTTATTACAAAAAATCACAGATACAACTATCGAATACTTAAAGGAAAAAGTAAAAGCGGGTTGCGATGCCATTCAGATTTTTGACAGTTGGGGAGGCGTACTTTCTCCTGTAGATTATCAAGAATTTTCATGGAGATATATGAACCAAATTATTGAAGAAATTTCAAAAATCACTCCGGTTATCGTATTCGGAAAAGGATGCTGGTTTGCTTTGGGTGAAATGGCTCAAAGTAAAGCTTCGGCTCTTGGTGTAGATTGGACGTGTTCGGCTCGAAATGCGAGATACTTGACAGGCGGAAACATTACGTTGCAAGGAAATTTTGATCCATCGCGTTTGTTATCTCCGATTCCAACCATCAAAAAAATGGTTCACCAAATGATTGATGAATTCGGAAAAGATAACTATATTGTGAACCTCGGACATGGGATTCTACCCAACATTCCCGTTGACCATGCCAAGGCATTTGTGGAAGCAGTTAAGGAATACGGGAAATAACACACAAAGAACAATTCAACATATACACGATTCAACAACCAATGAAAGGAGTCTTACTTGTAAACCTCGGTTCACCCGATAGCCCAACAGCCAAAGATGTAAAACCTTATTTAGATGAGTTTTTGATGGATAAATATGTGATTGATGCTCCGTATTTGTTACGGGCTTTTTTGGTTCGTGGAATTATAATTGGACTTAGAAACAGACCTGAAAAATCAGCAGAAGCTTACCAACAAATTTGGTGGGATGAAGGTTCTCCGCTTATCGTTTTGTCCGAAAGATTGCAGAAAAAAGTTCAGGCAAAAACCGATCTTCCGATTGCGCTGGCAATGCGTTACGGGAAACCAAATATCAAAACAGGATTAGAAGAATTACACCAAAAAGGAGTAACCGAAGTTTTGGTTTTGCCTTTGTATCCGCAGTATGCGATGGCAACGACCTTGACCATTATCGAACTCGCTGATAACATTCAAAAAGAGTATTATAAAGGAATGAAACTCACACATTTCCCGGCTTTTTATAACAGAAAAGAATATATCGTGGCTCAAGCAGAATCCATCAAAAAGCATTTGGGAGATTTTGATTATGAAAAATTAGTTTTCTCCTATCACGGAATTCCAGAAAGACACATTCGTAAAACAACCAAGAAAGGAACACACAAAAAGTTTGAGAAAGATGTGTATTGCTGTGAGCCCAATACTTCGGATTCGGAATTTTGTTACCGTACACATTGCTTTGAAACCACAAGGCAAGTGATAGAATATTTAGGAGTTCCCAGAGAAAAAGTAATGGAAACCTTTCAGTCGAGATTGTCAGGAGACAAATGGTTAGACCCTTATACAGATGTAGAAATCGATAATTTAGCCAAAAATGGAACAAAGAAAATTGCAGTAGTAACACCTGCTTTTGTTTCCGATTGTTTAGAGACTCTGGAAGAAATTGGGATACGAGCTAAAGAAGACTTCATCTCAAATGGCGGAGAAGATTTTTTGGCTATTCCTTGCATGAATGAAGACGAGCTTTGGGTAGAGGCACTTCATAATTGGATTAAAGAGTGGCAAATGGAATAGTCTAAAAAGCATTAGAAGTATTTGTCTAAACATTGATTTTCGGTTTTATTTTTTCAATTTAAAAGACTATTTTTGCACTCAGTTTAGAAAAAATATATAAATTAAGATGATGGGAAACAGAACTTTTACGATGATTAAGCCTGATGCTGTTGAAAACGGACACATCGGTGGAATTTTGAACATGATTACTGAAGCTGGTTTCAGAATTGTGGCAATGAAACTTACACAATTAACAGTTGCTGATGCACAAGCGTTTTATGCTGTTCATAGCGAAAGACCTTTCTACGGAGAATTAGTAGAGTTTATGTCTAGAGGTCCTATCGTAGCTGCTATCTTAGAAAAAGATAACGCTGTTGAAGATTTTAGAAAACTTATCGGAGCTACTAATCCAGCTGATGCTGCTGAGGGAACTATCCGTAAAAGATATGCAGCTTCTGTCGGAGAAAATGCAGTACACGGTTCTGATAGTGATGAAAATGCTACTATTGAAGGCGCATTTCATTTCTCAGGAAGAGAGATGTTCTAGAACATAGACTTTTATAATACAAAAGCCCTCTTGTCAACTGGATTAAGAGGGCTTTTTGCATTTAGTAGTGTTAGATGATGGTTTTATGAATTGGCTGTTTTCTTTAATTCTTCAATTGTCTTTGTCGGATTGTCTGCATTGAAAACAAAACTTCCGGCTACCAATACATCTGCACCAGCATCAGCAAGTTGTTTTGCATTTTTACTGGTCACTCCTCCATCTACTTCAATCAAAGTCGAGGCATTATTTCGGGTGATGATTTCTTTGAGCTGTTTTATTTTCTTATAAGTGTTTTCTATAAAAGATTGTCCTCCAAAGCCTGGATTCACACTCATAATAAGTACTACATCAATATCATTGATGCAATCCTCAAGTACATTCACATTCGTATGTGGATTTAAGGCAACTCCTGTTTTCATGCCTTCTGCTTTTATCTCTTGTAGCGTTCTGTGCAAATGGGTAGAAGCCTCATAATGTACAGTGAGTATATCTGTTCCGAGTTTAGCAAAAGTCTTGATATAGCGCTCAGGTTGCACAATCATCAGGTGAACATCAATCGTTTTTTTAGCGTGTTTGTTGATTACCTTCAAAACAGGCATTCCGAACGAAATATTCGGAACAAAAACTCCATCCATAATGTCAATATGAAACCAATCAGCCTCGCTTTGGTTAATCATTTCTAAATCTCTCTGCAGGTTACCGAAGTCTGCTGCTAAAACAGAAGGTGCTATTAGTGTCATAAAGTCTTAATGTCTTAATGCCAAAAGTCATAAAGCCGAACGGACATTTGACTTTCGGCTTTATGACTTTTGACTATTTTTTATCCTAAATATGTTTTTAGTATTTTGCTTCTTGAAGTATGTTTCAGTCTTCGGATTGCTTTTTCTTTAATCTGACGCACACGCTCTCTAGTTAGGTCAAAAGTTTCTCCTATTTCTTCAAGCGTCATTGGGTGTTGGTCTCCTAAGCCAAAATACAGTCTTACCACATCAGCCTCACGTGGCGTAAGAGTTTCTAGTGCTCTTTCGATTTCTGTACGTAATGATTCATGTATAAGTGCTCTATCTGGATTTGGTGATTCTCCTGAACGCAGTACGTCATATAGGTTGGAATCTTCACCCTCTACAAGTGGCGCATCCATTGAGAGGTGACGACCAGAGTTTTTCATGCTCTCTTTTACGTCATTCACAGTCATATCCAACTCTTTGGCTATCTCTTCTGCTGATGGCGGACGCTCGTTTGATTGCTCAAGCAAGGCATACATCTTATTGATTTTGTTGATAGAACCAATTTTGTTTAGTGGTAATCTCACAATACGCGATTGTTCTGCCAAAGCTTGTAAGATAGATTGTCTAATCCACCATACGGCATACGAAATGAATTTAAAACCACGGGTTTCATCAAATCGTTGGGCTGCTTTGATAAGCCCTAAGTTTCCCTCGTTGATTAAGTCGGGAAGCGTAAGTCCTTGGTTTTGGTATTGTTTTGCAACCGATACCACAAAACGCAAGTTCGCTTTTGTAAGTTTCTCTAAAGCTCTTTGATCTCCTGCCTTGATGCGTTGTGCTAATTCCACTTCTTCATCTGCAGTAATCAAATCTACTTTTCCGATTTCCTGTAAATACTTGTCTAAAGATGCAGTTTCCCTGTTGGTTACCTGCTTAGTAATTTTAAGTTGTCTCATCTATTCTTTCCCTCTCTATATTTATTGTTCAACAGTACTTATACGTAGGCAACTCAGAAAAGTTACACAAACAATTGTTAATATTGTTTATACGACGCAATTTACTGGCTGTCAACTAATTAAAATACGTTAAAAATAGATTAAATATAAAAAAGCTACCTCTTGAGATAGCTTTTAGAATAATATTCTTTTTAGTAGTATTTCTATTTTGCAATATTTACGACTCTTGTCTCTCTGATGACAGTGATTTTCACTTGCCCTGGATACGTCATTTCAGTTTGAATTTTTTGAGAGATATCAAACGATAAGCTCGCAGCTTTTTCGTCAGATACTTTTTCGCTTTCTACCATTACGCGCAGTTCTCTACCTGCTTGAATAGCATATGCGTTTTTCACTCCCGGGAAGCCGTAAGCGATGTTCTCTAAATCTTTAAGTCTTTGTATGTATGAATCGAGTACTTGTCTCCTGGCGCCTGGTCTAGCTCCTGAGATAGCATCACACACCTGAACGATTGGCGATAACATACTTGTCATCTCAATTTCGTCATGGTGAGCTCCGATAGCATTACATACCTCTGGTTTCTCACCGTATTTCTCAGCCCATTGCATTCCTAAGATAGCGTGCGGAAGTTCACTTTCTGTTTCAGGTACTTTTCCGATATCGTGAAGTAATCCTGCTCTTTTGGCCATTTTTGCATTAAG
>CAZRCB010000024.1:0-22058 GCA_964598455.1 uncultured Flavobacterium sp.
AAATAATAATTATTTGTCTAATTTTAAAGTGTCCTAAAAGAGGGAAGTCTACATTTTTGGGGAAGTCTACAATTTCACTAAAATATTTATCTAATAATAACAAATGTACTATTTCATTTTAGGTAAATAGAGCTGAATGAGAATTTGATAGGCTTGAATGAGAATTTGTTTTTAATCCTTCAGAAATTGTACTGTAAAAGTAGTTTTTCCGTTTTCAGAAGAGAAAAAGAGATAACCTCCGTGTGCTTCAATGATGTTTTTTGATAAGGCAAGTCCGATTCCGGCACCATCTTTCCGGGTAGTAAAAAAAGGAAGAAACACCTTGGTTTCAATCTCTTTTTCGATTCCTTGTCCGCTGTCTGTTATTTCGATTGTTATTCGTTTTTCCTTTTGGAATAAGCGAACAGAAATGGTTTTATCAGCAAGAGTTGTAAGTGCATAAATGCTATTGGTAATCAGATTAATTAGTACTTGTTCGAGCTGGTTTCTATCAACTTCCAAATAGATTTTTTCAAGCTCTGAAACTATACTAATGTTTTGCGTTTTCAGGAGTGGCTGCATTACGTTTATACATTCTGAAACCAAAATACTCAAATCGGTTAGTTGTTTTTGGGGTGAAGGAAGTGAGGCTAATTTTCGATAATTTTCTACAAAAAACTGTAAGTGATTACTGCGGTTGGTTATGGTTTCAAGTCCGTTTTTCAGGTCTTCGATATCTTCTTTGTCAAAACTTTTCTGCGAAGTAATCGACTGCAAACTCTTCGACAACGACTGAATCGGAGTAAGCGAATTCATCAATTCGTGTGAAATTACATTCATCAGATTTACCCAAGATTCTTTTTCTTTTCGGTCGATTATTTTCTGAATCGGATCTAAAAGTAACACAAAATAATCCTGATTATATGTTGTAGTTCTCGAGGTTTGCATTACAAAGGTTTGGAAATTTTCTTTTTCGAATCGGATGTTTACAGAGGTTTTACTATCCGAAAAATTCGATTTTTCAATTTCCTTAAAAACAGACGGAATAAATCCTTTCAGAAAACCAAAATCACTTACTTTAGGAACTGAAAACAACTCCGAAAAATAATCGTTCATCAAAAAAACTTTCCAATTATGCTCTTTTCTTACAAGAATCAAAATCCCACTTTCTAACGTATTCAGAAGATTTCGGAAAATCATTTCCTGAGAAGATTGCTCAAACTGTCTTTCTTTTAATTGATGATACAAACGTATCATTGATTCTTGTTTTTTATTCGGAATTTTTGAGAATTGAGTCGAAAAATCTTTGTGTAAAATCGCTTTTATCGTTTTTTCATAAAAACCCTGATCTTTCCGTACAAGCTGATGCCACTCTGCAAAAGCGAACAAAATCAATATTCCGAAAATCATAGCTGTATAAGGATATGATTTCGTAATGCAAAAAACCATTGCTACAATAAGTGCAATAATAATCAGAACTCTGTATGTGAAAGAAAGTAAGGTCATTTTATTTTAAATGATGAATTTTAAATTTCCATAAGCATAAAGCCAATTCAAAATTTATAATTTAATATCGTGTTTTTCCATTCTTCGATACAAGGCAGGACGAGATAAATTCAGTTCTTGTGCTGTTTTACTGATATTTCCGTTGTGTTTTAAAAGAGTTTTTTCGATTTGAATTTTCTCAAAATCACTTATCGAAATTTCCTCTGTTTCGTTTTCGATAAACGGAACATCAACAATATCCATTTCGTTTATCGAAATAATGTTATTGTCAACCAAAATCACAGCTCTTTCGATTTTGTTTTCCATTTCTCTGATGTTCCCTTTCCAAGGATAGTTTTCCATAAAACCAAGAAGTTTTTCATCAAACTCTAAATCGTGTTTTTCGTATTTGTTTTTAATTTTTTCCAACAGGAAATGAGCCAAATCAGCAATGTCGATTTTTCGTTTCCGAAGTGGTGGCAATTCGATTTCCATAGTATTGATACGGTAAAGCAAATCTTCTCTGAAATGTTTTCCGTTTATTTCCTTGCGAATGTCCACATTGGTAGCTGTTATGATCCGTACGTTTAGTGGTCTTGGCTGTGATTCTCCCAATCGGACAACCGTTTTGGTCTGAATGACATATAATAATTTACTTTGTAAATTAAGCGGAAGGTTCCCGATTTCGTCCAAAAAAACAGTTCCGTTTTGAGCCATTTCGAAACGCCCCACAGTATCTGTTTTTGCATCGGTAAAAGCTCCTTTTGCATATCCGAAAAGTTCGCTTTCAAACAGGTTTTCGCTCAACGAACCTAAATCTACGTGAACAAACGGCTTATCTTTTCTGTGGGAATTATCGTGAATATATTTAGCCAAAAATGATTTTCCTGTTCCGTTTTCTCCCAGAATCAACACATTTGCATCTGTCAGAGCTACTTTATCGGCTAATTTGTAAGATTGCAGAATTGCTTCTGATTTTCCGATAAACGGAACATCTGATTTTGGCTCAGATAGTTTTTTCTTTTTCCGTTTTCTGCTTTCATCCACTGCATTAGTAACCAATTGCAATAGTTTTTCGTTATCCCAGGGTTTCAGGATATAATCGAAAGCACCGTTTTTAAGCCCTTCGACTGCTGTTTCCACCTTCCCGAAAGCAGTCATCAGAATTACAACCGTTTGTGGAGAAAATTTAGAAATCTCTTTCAGCCAATGAATCCCCTCTTTTCCGTCCTCAAACCCGATTCGGTAATTCATATCCAACAAAATCACATCAATATCATTTTCCCCTAAAATTTCAAGGATTTTTCTCGGAGAAGCTGCTGTAAAAAGTTCCTCAAAATGTTTTCGCAAAAGCACTTTCAACGAAAATAATATTTCCTCCTGGTCATCTACGAGTAAGATATTGGCTTGTTTTTTCTTCATTTTTGATTAAAAATAATTTAAAACTCAAGGTTCATTCTTTAAAATTTCTCAAAGCTGTCCGTTTCCGAACGTACACCTGTCCGTTTTCGAACACTTATATGTTTATACAGAAACCCAATATTATCAAAATCAGCATTTTACTGCTTTTTAAAGTTACGGCACAGATATTTCTTATTGATTATCAGACAAATGAACAATCACGTGGACAAAGTTATAAAACGTAAAAGTAACAAAAAACGAAACTTAATACTAATCGGAATAGCTGTTTTGGCTTTCGGATTTTTGGGCTATTTATCTTTCACCAAAAAGCGAGCACTAAACGTAAAAACTTCCGAAGTGCTTATCAAGGAAGTAAAATTGGATTATTTTGAAGATTTCATCATTTTTCAGGCAAAAGTCGAGCCGTTGCATTCGATGCTTATCAATGTAGTTGAAGGAGGTTCTGTTCAGGAGATTTTCGTGGAAAACGGAATAATGGTAGAAAAAGGTCAGGCACTTGCACGGTTATACAATCCGAATACGGAACTCGGATATTTAACCCAGGAAACAGCCATTATCGAACAAATCAATAATCTGAATGTCGGAAAACTGAACTTACGAAATCAGGAATTAAACCTAATGAAAGATTTGGTGGCTATCGAACACGATTATAATAATGCCAAAAACCTATATGACCGAAACAAAAGGCTTATCGAAAAAGGAGTGATTTCAGCTAATGAATGGAGCATTGCAGAGGAGAGTTACCGTTATCAGTTGGAAAGAAAAAACATTATTCAGGAAAGTATCGAAAAGGAAAAACAAACCAATAAAGTTCAGATTGCACAGATGAATCAATCCATAGCTACAATGCACAAAAGCTTGGAAATCCTCAAAAAGAATAAAGAGAACTTTATTGTTTTAGCTCCGCTTTCGGGAAGATTGTCTTCGTTTGACCCGATTCTTGGAAAAACCTATAATGCAGGAGAAAGTATAGGGAAAATTGACGTGATGAAAGGTTATAAACTCATAGCTCAAGTAGATGAGTTTTATTTAGACAAAGTTGCCGTCGGACAAAAAGGACAAATCGAATACAAAGGACAAATCATTGAAGTTCAGGTAACAAAAGTGCTTCCAGAAGTAAAATCAGGACGATTTGATGTAGAATTAAATTTCTTAGTAAAAGAAGAATTGGCACTTCAGGAAGGAATCAGTTTTGGAGTAAAACTTATTTTATCCGAAAAAGACCAAAAACTGGTTTTACCAAAAGGAAGTTTTTATCAAGAAACCACAGGAAGCTGGATATTTGTCGTAAACGGACAAAAAGCAGAACGAAGACAAATAAAACTCGGAAAAGAAAATCCGTATTATTATGAAATTCTCGAAGGATTGTATGAAGGAGAAAAAGTAATTACTTCGTCATACAAAGATTATAAAAATGTAGAGGAATTGAATTTAGAATAAGTCATAAGGTCGAAAGTCATAAAGTCTGAAAAGACATTCAGCTTTATTACACATTACGGACTTTCGACTTTTGACATTAAGACTTTTGACAAATAAATAACAAAAATATGATACAAATAGAAAATTTAAGCAAGGTATTCCAAACGGAAGAAGTGGAAACAACAGCTCTTAATGGAATTGATTTAACGATAAATCAGGGAGATTTCATTTCGATTATGGGACCTTCGGGATGTGGAAAATCAACACTTCTGAATATTATCGGATTGTTGGACAGTCCTACTTCTGGAAGTTATAAATTATTGGATAAAGAAATGGCAGGTCTTAAAGAAAAAGACAGAGCCAATGTCAGAAAGCAGAACATCGGGTTTATTTTTCAGAACTTTAACCTGATTGACGAACTTTCGGTTTATGATAATATCGAACTTCCTTTAATTTATAACGGAGTAAAAGCCTCTGAAAGAAAAGAAAAAGTAGAGAAAATAGCAGAAAAACTAAACATTTCTCACAGACTGAAACATTTTCCACAACAATTATCGGGAGGACAACAACAAAGAGTTGCAGTTGCAAGAGCTTTGGTTAATGAACCGAAAATCATTTTAGCCGATGAGCCAACAGGAAATCTTGACAGTAAAAACGGAAACGAAGTAATGGAACTCCTGATGAATCTTCATGCAAACGGAGCTACAATTCTGATGGTTACTCACTCGTCTTATGACGCTTCTTTTTCGCAAAAAATCATCGAAATGAAAGATGGAGTCATTTTCTCTGAAAAGAAAAATCACAGAAATGTAGATGTTTTTACGGAATAGTCTTAAAGTCATAAAGTCGAAAGTCATAAAGTCCAAAAGGACAGATATTCGACATTATGACTTTAAGATATTCGACTTTAGACTATTAAAAAACAAAAATAAGTCTGAAAGAGCTTATGATACGGACTTTCGACTTTTGACATTAAGACTTTTGACTAATTTAAAAAAATGATACGAGTAATTTTATTTATAGCAATATTCGCATTATCAATGATTTGCGAAGCACAGGTTTCGGAAAACAGGGCCGTTTCTGATTTTACCCAAATCCATTCTTCAACAGGGATAAATGTTTATTATACACAATCTTCGGAAAAATCGGTAAGGGTTGAAACGGACGATAAAGAAAAACTTAACCGAATCAAAACCGTAGTAAGTGGAGGAAAACTAAAAATTCACATAAAATCCGTAAGAGGAAAATGGGGCGAAGATGACACATTCAAAAAGCTGAAAGTCTATGTTTCTGCACCTGACGTAAAAACGTTTGAAGCAGATAGCGGTTCGAAAATTACTTTGGAAAACGGAGTAACTTCTGATTCAAAAATCGGAATTGATGTAAGTTCAGGTTCGCATATTTCGGGAAATCTGACTGCAAAACAAATCGAAATCGAAGTAAGTTCAGGTTCGATTTTCAAAGGAGAAGTAAAAACAAATTCCCTTGATGTTGAAATAAATAGTGGTTCGAATGTAGCTCTTTCGGGAACTGCTGACAATCTGAAACTTGAAGTGAGCAGTGCCTCAAACTTTAAAGGACAAGATTTTTCGGTAAAAACAGCAGATATCGAAGCAAATACTGCCTCGAATGTTACACTTACCGTAACCGAAAAACTTAATGCTAAAGCCAATTCACTGGCTAAAATCAACTACTACGGAAATCCGAAAAACGTAAATAAAGACACAAGTTCTTTGGGAGAAGTGAATGAAAAATAAATAAGTCATAAAGTCGAAAGTCATAAAGTCATAACGGACTTTCGACATTAAGACTTTCGACATTAAGACATTAAGACTATGATACTAAACTGGCTAAAAATATTTATTTATCATCTCAAGCAAAACAAGTTGTTTTCAATCTTGAACATTTTAGGATTGAGCATCGGAATTGCAGGAGTTGTCTTCTCAATTCTGTACCGAAACAACGAATTACAATATGACGCTTGGAATCCGTACAAAAAAGAAGTACATCAAGTGTTTGGAGATATGGGGGATGCAGGAATTTGGAATACTCAACCCGCTCCATTAGCTCCGATTGCTTTGGAAACTATCCCTGAAATAGAATCATACAGCTACTTTCTGAGCTATTACAATGCACCTTATTTAGAATACAACGGAAAAAATCACATTGTACATCCTTCATTAGATGTAGACGGAAATATTTTTGAGATGTTTCCTTTTGAATTCATCGAAGGAGATCCGAAAACCGCTTTGAAAGATAAAAAAAGTGTTACTCTTTCAGAACAACTTGCTAAAGAAATTTTCGGAACAACTGAAAATCTGGTTGGAAAAACCATTAAACTAAGTGGGAAAGATGTAGTTATTAAAGGAATTTATAAACTGAATGATAAAACTTCGATTAAACCAAAGCTAATATTCAATAGTATTTTGTTTAATTTAGAAGATAACAAAGACCAATGGGGAAATTTTAATTACGGGCTTTGCTTTAAGCTTAAAAAAGGAGCAGATAAAAAAGCGGTCGAACAAAAAGTAAACAACATTTATTTAGAATACCGAACCAAACATTGGGCTAAAGAAGAAGGGATTTCTGTAGAAGAATATATTGAGCAATATGGGGAACAAAAAGTGCTTTTACAACCTTTGGAAACAGCTTATCTAAATGGTATAAGAGACGGTTATCCTGAGGGTGTCGGAAATTATCAGTTACTACTTATAATGATAGGACTTTCTACCCTTATTCTTGTTCTATCAATTGTGAATTATGTCAATCTGGCTACAGCCAACGCAATCAGAAGAGCCAAAGAAGTTGGAGTCAGAAAAATTGTGGGAGCAAATAAAAGTCAGATTGTAAAACAATTCGTTTTTGAAACAGCTATTACAGCATTTTTAGCTATTCTGATTTCACTGGCTATTGTAGAACTTGTTCTTCCGTATTACAACGATTTTGTTGGACGAACTTTAGATATGAAAGGAACTTCGTTTTTTATACAATTAACAATCATATTTATTGCTGTTGTTGTTTTTGCTGGAATTTTCCCTGCTTTGTATGTAGCTAATTTCGAAGCTCTAAAAGTCTTGAAAGGAAACTTTTCGAGAAGTAAAAGCGGAATATGGCTCAGAAACGGAATGCTTGTTTTTCAGTTTACTATTGCAACATTATTCATTGTTGGTTCTTATGTTGTTTATCAACAAGTAACTTATATGTCAGAAAAAGATTTAGGTTTTAAAGGCGATCAGGTTATAAGGGCTCAATATAATTATCCAAACCCGAACTCAATTTATAAAGATTATTCGCTTTATAAAGAACAACTTTTAAAGATAAAAGGAGTTGAAGGAGTTTCTTCAGGAGCTTTTCGATTTGGAGGAGGAGCGAATTCAACCTCATCATTTATGCACGAACGTAAAAGTGTTCAGGCACAGAATATGGCAATGGACTTTGGCCTACTTGATTTGATGAACATCAAAATTGTTGAAGGAAGGGATTTATCAGAAAATTTTGCTTCTGATACCATATCAAATATGTTGGTAAACAAAACATTTGTTGAAAAAATGGGAATGAAAGACCCAATAGGAAAAAAAATAAATGTTTGGGATAATTCTGTTTTTGAAATAGTAGGAGTTGTAGATGATTTCAACCTTTTAGGGTTAGAGTCCGAAATTCCTCCGATGGTATTTGTGAATGTTAAAGTAAGCTGGATGGCTTATAATATGAACAGTGTTTTTATCAAAATATCAAAGGACAATATCGATAAAACTATTTCGGATATTGATAAATTCTGGAAAAAAGAAGTAGATAAAATCTATCCGTTTGACTATTATTTTGTCGATAAGAATTTTGCCAGCACTTATCAGGAATATGTAAAACAAAAGAATTTGTTTTTTGTATTGAATGCAGTAGTTATTCTGATTGCTCTTTTCGGATTGTTTGCTTTGGCTTCGTATTCGATTCAAAGAAGAATGAAAGAAATTGCTATCAAAAAAACATTGGGAGCAGAAACCAAAACATTACTGAAAAACCTTACCAAACAATATGTGATTTTCTGTGTTATCGGGTTTTTGATTGCTGTTTTTCCAACTTATTTGTTACTCGAAAAATGGCTTTCAAACTTTGCTTTTAGGGTTGATGTTTCGGTTATTCCTTTTGTAATCGGATTTGTGATTCTGATGATTTTAACCTTGATAATTGTACTTTCAAAAGCATATCAGGCTACAAAACTTGATGTGTTGAAGTATTTGAAATATGAGTAAGTCAGAATGTCCAAAGTCGAAAGTCATAACGGACTTTCGACATTTCACATTTGACTTTAAGACATTCGACTTTAAGACTTTATAGACTATGCTTTTAAACTGGCTAAAAATATTCGTTTATCATTTTAAGAAAAACAAAGTTTTTTCTTTGCTTACTATTTTGGGTTTGGGTATCGGAATTTCGGGAGTGATTCTGTCGGTTCTGTATTGGAATGACGAACACTCCTACGATGCCTGGAATCCGAACAAAAACAATATTTATCAGGTTTCCTATGATATGGGAGATGGAGATATTTGGGCTACCAATACTGCACCTGTTGCACCTTTGGCAAAAATGAAAATTCCCGAAATTGAGGATTTTTGTTATTTAGATGGTTTGTACGTTAAAGAAAATATCGAGTTTGAAGGAAAGAAAATTGTAGCCCAAAAAACCATTGAAGCAGATAGCTCTTTTTTCAAAATGTTTCCGTTTGAGTTTGTTTATGGAAATCCGAAAACAGCTCTGAAATCCAAAAACAGTATTGCTATTTCTGAAAACATTTCAAAGCAACTTTTTGGAGATGAAAATCCGATAGATAGATTGGTAAATTACGATGGACAAGCATTTACGGTTAAAGGAGTTTACAAACCAAATCCGAAAAGCTCGTATGCTCCGTCTGTTGTTTGTAACAATATTTACAAAAGATTAGATAGTGGAAAAGACGATTGGAACAACTACAATTATTATCTGTTTTTGAAGATTAAAGAAGGAAGTGATGAGAAAAAAATTATCAAAGCATTACACGATTTAGTTAGGGAAAACACAACGGCTCGTTTTGCAAAAAATGACGGAATTCCTATTGAAGAATACATCGCAGAGTATGGAGATATAATTCCTATTTGGCAACCTTTGTCGGAGCTTCGATTACATTCTACAGGAGAAGATGTGCTACCCGAAGGACGAGGAAATTATCAGATGCTTCTGATAATGCTTGGTTTGTCAATTCTGATTTTGGTTTTGTCGGTTGTGAATTACATCAATTTAGCTACAGCTAATGCCATCAAAAGAGCCAAGGAAGTCGGAATCCGAAAAATTGTAGGAGCAACTAAAACGCAAATCGTTTTGCAGTTTTTGTTTGAAACAACCATCTATTTGTTAATTTCATTTTTATTAGCTCTTTCGATAGTCGAATTAGGATTACCTTTTTACAACGATTTTCTGAAAAAAGAAATGGTTCTTTCATTAACGGAATTTTTACCTTCACTTTTACAGATTTTTGTGATTACCTTATTTTTAGCTGGAATTTTACCTGCTTTTTATGTGTCGAATTTCGAAAGTCTGAAAGCTCTAAAAGGTAGTTTTTCGAATAGCAAAAAAGGAGTTTGGTTACGAAATTCAATGCTTGTGCTTCAATTTTCGATTGCTTCGGTATTTATTGTTGGCTCGTTTATCGTTCGGGAACAAGTTCGGTTTATGAATACCAAAGATTTAGGATTCAAAGGAGAACAAGTCATAATGATGGATTATACCAAAAAGACAAAAATCGACAATCCACACGAAAAATACCGAATTCTAAAGAACGATTTAAAACAAATAAACGGAGTACTTGATGTTTCGGTAAGTAATCTTGAAATCGGATACGGAGTTGGTTCTTCAACTTCTGTCGAAAGTATTTCTAACAAGAAAAAAGTTCAATCTCAAATTACTTTTTCAGAAACGAATTTCTTTGATGTTTTGGATATAAAAATCATAAATGGAAGAAATTATTCAGACCATTTAGCTACGGATACGATTTCGTCTATTTTGATTAATAAATCGGCTTCTGATGGTTTTGGGTTTAAAAATCCGATTGGAGAAAAAATTGATTTCTGGGGAAAGAATTACGAAATTATCGGAGTTGTAGATGATTTTAACGTAAAAGGATTTCGTGAAAAAGTGCAACCTATGATTTTTCCACATTTCAGTACAAGAGCTTGGTTGGATAAGGTTTACATCAAAATAAATCCGGAACAAACAGAACATATTCTGAAAGAATTAGAGAATTATTGGAACCAAAACATCACAACAGAATATCCGTTTACGTATGATTTTACAGATAAAGCTTTTGCAAGAACCTATCAGGAATACATCAATCAAAACAACATTTTCACAGTTCTGAATATTGTTGTAGTTTGTATTGCTCTTTTCGGGTTGTTCGCTTTGGCTTCGTATTCCATAGAAAGACGAATGAAAGAAATTGCAATTAGAAAAACACTCGGAGCTTCGGTTGAAACCTTGCTTAAAAACCTGTCATTGCAATATGTTATTTTCTGTGTTATCGGATTTTTGATAGCTATTTTTCCGACTTATATTTTACTACAAAAATGGTTAGAAAATTTCGCTTACCGAATTGATGTTTCGTGGATTCCGTTTATGGTCGGGTTTATCGTTTTGATGATATTAACTTTGATTATAGTGCTTTCGAAAGCCTATCAGGCAACTAAGCTCGACGTGTTGAAGTATTTGAAATATGAGTAAATCAAGATGTAGGCTTCTCCAAAAACAAGACGGTTTTAAATTTACTAACTTTAAATCTAGACTGTCACAATGAAAACAAGTAAATTTAGCGAAAGTCAGATAATAAAAGCTCTCAAGAAAAACGAACAATATCTAGCTCTAAATAACCGATACAGATCATTAAGAGATTAGACAAACTATTTGAATATCAGACAAAATATGTCAACAAAAAAGCCTTAATTTTCATTAAGGCTTTTTTGTTTAGTTCTTGAATATCTTGTGGATAGTTTCTTTGCTTGAATTCTTTAACTTTAAGAAGTAAATACCGCTTTGAAGTTCGTCTAAATGTAAGGTGACATTCGTCATTATTCCGTTTCTAACTAATTTTCCGTCTAAAGTAAATATTGAATACTCAAAATTATAGTTGTCTGAAATCACGTGAATTTTATCTTCAAAAGGATTAGGATATACTTTTACCTTAGAAACTTCTTGGTCATCTCCACTACTCCCATCTTCGTGAATAAATACTGCTTTTATATATAAATCTTCTGTCAGAGAAATAATTTGTTCAGCATCTGTTCCTTGATATGCGCCTATCCAATGACTAAACACATAGCCTTCATTTGGAATTGCAGTGATTGTAATGGGAATATCCTCAAAATAAGTTCCTCCCCAAGGATATGGAGTCGCAGAAACACCAACTGTAGTCGGAAGAATATCGATAGTATTTATCTTTATATATCCGTGATTCTGATTAGAGACATCTACTATTACTTCATGAGAATCTATATTAAACCTTTGTTTTATGTGGTTTCTTTGAATTGCAGGTCTTAGCTCAGCAAAATCTCGCATAACATCTACATTACTATTCCAGACGCTATACGAAGAGATCATTCCCCATCTATGGATATGCTCTCCTATTTCTGGTGCTAGAACGCTTTGCATCTGGTCAATCAAGCTTATGGTTCTGGATGGCAAAAACGTCGTATTTATTAAATCCGCAAACCTATTTACAAAATAATTTTTATACGTATCATTCTCTAACAATCTCCTCAAAATCAATGTTGATTTATCAAAATTTTCAGCATCAAGTTCAGTTCCTTGATATAATGTAGTTGCAAAGTTTAAAGTATTATGTGTTCCGTCATCCCAATCCCATAATCCGTAACTATAGTCCATATCTTTTACGAGCCATCTCCATCTTCCGTCCTGACCATAAGGTGCTTCTGGAGAATAACTCACTCTTTTTCTCCAATACTCATTGTTATTATGAGGCCAATCATAATTAGAGGTGAAAATATATGAAATACAGTAATCTGTATAATCAATAGGATCAAGCAACGTTGTTACATAATCATAATTATTAGCATCCTCCAAAGAGTTGCTTTCTAGAAAGTTCATCATTGACAAATAATGCACGTCATCCCCTAAATCAACAACTCCATTCTCTAATCCAGTATTTTCAAGATAATCTATCTCATCTTCATCAACTCCAAATACTCTATCAAAATAATATTCGTCAAATCTTTCTCTTATGTTATAGATTCCTTGATATTCAGAATTAATAAATACGACCACTGGTTGATAATCCTGTATTTCTACATTAAGATGCTTTACTAATTGCTGTGTAAATGCATCTCTAAACATTGTTTTAGAAGCATCATTTCCAGAGTTACGAAGTATTATCCTCTTAAAGCTATTATAGTCATAATCATCAAAAAACGAGTGGTTGAATTTACTTACGCCATATCCACTCTTAGCATAGAGTCTTATCGAACGATTTGGCATATATCGACTACCATTTCCGTGATTTCTAAGCCCTACGTTGTGATTAAGTACTTCTACTCCGTTCTCTATATAACTAAAGTTAAGTTCTAATTCTGAAGAGCCTCCTGACATCCAATAATTACTTGAAGCCCATTGCCCCGCTACTTCACTAGGATTATCTATCCTCCATTGGTCAAACATAAGTCCGGCAACATTAAGCCCGTATTCATAACTATACAGCTTATCTGGGTTTATATTTAAAGAAAGTACAGGCAAGCTATATCTGTCCTCTCCTTGGGGAGTTACGTAGTAGTTTTTTGTAACAATCGGGCTGTATTCAGTGCCTATAATAGCTCTTGCTCTAACAGTCGTTCCTTTGAAAACTGGTGTATCAGGAAAATAGCGTTGGTTTTGAAACGTAGTAGATATTGCAGCGATTTTATCTGGTTCGTTGCTCCTATCTTCAATTAAAAGAGGCGTTTCATAGATAAGGGTTTGAAAACTACCTTGCAGAAGCGTACCATCTTGATCTCCTGGTGTTTCAACATAGGAGTTCTTATAGTTATAGAATACTCCACCCACATTATCTAGATGAGGTTCTGAGCCGTCAAGAGTATAAATAATTACAGCATTTGAATCAGGATGTGAGATTGTTAATGTAAAATCATTTTCGTAAAACCCTGAATTAGCAGACATACTAGGAGATACTACTTGAGCATTTAAAAATAAAGTACTCATAAAAGCTAATAAAGGAAGTAGCAGTTTTTTCATTATAATAGGTTTGAATATATTTTTCGGCAAAATACAACTATTTTAAACTCTAAAAAAAACATTTACAAAGGTGGATTCAAGTTATGGAGTTCAATCTTTTTGTGTATTTTTGCATACACAACTATACAAAATGAGCCAAAAAGTTTTACTTACTTCAGACGAAATCGACATTATCCTACATCGTTTGGCTTGTCAGCTTATCGAAAATCACTTGGACTTTGAAAACACTATCCTTATCGGGATTCAACCTCGAGGAACTTTGTTTGCAAAAAAAATAAAATCTATACTCGAGGACGAATACGGAGTGTCAGAGATTAAACTCGGGTTTCTGGATATTACATTCTTTAGGGATGATTTCCGAAGAGGTGAAAAACCGTTGGAAGCAAACAAAACCGAAATAGACTTTTTGGTAGAAGGCAAAAAAGTAGTTTTTATAGACGATGTGCTTTTTACAGGAAGAAGCATCCGCTCGGCTCTTACGGCCATTCAATCGTTTGGAAGACCTTCCGAAATAGAACTTTTAGTACTCATTGACAGACGTTTTTCGCGTCATTTACCTATCCAACCTGATTATAGAGGTCGCCAAGTTGATGCTATCGGAGACGAAAATGTAAAAGTACACTGGAAAGAACAGCACGGAGAAGATGTTATTTATCTAGAAAAACAACAACCACAATAGTACACAAATGAAAACATTAAGCGTTAACCACCTTCTCGGAATAAAATACATAACCAAAGCGGATATTGATTTGATTTTCGAAACGGCTGACCATTTTAAAGAAGTAATCAATCGTCCGATTAAAAAAGTTCCTTCACTACGAGATACTACTATCGCTAATATTTTCTTTGAAAATTCTACCCGCACCAAACTCTCTTTTGAATTAGCTCAAAAAAGACTTTCTGCCGATGTCATCAGTTTTTCAGCCGCACAATCATCAGTAAAAAAAGGCGAAACGCTAATTGATACGGTCAATAATATACTTTCGATGAAAGTGGATATGGTGGTGATGCGACATTCAAGTCCTGGCGCAGCAGAATTCTTATCTAAAAACGTCAAAGCAAGTATCATCAACGCTGGTGATGGCGCACATGAACACCCAACGCAAGCACTTTTAGACGGTTTCACTATTCGAGAAAAACTTGGTGAAGTTGGCGGTAAAAAAATAGTTATCGTTGGGGATATTCTTCACTCTAGAGTAGCACTTTCAAATATCTTCGCACTTCAAAAACTCGGCGCAGAAGTTCGTGTTTGCGGGCCAAAATCACTGATACCAAAACACATCGAGAAATTGGGCGTAAAGGTAGAGAGCAATCTCAGAAGCGCCTTAGAATGGTGTGATGTAGCCAATATGCTTCGCGTACAAAACGAGCGAATGGAAGTGAGTTACTTCCCGAATACCAGAGAATATTCGCAACAATTTGGGTTAACTAAAGAAATTCTAGATTCATTAAATAAAGAAATCGTAGTGATGCACCCTGGTCCTATCAATCGCGGTGTCGAAATTACTTCAGACGTCGCTGATTCTAAACAATCTGTGATTTTGGAGCAAGTAGAAAATGGAGTAGCTGTGCGAATGGCTGTCATCTATTTGTTGGCGTCGAAGCTGTAAGTTTTTTTTATCCTGTTTTATACTACTAAAACAACCCTAAAAAGCTGATTCTAGAGCAGTTTTGCGCAAAAAATAATATACCTAGCGGGTCTTTTATCAAAAAGTTGTAAATTCGCACTCTTAATCTGATAAGGAACAAAAATGAGTGCAAAATTTACCGAGTATAAAGGGCTTGATTTACCCGTTATCGCTGATGAACAACTGAAGTACTGGAAAGAAAATGATATTTTCGAAAAGAGTATAGTCACCCGAGAAGGACAAACTCCGTTTATCTTTTTTGAAGGACCACCCTCTGCTAACGGACTTCCGGGTATTCACCACGTGATGGCTCGTGCGATAAAAGACATTTTCTGTCGCTACAAAACCCAAAAAGGCTTTCAGGTAAAACGCAAAGCGGGTTGGGATACGCACGGACTTCCTGTAGAACTCGGCACCGAAAAAGAACTCGGAATCACCAAAGAAGATATAGGTACAAAAATCTCTGTCGAAGAATATAACGAAGCTTGTAAGCGCACTGTAATGCGTTATACAGACCTTTGGAACGACTTGACTGAGAAAATGGGGTATTGGGTAGATATGGAAGATCCATACATTACCTACAAACCAAAATACATGGAATCGGTTTGGTGGTTGCTCAAAGAAATTTACAATAAAGATTTGTTGTATAAAGGCTATACCATACAACCCTTTTCGCCAAAAGCAGGAACAGGACTTTCCTCTCACGAGCTAAACCAACCCGGAACTTACAGAGATGTAACCGATACCACGGTCGTAGCGCAATTTAAAGCCATACAAAACACTTTGCCCGAATTCCTACAAGGATTTGGAGACATACATTTCTTGGCTTGGACCACTACACCTTGGACACTTCCGAGCAATACTGCACTTACGGTTGGACCAAAGATTGATTACGTTTTAGTAAAGACTTTCAACCAATATACATTTGATCCTATCCAAGTTGTTTTAGCTAAAAATTTAGTCGAGAAACAATTTGGAGGAAAATTATTCTTCGCAGCTGAATCAGAAGAAGATTTTGCAAACTATAAAGCAGACGACAAAAAAATACCTTACCAAATCTTAACCGAAGCAAAAGGAAAAGATTTAGTAGGCATTAAATATGAACAATTATTGCCGTATGCGTTGCCTTACCAAAATCCGGAGCATGCATTTAGAGTCATTTCTGGAGATTTCGTAACTACAGAAGACGGAACAGGAATCGTGCATACAGCGCCAACTTTTGGAGCAGATGATGCTAAAGTAGCCAAAGAAGCTACGCCTGAAGTTCCGCCATTGTTGGTACTTGACAAAGATGACAACCCAGTTCCGCTAGTGAACCTACAAGGGAAATTTATCGACGGACTTGGAGATATCTCTGGAAAATACGTCAAAAACGAATATTACGATGAAGCAGAAATGCCAGAGCGCTCTGTTGACGTAGAGATTGCCATTCGTCTAAAAGAAGAAAACAAAGCCTTTAAGGTTGAGAAATACGTGCACAGTTATCCACATTGTTGGAGAACAGACAAGCCGATTTTATACTATCCATTAGACTCTTGGTTCATCAAAGTTACGGAGGTAAAAGACCGTATGTTTGAATTAAACGAGACCATTAACTGGAAACCAAAAGCTACTGGAGAAGGGCGTTTCGGCAACTGGCTCAAAAATGCCAATGACTGGAATCTATCTCGCTCTAGATATTGGGGAATCCCATTACCAATATGGAGAACAGAAGATAAAACAGAAGAAATATGTATCGGCTCAGTTGAAGAGTTGATCAGCGAAATCAATACTTCAGTCGAGAAGGGCGTAATGGCAGAAAATCCGTTTAAAGCATTCGTTGTTGGGGATTTGTCAGATGCAAACTACGACCTTATTGACTTACACAAAAATGTAGTAGATGAAATCGTATTGGTATCGCCTTCTGGAAAAGCTATGCGCAGAGAAGCCGATTTGATTGACGTTTGGTTTGACAGTGGCGCTATGCCTTATGCGCAATGGCATTATCCGTTCAGCCTCCCCCCAGCCCCCTCCAAAGGAGAGGGGGATAACTTCGGTTATCAAACAGCAGTTAAGTTAAACTATGAACTTCTGAAAAAAAACGCAAAAAAGAATAAGGACAACCCTACAGAAGCGGAAAAAATTATGTGGGAAGTCCTTAAAGGAAAGCAACTTGAAGGATATAAATTCAGGAGACAACATATAATAGATAATTATATTGTTGATTTCGTTTGTTTGTCAAGGAGATTAGTTGTTGAGATAGACGGAGGTTATCACAATGACCCCGAAGTACAAGAGAACGATAAACTGAGAGAAGATTACCTTAAAGAAAAAGGATATACCGTTCTTCGATTCTTTAATGATGAAGTTTTTCAGGATATTGATAATGTTTTAGAAAAAATTGTTCAGTTACTCGAAAAGCCCCCTTTGGGGGTTTGGGGGCAAGCCGATTTTATTGCCGAGGGAGTAGATCAAACTCGTGGTTGGTTTTATACGCTTCACGCTATCGGGACCTTAGTTTTTGATAGTGTTGCTTATAAAAACGTACTTTCAAACGGATTAGTTCTAGACAAAAACGGACAGAAAATGTCTAAGCGCCTTGGAAATGCGGTTGATCCATTTGAGACTCTGATGGAATACGGAGCAGACGCCACGCGTTGGTATATGATTTCTAACGCGAACCCATGGGACAACCTAAAGTTCGACCTTGACGGTATTGCAGAAGTGCGAAGAAAGTTCTTCGGGACGCTCTATAACACCTATTCTTTCTTCTCTTTATATGCAAATATTGACAACTTCAACTATTCTGAAAAAGAAATTCCACTAGATCAAAGACCAGAGATTGACCGTTGGATCTTATCGGAATTAAACACGCTCATCAAAGAAGTTGACAGCTTTTATGCTGATTATGAACCGACGAGAGCTACGCGTGCTATTTCTGATTTCGTTCAGGAAAACCTTAGCAACTGGTATGTGAGGTTGTGTAGAAGACGTTTCTGGAAAGGAGATTATTCAACGGATAAAATCTCAGCATACCAAACACTCTATACTTGTCTAGAAGTAGTAGCTAAACTTATTAGCCCAGTAGCTCCATTTTATGCAGATCAGCTGTTTAGAGATTTGAATTCAGCTACCGGCAAAGAGGATTTTGAAAGTGTACACCTGGCTTATTTTCCTAAATACGACCAAAGTTGTATCGATAAATCCCTAGAAAAAAGAATGCAGGATGCACAAACTATTTCGTCTTTAGTGCTATCGCTCCGCAAGAAAGAAATGATAAAAGTACGTCAACCTTTGCAAAAAATAATTATACCTATCCTAGATGAAAATCAAAGAGAAAGTATAAAAATGGTTGAAAACCTTATTAAAGCGGAAGTAAACGTAAAAGAAATTGAATTGCTTGACGACGCTTCTGGCATATTAGTAAAACAAATAAAGCCAAACTTCAAAGCCCTTGGACCTCGATTTGGGAAAGATATGGGATTGATTTCTAAAGCTATACAAAGTTTTACCCCTGAACAAATTAATGAGCTAGAGAAAAAAGGTAACATAACAGTAGAAATTAACAAAAATAGTATTATATTGTCATCGGATGAAGTAGAGATTACGTCACAAGACATCCCAGGCTGGCTAGTGGCTTCAGCTAACGGAATCACAGTTGCTCTTGATATTTCAATCTCTGAGGAACTCAGAAAAGAAGGAATTGCGAGAGAATTAGTCAACAGAATTCAAAACATCCGAAAAGACACTGGTCTTGAGGTTACTGACAAAATAAAAGTACAAATAAAAACAGAAGATGAAGTCGCAGAGGCAATTATGGCCAACTTAGAATATATCAAAAGTGAAACTCTTACCAATGACTTAGAAACTGTTCAATACCTTGAAAACGGAATAGAAATAGAATTTGATCAAACCAAAAGTATAATATTAATAACCAAAAACAGTTGAATTATGACAGATGAAAGATTAAGATTTTCTGATGCTGATTTAGCGGAATTCAAAGAATTAATTTTACAAAAAATAGAAAAAGCTCAGAATGATTTAGAGCTAATAAAAAGTGCATATATTAATGATTTGAATAACGGAACTGACGACACTTCACCAACGTTTAAAGCCTTTGAAGAAGGAAGCGAAACGATGAGTAAAGAGGCAAACTCACAGTTGGCTATCAGACAAGAGAAGTTCATTCGCGACCTTAAAAACGCTTTAGTAAGAATCGAAAACAAAACTTACGGAGTTTGTAAGGTGACCGGCAAGCTTATTAACAAAGAGCGTTTAAAAATCGTTCCTCACGCTACGATGAGTATTGAAGCAAAAAACATGCAACGATAATTTTTGTAGTATAAGCCAAAAAAAACGTACAAAAGCGTGAAAAACAAACCCCGATATCATTATCTAATGACATCGGGGTTTTTTCTTTGGCCTGAATCTTATTCTTTATTAAGCTTAATTATCTTGGACTTCAAAGAGAACTTTAAAGTGTTTTAGGATTTTAGCTTTCAGTTCTTCTTCATCTACCCTATCCACACCAAGCTCTACGTTTAGTGAAGTAACAGCCTTACCTCTGATTCCACAAGGGATAATATTGTCAAAATAACCAAGATCGGCATTTGCATTAAGTGCAAAACCGTGCATAGTCACCCATCTTGAAGCGCGTACGCCCATCGCACAAATTTTTCTGGCAAAAGGAGTTCCCACATCAAGCCAAACCCCTGTTTCTCCCGGGCTTCTCTCGGTTTTAAGTCCGTACTCTGCAAGCGTAAGGATGATGGTTTCTTCTAATAATCTGAGGTATTTATGAATATCGGTAAAGAAGTTGTCTAAATCTAAAATTGGATACCCCACAATCTGCCCTGGTCCGTGATAAGTAATATCGCCACCTCTGTTGATTTTATAGAAGGTAGCTCCTTTTTCTCTAAGCTGGTCTTCAGTCAACAGTAAATTACTCATATCTCCACTTTTACCTAGCGTATATACGTGAGGATGCTCAACAAATAAGAAATGATTTGGCGTAGGTTGAGGGTTTTCTTTATTTCTATTTTGTGTTTTTAAGGCTACAATAGCTGCAAAAAGTTCTTCCTGATATCTCCAAACTTGCTTGTAGTCTTTGAGTCCTAGGTCTTGTATATTCAGGGTTTTATTTTTCATTGCTGTACGAATTCTATGGTTCAATTTTGTTTGTCAAATTTAGCCCTTTTTACTGCATATTGAAGATAAAACAGACTAAAAGTTTTTTATAGAATCTCTGCCTATACTACTTTAGCGAATGAAACAATTTCCATAAAAGCCATTATGAGTCTATCTTTTATATCTTAATTTCATTATATTTGGACAGTTACTCTTACAACACTACACAACAAAAAACAAGTACTTATTTTGACTAAGAAAGCACTTATCATTACGTATTACTGGGCTCCATCAGGAGGACCTGGAGTACAGCGCTGGCTTAAATTCGTGAAATACTTACCTGATTTTGGGATTGAGCCTATACTTTATGTGCCTGAAAACCCCACTTATCCAATTATTGATCACAATCTATATGAGGATATCACACAGCCATTGGTATTCAAACAACCTATCAGAGAACCTTACGGATTGGCTTCGATTTTATCAAAGTCTAAAACAAAATCCATCAGTTCAGGCATAGTTCCGAGTAAACGAAAACAAAGTTTACTAGATAAAACCATGCTTTATGTGAGAGGGAATTTCTTTATACCGGATGCTCGTGTGCTTTGGGTAAAACCATCGGTGGATTATCTGGAGAAATATATTGTGGAGAATAATATACAAACCATTATCACCACTGGTCCTCCGCATAGTTTGCATTTGATAGGCTTAAAACTCAAAGAGAAATTAGACCTGAAATGGATAGCTGATTTTAGAGATCCATGGACGAGTATCGTTTATCACAAAGATTTGAAACTCTCTAAAAGTTCTAAGAAAAAACATATCGAATTAGAAACTAAAGTACTGAACTCGGCTGATCAGATAATCGTGACTAGCCCTTCTACTAAAGTGGAATTCTCTCAGAAAACAAAACAACCCATTGAGGTAATCACCAATGGATATGATGTAGAGAAAATCGAGAAACGCCCGTTAGATGAGAAGTTTACACTTGCGCACATTGGGTCGTTTTTATCAGAGCGAAATCCAAGGATTTTATGGAAGGCACTCAAAGAACTCATCAAAGAAAATAAAGAGTTCAAAGCAGACTTTCAGCTCAAACTCATCGGGATTGTGTCTGATGAAGTGATGGATGCTATCAAAGAATTTGGTTTGGAAGCTTATGTAAACAAAACAAATTATCTGCCGCATACAGAATCGGTTGCTGAGCAACGCACTTCTCAAGTATTGCTTTTGGTCGAATCTGATTCGGACGAAACTAAAGCTATTTTGCCAGGAAAACTCTATGAATATATGGCTTCTAATCGTCCGATTCTGGCTATTGCCAATGATGAGTCAGATATCCGAAAAATTATTGAGCACACCAATACCGGTGTTTTTTGTTCCTATACAGAAATGGACAAAGTAAAAGAGACTATCGAAAAGTATTATGGCTTATACAAAGAAAACAACCTAAAAACCTCACCTATCGGCCTACAGGGTTTCAGCAGGAAAAACTTGACTCAAAGACTCTCAACACTGATTTAATAAAATAACTTGATTATCAATGGATACATTTTTAGATAAAATTGCAAAAAATCTCATCGATAAATTCGGCACTTCTATGCTTGATGTGACGGTTATTTTGCCCAACAGAAGGTCAAAAATATTCCTGATAGAGCAACTAAAACAAAATGCTGATCACACTATTTTTGCGCCAAACATCTGTAGTATTCAAGAATTTGCGGAGCGTATTTCTGGACTTAGAAGCCTCGATACGAT
>CAZRCB010000025.1:0-21831 GCA_964598455.1 uncultured Flavobacterium sp.
TTAGAACGGACTTTTTTATAGGTCTTAAGAAGACTTTATTATTTCTGTGCATTGGCTTTCATAGAAAGTTCCATCGAAACTGCAGAACGCTCCATCTTAAGTTTTCCTGACATAGTTTCGATCACAAGACTATCGGCGCTAAGCTCGGCAACTTTACCGTGAATGCCGCTTTTAGTAATAATTTTATCTCCAACTTTTAGGTCATTTTCGAATGCTTTTTCTTTCTTAGCTCTCTTTTGTTGAGGCATAATAATCAAGAAATAAAATACTGCAAAAATTAATAGGTAAGGCAAAAAAGCCATCATTCCATCCATGGTAATTTGTATAATTAAGGTTTAACGTTTGCTTTGATAGTCAAGACCTCACTACCCGTAGCTGAGTTGGTCGTAAGTGTAACTGTTTTTTGTTGTACTCCTGCATCTGTAGCGTTATATACTACAGGCACAATTCCTGATTCTCCTGGCTTGATAGGCGTTTTAGTGAAGTTATCTGGGACAGTACATCCACATGAAGGTCTAGCGTCAAGTATCAAAAGGTCAGCATCTCCTTCGTTTTTGATTACAAAAGTATGTTCTGCTTTATCGTGGAGTTTTAGGTCACCAAAGTCATGAGTTGCATTGTCAACAACAACTTTTGGTGCTCCTGCGCTTGCAGCTGCATTTTCTAAATTGGTTTGATCTAACTTATCTGCTGCGCTTTTCTGATTACAGCTAACAAAGGCTGCTGCCAAAGCTAAAATTAGAAGTGATTTTTTCATAGCATTAATTTTTTAGGGTTATAATAATCCTCTTCCTGATTTGAGAGGTCTGTTTTCTTGTTCGTATGTTTTGACTAAATTATCCAAAATTCCGTTGATAAATATACTGCTTTTTGGCGTAGAATATTCTTTAGCAATCTCTAGATATTCGTTGATTGTTACTTTATACGGAATCGAAGGGAATTTCATAAACTCACAAATAGCCATTTTCAGGATAATCGTATCTATCTCTGCAATACGATCTGTGTCCCAATTGGGTGTCTTATCAACATATTCTTTTGCGTAAAGAGCTTCGTTAAGTACGGTTTTTCTGAAAACCTGCCTTACAAATTCCTTATCCTCATCGTCCTTAAAAAGCTTTAAAATCTTAAAACTTGTGTTGTCCTGTTTAATGCCTCTAAGCTGTTTTTGGATATTGGTATTCACGATCGGAATATCATCTACCCAAGTGAGTTTATAATCCTCTAAATATTCATAGAGCTTGTCATTCGGGGCAATCACCTCGGTAAACAAATTGACAATAAATTCCTTGTCCTTATCAAACGTAGTCTCCGTAGTAGCCATATAATTTACATATAGCTCACTAGCTTTGATATCGTTTAATAACAACAATATATAGTCATCATTGTTCTTCCAATTGTTGATTTTCTTATCTTCTAAGGCATTTATAAGCGAATCACTTTCTGAGAGCAATACTAAAATAGCGTTATCTACAAACTTTGTGTTCGGGTTTAATTCCTCTTGAGTTGCTAAGTGCTTCTTTTTTGATAGTTCAAGAAGATTTAGCTCATAATTGCGGATTTCTACTAGCGCAGAAAGTATCGTAAGATATAAATTGTGAATATTCTCGATACTTAGATTGAGAAATTTTTCTTCTTTCTCGATAGAATCAGAACTACTTTGATGCATCGCATATATGGACTGCATCACTTTTACTCGAATATGTCTTCTGTTTATTAACACCTTTTAAAGAACTTTATTTTGTGAAATTACAAAGCGAAAGTAATATACTTTCGCTTTGCAAAAATAGTATAAAATATAATTTATCTAAATAAAAATTATTTGCGCTCAGCTTTCTTAGCATCAATACGCTGTTGTGCTACCATAAATGCAGCCTGATAGGTAGTGATGTTGTGCTCTTTGGCGTAACTTAGTGTCTGAAGTGTCGTGTTATAGATATTTTCGGTTCTTTTCAACGCCTCATCTTTTCCGTAACCAACGATTTCCCCATACACATTGATGATACCACCGGCATTGATTAAGAAGTCGGGTGCATATACAATACCTCTTTCTTTTAAGATCAATCCGTGAACATTTTCGTTTGCCAGTTGGTTATTCGCTGCTCCAGCAATTACTTTTGCTTTGATTTTGTTTACTGTGTCATCGTTTAAGGTTGCACCTAGCGCACAAGGAGCATAGATATCTACCTCTTCCGCATACAGGTCATTGCCTCTATAAATAGCAACGCCATATTTTGTAGCTACTTCTTGAAGTTTCTCTTCGTTGATATCGGCAATCTGAACAATAGCGCCTTCTTTTACTAAATAGCTCACAAGCGTTTCTCCTACGTGCCCGATACCTTGTACCATAACGGTCTTGCCTTCTAGGTTATCTGTACCGAATTGGAATTTAGCAGCAGCTTTAAGCCCCATATAAACACCAAATCCTGTAACAGGAGAAGGATTACCTGAACCTCCTTTGCTTTCAGAAATACCCGTAACGTGTGGTGTTACTTCTCTGATTCTGTCCATATCCTCTGTAGTAGTTCCTACATCCTCAGCAGTGATATATTTTCCGCTCAATGAGTTTACGAATTCACCAAATTTAGTTATCAATTCAGGGGTTTTGTCAGTTTTAGAATTACCGATGATAACGGCTTTTCCTCCTCCTAGATTGAGTCCTGAAATCGCTGATTTATATGTCATTCCTCTAGAAAGTCGAAGCACGTCGTTCAAGGCTTCCCACTCGCTAGTGTAATGCCACATACGAGTTCCTCCTAAAGATGGTCCTAAAACGGTGTTATGAATTCCGATTATTGCCTTTAAACCTGTATCTTTGTCGTGACAAAAAACAATCTGCTCGTGGTCATTAAAAGAAATTTGTCCGAAAACCGGAGCAACCTTTTGTAATTCAGTAGGGTTAGTGGTGATTGTCATTATTGATGTTTTTAAGTGGCACAAAAGTACTTTATAATTTAAGAAATAACAAAAGAAATTGTTTTAATTGTAAATCTCTAAATCAAAAAGCCATCTAACCAATAATTATCTACTAATGTTTTAGTTAACACCTAAGTATAATCGTTTTTTTTGCGTCATAAATGAGAGAATTAAAATACCTAAATAAGTACTTCGTTAAATATAAAACTCTTTTTGTAGGAGGAATTCTAATTACGGTCATCGCCAGGATATTTGCTTTATACACACCAAAACTTGTCGGTAACTCGATGAACGTAATCGAAGATTATCAAAACCAAATCCTTAGTATAGACCAAACCAAAGCCCTACTCTTAGAGAATATCCTCTATATTATTGGCGCAACTTTAATCGCTGGAATTTTTACTTTTTTGATGCGTCAGAGCTTAGTGGTTATGTCACGGCACATTGAGTTTGACCTAAAAAACGAAGTCTATCAACACTACCAGAAACTCTCCCAGAGCTTCTATAAACGCAACCGAACGGGAGACTTAATGAACAGAATCAGCGAAGATGTCTCTAAAGTACGTATGTATACAGGACCTGCCGTGATGTATGGCATAAATACTACTATCACCTTTTTAGTGGTCATCACCCAGATGTATTTGATCTCTCCTAAACTGACACTTTATACGCTGATTCCGTTGCCATTGTTATCAATCGTAATATTCAAGCTCAGTCAAGCGATCAATAAAAGAAGTGCTATTTATCAGCAAAACTTATCGTCATTAGCCAGCTTTACGCAAGAGATGTTTTCAGGGATTCGCATCATCAAAGCACATAATATCGAGAAAAACATCCAAAGGGATTTTGAAGATTTATCACTTGATAACAAGGAAAAAAACCTAAAGCTTTCTTTCTTAAACGCCTTGTTTGGACCTCTAATGGTCTTTTTGATTGGACTGAGCAACCTACTAGTGATTATGGTGGGTGGAATTATGTATATCAAAGGTGGTATTTCACATATCGGTGTCATAGCCGAGTTTATTTTGTATGTGAATATGCTGATTTGGCCCGTAGCTTCGCTAGGTTGGATATCATCAATGGTGCAAGAAGCCGAAGCCTCTCAAAAGCGCATCAACGAATTCTTAAAAGAAGTTCCAGAGATTCAGGATAAAGAAGAGCATCCAACGCCTATTGATGGTCATATAGAATTCAAAAACGTATCGTTTACTTATGAAGACACCAATATAGTAGCACTAAAAAACGTGAGTTTTGAGATAAACAAAGGCGAAACCGTAGCTCTTTTTGGAAAAACAGGAAGCGGAAAATCTACTATTCTCTCACTAATTTCACGCTTATACGACATAGAAAAAGGCGAAATATTGATTGACAAAACCCCTATTGATCAAGTAAACCTCGAAAGCCTTAGAAATGCCACCGCTGTAGTCCCGCAAGATGCTTTCTTATTTTCAGATTCGATTAAAAACAACATTAAGTTTGGGAAAGAAGATGCTACTGACCAAGAGGTAATTGACGTTGCCAAAAAAGCTGTTGTAGACCACAACATTAGTTCGTTCAAAATGGGCTATGACACAGTACTTGGCGAACGAGGCATCACGCTTTCGGGCGGACAAAAGCAAAGAGTTTCTATAGCTAGAGCGCTCATAAAAGAAGCTCCGATTCTACTTATGGATGATTCGCTGTCGGCTGTTGATACAGAAACTGAGGAAGCAATCCTGCATAACCTAGCCAAAGAGATACAGTCCAAGACTACTCTAATCGTAAGCCATAGAGTCACTGTAGCCCGCAATGTAGATAAGATTATCGTGTTGGACAATGGCGAAATCATTCAACAAGGAACTCATCATGAGCTTCTAAACCTAGAAGGCTATTATAAAGATCTCTACGAAAAGCAGCTAACAGAAAAAGATTTTTGATAAATATATTGTTTGATATGGTTTTTTTTTAGACTTTTGAGCGTAATAATTATTCTAAAAAAAATAAGAAGACCTATGGAAGAAAAAGATTTTTTAGAGAAAGATGAGATTTTTTCTAGAGTGCATCGAGCAGGAAGAAGAACTTATTTCTTTGATGTAAGAGCCACAAAATCTGATGATTATTATATCACCATTACAGAGAGCAAAAAGTTTACAGAAGAGGACGGCTCTTTTCATTTCAAAAAACACAAGATTTATCTATACAAAGAAGATTTTGCGGAATTCAAAGAGATGCTAAATGAGATGACAGATTTCGTATTAAAAAACAAAGGCGAAGAAGTCATATCCGAAAGACATCAAAAAGATTACAAGAGAGAAGAAAAACCATCTACTCCATCATCTTTCACAGACGTTAGCTTTGATGATATTTAGTCAGATAGAACCAACCATAAAAAAACCTGATAATCACTTATCAGGTTTTTTTATGCGTAATAAATTGTAGCTACTTTTTGCCTATATCTTTCTATCGATGACATAATTAATCATCAGTTCTAGAGATTTTTTGTATTCCGATTCTTGGTATGTAGTAATAATTGCCAAGGCTTTTTGTTGATATTCTTTCATCACTTTTTCAGCGTATTCTAGACCTTGTTTTTCTTTAACGAATGCAATTACTTCCTTGACTCGCTTTTTGTCTTTGTTGTGGTTTTTGATTGAATTGATCAGCCATTTTTTCTCTTTTGGCGTAGAATGGTTTAGAGCATAAATTAGCGGCAAGGTCATCTTTTGCTCTTTGATATCAATGCCTGTGGGCTTGCCGATAGCGTCATCCGTATAATCAAAAAGGTCGTCTTTGATTTGGAAAGCCATACCGATATATTCGCCGAACTGGCGCATTTCTTCTACTTTGTTATTATCGGTTTCTAGTAGCACTGCTTTGGCTCCGATGGCGCAACACGCAGCGATTAGCGTAGCTGTTTTCTGTCGGATGATTTCGTAATACACCTCTTCGGTAATGTCAAGTCGTCTGGCTTTTTCGATTTGGAGTAGCTCACCTTCACTCATTTCTCTAACAGCGACTGAAATGATTTTGAGCAAATCAAAATCTCCGTTGTCAATCGAGAGCAAAAGTCCTTTTGAGAGTAAGAAATCACCTACAAGCACTGCAATCTTATTTTTCCAAAGTGCGTTGAGTGAGAAGAAGCCTCTTCGTTTGTTGCTGTCATCTACGACATCATCGTGCACGAGTGTAGCCGTATGAATTAGCTCAATAACCGATGCACCTCTATAAGACCTTTCGTTGAGCTCGCCACCTGAAATCATCTTAGAGACCAGGAAGACAAACATCGGACGCATTTGTTTCCCTTTTCTGTTTACGATATAATAAGTGATGCGATTGAGTAAAGCCACCCTAGAAGACATCGATAGCAAGAACTTCTTTTCGAAAAGTTCCATTTCGTAGCGTATGGGCAGCTTTATTTGTTCGGTTATTTTCATCTTTAGGCAAATGTACGGAAAATCAGTCTAAAAACTTGGCTTTTAGTTCTGTAGTCGGGAGCATACAGTTTTCTTGTTTTCCGAACCATTTATAGCGATTGATGGCTACGAAATCATAGACCGCATTGCTGATAAACTTAGGAAAAATCTTGAAAATCGAAAATAGAGTATATATACCACCGAAGCTATTCACAATCTCTATAGAGGCTTCAGATTTATGAAAATAAGCCACTCCAGGCTCGTATAAAATTACTGAATTTACCTGTGATGCATCTATGCCTAAGTATTTCTGCAGTTTTTGTCCGTAGTCCGATTGTAGTGAGGCAAAGCGATAGACGTCGTGTTTATCGTGTTTGATAATAGTCTGTACAAAGTTGTTGCACAGGTTACAAACCCCATCAAAGAGTACTATTTTTTTGCCCTGAGGAAATTCCATACGTAGAGAATAAGTTATTCTAAAAAATATTGATTTTAAGATTATTCAGGAGCCAATTCGACTTCGAGTCCAGCTACTTCTGGGGTCATAAAAATCTGACAACCCAATCTGCTGTTGTCTTTCGTGTGAAATGCCTCTGAAAGCATGGCGTCTTCTTCTGCACTTTTCTCAGGCAAGGGCACTTCGTTCAACACATAGCACTGACAAGAAGCGCACATAGCCATTCCGCCACAGATACCGATAGTTCCCTCTTCAGCTAGCTCATAGGCGCGCACGAGTTCCATCAAGTTCATATTCATATCCGTAGGTGCATCAACCGTGTGACGGGTTCCGTTTCTATCTGTGATGTGTATTTTGATGTCTGACATTTTATTTTTATAAAATAGTTGTAGTTAGTTGTAGCTAAGTTCGGTTTAGTTGATGGCTTGCACCACTGCTTTTTCAGCTTCTTTTCGAGTTCCGTCAAATCCGTCAACACCCGAAACCGTGGTATATTTCAACACATACTTCTTTCCTGGGTTCAGTTTGTTATAGACGCTCTGACACATTAAAGTTGCCTCATGAAAGCCACATAGAATCAGTTTTAGTTTTCCTGGATAGGTATTGATATCTCCGATGGCATAGATTCCTTCGATATTGGTTTGATAGTCTAGGGCGTTGTTTACTTTGATTGCATTTTTCTCAATCTCAAGTCCCCAATTTGCGATAGGTCCTAGTTTAGGCGTAAGTCCAAAAAGCGGGATGAAATAATCGGCTTCGATAGTCATATTAGCGCCGTTGATATCCACTACAAGCGACTCCAAGTGCTCTGCCCCGTTTAGCGCAACTACTTCTGCAGGTGTTACGAGATTTATTTTACCGAGTTTTTTTAGTTCTTGAACTTTTTCTACTGAGTCTAGGGCACCTCTAAATTCGTTTCTTCTGTGGATAAGCGTAACCTCCGACGCAACGTCAGACAAAAAGATACTCCAGTCTAAAGCAGAATCTCCACCGCCAGCAATTACGATTTTTTTATCTCGGAACAATTCTGGATTTCTCACGAAATATTCAACTCCTTTGTCTTCATAGAAATTTAGTCCGTCAATCTCTGGTTTTCTTGGTTCAAAACTACCTAATCCTCCAGCGATAGCTACTGCTTTGGCGTGGTGTTCTGTTCCGTTGTCCGTAGTGACGATAAAAGTACCGTCCTCGAGTTTCTCAATAGTTTCTGCTCGTTGGTTGAGTGAGAATCCCGGCTGAAACTGTTTGATTTGTTCCATCAAGTTATCCACCAACTCCTGAGCACCTACGCTTGGATAACCAGGGATATCAAAGATTGGTTTTTTTGGGTATAATTCTGATAACTGTCCTCCGGGCTGCGGAAGTGCGTCAATAATATGGCATTTTAGTTTTAGAAGTCCTGCTTCGAATACAGTAAACAAACCTGTTGGTCCTGCACCGATGATAAGTATGTCTGTTGAAATCATTATTTACTATACTGTTATAGGTAATCGTTGTATTAAAATATTTTACAAAGTTCGCACAATCGCTAAGTAATCACTATGATAAATATCAGTTATTTGACTACTGTATGCATAAGCGAAGCGATAAAAGCAGATTATTAGCTTAATTAAAAAAATTTGCTCAGCTAATGACTTCTCAAAAGCTAAGCAAAAGTTTAAGGCTTATGCAATTTATGCGATATTAATTACTTGCTCAATTTTAGGAGCGTATTTTTTTACGGTTGTCTCCACACCTGCTTTCATGGTAGAATAATTGACACTGCAATCTCCACAAGCTCCTTCGAGTCGGACGTTTACTACTTTGTCGTCCACAATAGAAACCAACGAGATATCTCCTCCGTCTGATTGAAGGAAAGGTCTGATTTCTTCGAGAGCTTTCTCTACGTTAAGTCTAATTTCTTCTGATGTCATAATTTAATGGGTGTTAAGGGATTGTAAAAGATTAAAAACACCTACGTGATGATGCGTTTTAATTTTTTTTGCTAGGCGCACAACCTGCCATTGTCGTAATCTTTACTGCTTCTGAAGGCGGAAGACTTTCGTTTCTGTCAACTACTTGCTGTGCTACATTTCGGGCTAATTCTTCGAAGGCTTTCGATAGCGGTGTATTCTCTTGTAGTGCAGCTGGATGACCAAAGTCACCAGCTTCTCTGATGCTCTGTACAATCGGAATTTCTCCTAAGAAAGGAACGTTTAGATCTTCTGCAAGATGACGCGCTCCTTCTTTACCGAAAATATAATATTTGTTGTCAGGCAGTTCTTCTGGTGTGAAGTAGGCCATATTTTCGATTATACCCAAAACTGGAACATTGATAGTTTCTTGTCTAAACATCCCTACTCCTTTTTTGGCATCGGCAAGAGCGATGTTTTGTGGCGTACTCACCACGACAGCTCCAGTGATAGGAAGGTTCTGAACGATGCTTAGGTGAATATCTCCGGTTCCGGGTGGCAGGTCAATTAGCATAAAATCAAGCTCTCCCCAATCTGCGTCAAAAATCATTTGGCTAAGCGCTTTTCCTGCCATTGGTCCTCTCCAGATCACCGCTTGATCCGGCTGGGTAAAGAATCCGATAGATAGGATTTTGATTCCGTAGCTCTCGATAGGCTCCATTTTTGATTTGCCGTCTACTGTTTTTGATAGTGGTCTTGCTCTTTCAACATCAAACATAATAGGCATTGACGGACCATAAATATCGGCATCAAGAACTCCTACTTTGAAGCCCATTTTAGAAAGCGAAACGGCTAGGTTTGCTGTGATGGTAGACTTCCCTACTCCTCCTTTTCCTGAGGCTACAGCAATGATATTGTTTACTCCCGGTATTGGTTTTCCTTTGATTTCAGGTTTATCAGGAGCAATTACTTTTATGTTTACTTTGATTTTTGCTTTTTCGTACACCTTGTCTTGAATGGCTTTCATCACATCGACCTCGGCTCTTTTTTTGATATGTAAAGCAGGCGTAGAGAGTACTAAATCAACCACTACCTCATCACCGAAAGTCATTACGTTTTGCACAGCGCCACTTTCTACCATATTCTGTCCTTCTCCAGCAACAGTAATGGTTTCTAATGCTTTGAGTATTTCGTTTCTATCTAATTTCATTATATGTTATGTTTATATGGAATAAATCTAATTAGGCAAAGATATGACTTTTTGCTTCAAGTTTCAAGTTTGTGAAACTAAAGATTAGGTGGTGGGATTGGGGATTAACATCTTCTTTTGAGTAGGCTTCTAATCTATTGAAACTATACTTATTGTTCATAAACAATTTGAAAAACATCATTCCATAGCTAAACCTTAGTACTCAATTCATAACTCGTACTCCTACCTCCTTGTGGTCCTTTTTGTAGTATTTGTTTTTCAATCAAATCATTGATATCTCTGATAGCGGTGTCTTTTGAGCATTTTGCGATTTTTGCCCATTTATACGAAGTTAGTTTTCCGTCATAACCGTCGAGCATCATATTTAGAAGTTTCTTTTGTCTTTCGTTTGTCAGTGTTTTAGAATGTTTATTCCAAAAGTCTGCTTTAGACAAAACTTTATTCAAGGTCAAATCCGTTGCATTCAAAGCGTTTATCAAGCAATTCAAAAACCACTTAATCCAATTGGTAATGTCTAGACTTCCTTTTTGAGTTTTCTCTAGCATTTCATAATACTGCTTTCTCTCAATTCTAATCTGAGCAGACATACTATAAAAACGTTGGGTACTTTTATCTGACTGCGCCAATAACATATCGGTCATCGCTCGGGTAATCCTACCATTACCGTCATCAAAGGGATGTATAGTAACCAACCACAAATGCGCAATAGCCGCTTTTAGCACTAGGTCTATTTCTTTATGAGTGTTAAACCAATCCAAAAAAAGATTCATCTCAGCTTCAACCAAAGTGGAATCAGGGGCTTGAAAATATACTTTTTCCTCTCCTATTGCGCCTGAGACTACTTGCATAGGCCCGTTAGTATCTTTGCGCCAATCAGCTACAGCTATTTTATACATACCACTTCTTCCCGTTGGGAATAAAGCTGCGTGCCAGTCGAAAAGTCGGGTTATGGTCAGTGGTTCAAAACAATTCTGGGTAGCATCAAGCATCATTTCAACTTCTCCATCTACATTTCTAACAGATGCTACAGAGCCCGCGATTTCCATTCCCAATCTTCTAGCAATAGATGAACGCACTTGGTCAGAATCCAAAAATTCACCTTCAATCTCAGATGATTTCAAAACATCTAGGGTTAAAGTATCTAACAAGGCTTCGTTTTTCAACTCAAATCCTAGTGAACTCATTTTCCCAAAAAGTCTTCCTTGTAAGTTTCTAGCCTCACTTAGTAACATCAAAAACTCCTGATTGTTCCAAGTAAAGTTAGGCCAATACTCTTGTTGATAGATATAGGTTCTCATTCGTTGCATAATTTACGACGAATGTAAGCCTTATTCGTTGCATATATTGCGCCGGATTGAGAGTTTATTCGTTGCATAATAATTTACAGCACTTCATAAAACACAAAAACCTCCATAAAAGAGGTTATATATAAAACAGAAACACTATAGGGATTAGGATTTAGCAGTCGTATTTCTAGTAAGCAGCGCGATGCCTACAAAAACTAGAAACATAATAACTTTACCGATAAGGTAGCCATAGCCGTACTCTGTAAGTCTATCTAAATCAGTTATCAATATGTTGATGATGTTTAGAAGTAGCAGTGTAGAGAGGATGAGTGAAAAGTAAAAAACGATTTTTTTCATAGGTAAAGAAGAGCAATGTGGAAGCGCTCTTGTAGGATCGCTTCCACATACTATGAGACTACTATTTTGTAACAGTTGTAGTTGTTGGGGTATAAATACCGAAAGTTATAGCAGCGACTAATCCGTTTACAAATGATTGTCTAGTATGAACAGTGTAATCTGTTGCACCATCAGCCATTTGTTTTGAATTAGACACGCCCACTGGTGCTAAACCATAAACCACATAGTGATTCCATTGTGTAGTTTGGTTGTAACCTTGAGCGCCTTTACCTACAACGCTTGTGTAAGAATAGCAAGAAGTTAACAACATTGATGCTCCAAAAGCAACTGCTAGCATTTTCATTGATTTTTTCATCATTTTTTTTGGTTTTAAAGTTAATAGATTAGTTATTATTTAGTTTTTAGCATATTCAATAAGTCCAGCTATACATAGTCCATTAGGGTTAACAGCGGATTTAGTTCAAATATAAAAACATTTCTTATATTTTCCTTAACAGTTCAAAAATATATTTTTACGACAAATTTTATGATGTTTTTGACTCATAGTATAGCGCAACTTTCCACAGCTCGATAGTGCATCTTAACTACCTCATTCAGAGCATAACAGCTGAATCACTTTAATTCGTATTAGGTGTTTAATTGAAAAATACTACTTCAAAACCTACCACAACCGACCTGAGAGTTTATGTGTCATTATAACTCATTCGCAAAGCCCTATCTCAATCAAACTTAAAAAAGAAAAAGGCAATCGCCACCCATTCTTTCTTCACTCCTTTTGCATAGCCAAGTGTTGAATAACTACTGTTTTGTACCCTTCCGTCGTCGTTGATGTAGCCTAAGGTCATATAGCTGCTGTTCTGAACTCTACCATCCTCTTTAACATAACCTAAGGTTGCGTAGCTACTATTCTGAATCCTACCATCATTTCGTATATAACCTATTGTTGCATAACTACTATTCAGGATTCTACCGTCTTCTTGGATATAACCCACCGTAGCATAACTGCTGTTCTGAATCCTGCCATCTGCATTTATATAGCCCGTAGTGCCATAATTACTCGTTTGAAGGGTTTGAGCCTCAACAAAGCTAAAGGCGAATAATAGGCACAGTAAAGTCAAAGTTTTTTTCATCTGTTTTAAGTTTTATTGGTCTAGAACCAACTCAAATATATTATTTCTAAACAAAGAATCCTACTCACAAAAAATATCTGTCTAAAAAAAACCTCCGCTAGAATGTTTTCCATAAAAAAACCCTGCAAATTGCAGGGCTTCTTATTTCTTCGATCTAGGTGGACAATCAGCTTAGATTATTACCCATTGACCTGTTGCAAGCAGTGACTCTGCTTTTTTGTATTTCATCTCCTCGGTCTTACCGCTAATAACATGTTTGATAGTAACAGTATCATTTCTGTTGATCTTTGGCGTATCTCGGACAATGGTTTCAACCGGCTTGCGTTGCTGAGTTTGTCCCGCTTGTATTGCCTCTTGTCTGGCTTGATTAGTATTCGGAATTTCCTCTTTATTGGTTTGGTATTCCTCTTTCTGGCGTTTTACCTCTGGTGCTTCCTGTACATTTTCTTGCACGGGGATCTCAGCCTTCATTAAGAATGAAATCACGTCCTTGTTGATGCTATCCATTGTCTTTTTGAACAATTCAAATGCTTCGAATTTATAGATAAGTAAAGGATCTTTTTGTTCGTGTACGGCTAGTTGTACAGATTGTTTTAGTTCATCCATCTTACGCAGGTGCTTCTTCCAGGCCTCATCAACAATGGCAAGTGTGATATTTTTTTCGAAGTCATTGATCAGTTTCTTCCCTTCTGTTTCATATGCTGCCTTTAGGTCAGTCACTACGCTTAAGGTTTTTACTCCGTCTGAAAAAGGAACCACAATTCTCTCGTATCTATTCTCTGGATTCTCATAAACGTTTTTGATAATCGGATAGGCGTTCTGAGCAGATCTAATATTCTTGGCTGCATAATGGTCATAAGCTGACTTATATGCCTTAGAAGCGATTTCTAGTGCTGACATTTTTTTGAATTCAGCCTCTGTAATCGGAGATTCTATCGCCATATATCTGATGAGTTCGTATTCAAAGTTTTTGAAATCTTCTACAGCTTTATTGGATTGTGCAATATTCTCACAAGCATCATAAAGCATATTTGCAATATCTACTTTAAGTCGTTCACCGATCAGGGCATTTTTTCTTCGCTTATAAACCACTTCGCGTTGTGCATTCATCACATCGTCATACTCTAGGAGTCGCTTACGCACGCCGAAGTTATTTTCTTCTACCTTTTTCTGAGCTCTTTCGATTGACTTAGTCATCATTGAATGCTGAATAACCTCTCCATCCTTAAGCCCCATTCTGTCCATTACTTTTGCAATGCGCTCAGAGCCAAAAAGTCGCATCAGGTTGTCTTCTAGCGAAACGTAGAATTGCGAACTCCCGACATCTCCTTGACGACCGGCACGTCCTCTTAACTGACGGTCCACACGTCTTGAATCGTGGCGTTCTGTACCTACAATTGCCAAACCACCTGCTGCCTTAACCTCAGGAGAAAGCTTGATATCCGTTCCCCTACCTGCCATATTCGTAGCAATAGTAACGATTCCTGGCTTACCTGCTTGCTCCACGATTTCCGCCTCTTGCTTGTGCATCTTAGCGTTCAAGACATTGTGAGGGATTCCTCGCATCTTTAGTGCTCTACTTAAAAGCTCAGAGATTTCCACCGATGTAGTACCAATCAATACCGGACGTCCCGCTTTTGAGAGTTCACTTACATCTTCAATTACTGCGTTATATTTTTCACGTACCGAGCGGTAAATCAAGTCCTGTTTGTCAACTCTTGCGATAGGTCTGTTGGTAGGGATTTCTACTACATCCAATTTATATATTTCCCAGAATTCACCCGCTTCAGTTACAGCCGTACCGGTCATCCCCGAAAGTTTGCTATACATACGGAAGTAGTTCTGAAGTGTCACGGTTGCGAAAGTTTGCGTAGCGGCTTCAATTTTTACGTTTTCCTTTGCTTCAATTGCTTGGTGCAATCCGTCAGAGTAGCGTCTTCCGTCCATAATACGTCCGGTTTGCTCGTCCACAATCTTCACCTGCCCATCAATCACTACATATTCTGTATCTTTTTCGAAAACGGTATAGGCTTTCAGCAATTGGCTTAAGGTATGAATTCGTTCGCTTTTGATACTGAAATCCTGGAAGAGATTCTCTTTTTCTTCTGCTTCTTGCTCCTTAGAGAGCTTCTTTTTTTCGATTTTTGCTATTTCGGTTCCGATATCTGGTAAGATAAAGAAATCCTCCGCCGTATCTTGAGAAAGGTATTTAATCCCAAAATCCGTAAGTTCTACTTGGTTGTTTTTTTCTTCGACTACAAAGTAAAGTGCCTCGTCAACTTTTGGCATTTCTCTGTTGTTGTCAGCCATATAGTGGTTCTCGGTTTTCTGAAGAATTTGCTTAACGCCTTCTTCACTCAAAAACTTAATTAGGGCTTTGTTTTTCGGCAGTCCTCTGTGTACTCTCAGGAGTAGGAATCCACCGTCTTTTGTATTTCCTTCTTTGATTAGTTTTTTGGCCTCAGCCAAAACTCCGTTGAGCATTTGACGTTGTAGGCTAACGATATTTTCGATTTTTGGTTTCAGCTCGTTAAACTCGTGTCTGTCACCTTGTGGCACAGGTCCTGAGATAATAAGCGGCGTACGCGCATCGTCAATCAATACTGAATCGACCTCATCGACAATGGCATAGTTGTGTTTGCGCTGAACCAAATCTTCTGGCGAATGCGCCATATTGTCTCTCAGGTAGTCAAAACCGAACTCGTTGTTTGTTCCGTAAGTAATGTCTGCCTCATAAGCTTTGCGTCTTGCAGCGGAGTTTGGTTGGTGGTTGTCAATACAATCTACGGTTAGTCCGTGGAATTCGAACAAAGGGGCTTTCCAGGTGCTATCACGTCTTGCCAAGTAATCATTCACGGTTACTAAGTGTACTCCGTTTCCGGTCAAGGCATTTAAGTATAAAGGCAAGGTTGCCACAAGAGTTTTACCTTCTCCGGTTTGCATCTCTGCAATTTTACCTTGATGCAACACAGCGCCACCGATCAGTTGGACGTCATAGTGAATCATATCCCAAGTGATTGGTTTTCCTGCAGCGTTCCAAGAGTTTGCCCAAATTGCCTTATTGCCTTCGATGGTAATATAAGGTTTGGTTGCTGAGAGTTCAATATCTTTTGGCGTAGCAGTGACTTCTATTGAGGTATTGTCTTTGAATCTTCTGGCCGTTTCTTTGACAACAGCAAAGGCTTCTGGAAGCAATTCGTCAAGCATTTTTTCAGATAGCTCATAAGCCTCAGTCTCTAGCTTGTCGATTTCCAAATACATATCTTCTCTTGAATCAATGTCATCTGTTTGTTCGATTTTGCTTTTTATAGCTGCAATTTCGTTGTCTTTTTGAAGGCGCGCTTGTTTTATTTTTTCTTTAAAGTAAACTGTTTTCTGACGCAGTTCGTCATTTGAGAGGGCTTTGAGAGCAGGCTCAAATTTTTTGACTTTATCAACAATAGGTTTTATTTGTTGGACATCTCGTTTTGATTTGTCACCGACAAACAATTTTAATAAGTTATTTACAAAATCCATTTTAATGTTTTGTATTCGTTATAATTCCGTTATTATGTGTAAACCAAAAAGCCTCACTAGTGAGGCTTTTCAGGATATTTTTTATCTAATACTCATCCTCATTCCAAAGATAATCTTCATCTGAGGGATAATCTGGCCAAATCTCTTCCATAGTTTCATACACTTCTCCTTCGTCCTCTATAGATTGTAGATTCTCTACAACTTCAAGCGGCGCTCCAGTTCTGATTGCGTAATCGATAAGCTCGTCTTTGTTAGCCGGCCAAGGAGCATCACTAAGATAGGATGCTAATTCTAATGTCCAATACATCTCTTCTTCAAGTTTAATTTTTGCAAAAATATATTTAATACTCAGAAAAACAAGTTAAAAACCGTTTATTTTTTTAATAAGAATCTCTTTCTTGAATATAAATACCCTTTTCAAGGTTTAATAGTTATGATTCCTTTCTCGGAATCCATTTTATCTCTTCGATATTGAGGTCTGATGACAAGATTCGTGCCAACATAAAGAGGTAGTCAGAAAGTCGGTTTAGGTACTTCAAAACGAGCTCATCAATAGGTTCTACTTCATTCAATTGTGTGGCTAAACGCTCTGCTCTACGACAAACGCATCGAGCAATATGACAATATGACACGGATGTATGACCACCGGGCAAGACAAAGTGAGTTATCGGTGGCAGAGCTGCATCAATAGCGTCAATTTCGTTTTCTAAGGCAGTAATATCTGCTTCTGTGATTCGCATAATATTAAGGCGCTGTTTGCCGCTCTTAAGGACCTCTTTATCCGGTGCAGTTGCCAAGATAGCTCCGAGTACAAACAGCCTGTCTTGAATGTCAATCAGGAAGTTTTTGTGGTGGTTATCGATATCTTGAGAGCGAATTAGTCCGATAAAAGAATTGAGTTCGTCAGTCGTGCCATAGCTTTCGATCCTGATATGGTGTTTGGGCACTCTCGTACCTCCGAACAATGCCGTTGTTCCTTTGTCTCCTGTTTTGGTATAAACTTTCATTGTGATGTTATTTTTTGATTTAAGAAACGTAAAGTTAAGAAGTAAAAGCTGAATAACTAAGCTGAATACCAAAATATCACAAACTCTACTCTTGCTTAATCGCAGTCTTTGAGGATGCGATCAGAAATCTGTTCGGCAATTTGGTTGTTCTTATAAATTTCGTGTGTCGCATTTTTGACAAGTATAGATTCCAAATCGAGTTTTTCGAACCAATGAGCCTTTGGTCTAAATTTGTCGTTTTCTGCATACAACAACCAGATATTACACTTTGGTTTTTGCGTTTCGTATCTCAATCGCGTGGAGGAAATAAGGTAGAGATTCTTAGCTTTTAGTCCTTTCAGTGCAGCCTTCCAAGCAATAGTTCCGCCTATGCTAAATGCCAGTAGGCTAAGCTCAGTGCACTCTAGTCGCAATAAGTTTGCAACAGCCGCATCTATTCCCCCTTCTACAAACTCATTATGAAGTTGTTGCTTACTCAAAGTCGCAACGCCTATGCTTGCTAGGGCTCGAGCATCATAATAGCGAATATCAAATTTGCTTCCTAGTCGGTCTAGATAAAATTGTATTCCGTTAGGGGCAACTATACCGCACAAATCAGAGATAATTATCAATACTGGCTTCATTAGGTTATGATTTGAAATGGACAATACAGAATCGCTCAGTTGTTTGTAGTAACCTCAAAAGCCCAAACAAATTCAAGTTGTTTGGGCTTTTGAGGTTAAGTTGTCAGTTGTAACACTTTTTACTTTACTTTATTAGCAGCGCTTACGTATTTCTCTAGTGCCATAGTCATCGAAGGGGTCTCAGGAGAAGGAGCAAATATATCTACTACTAAACCTAATTCTTCAGCTTCTTTTTTGGTGGTCAAGCCAAAAACGGCAATTCTAGTTTTGTTTTGTTTGAAATCTGGAAAGTTCTTAAACAGCGAGCGTACTCCAGTTGGGCTAAAAAAGGCAATAATATCATAGAACACCTCTTTTAGATCCGAAAGATCGCTCATCACTGTTCTGTAAAAAACGCCTTGTGTCCAGTCCACATCCAACGCATCTAGAGTAGCGGGAACTTCTGCATTTAGTTGGTCAGACGACGGCAACAAAAACTTCTCTTCTTTATATTTTTTGATAAGGGGAGTTAGGTCAGCAAAATCCCTTTGTCCAACATATATTTTTCTTTTTCTGTACACCACATACTTTTGTAGATAGAAAGCTATTGCTTCTGACTGACAAAAATACTTGAGGTCTTCAGGCACTTTAAAACGCATTTCTTCAGCGAGTCTGAAAAAATGGTCTACGGCATTTCTACTAGTCATAATGACAGCAGAATATTCGTTCATGTCAATTTTTTGTTGTCTCACTTCTTTGGCAGTAGCACCTTCAACATGAATAAATGGTCTGAAGTCAACCTTAATTTTATATTTGTTCTGCAAATCAAAATAAGGTGAGTTATCTGCTTTAGGTTCTGGCTGTGAAACTAATATTGACTTTACTTTCTCAAGGGTCATGGGCTTAAAAAATTATTTGGTGAACCAATAATAGGTGAAATAATAGGGTGCTATCTCAAGAGTGCAAAGATACAAAATAAAATAGAACAAATTACTCAGAATTTCTTTCCTAAAAACTCTAAAAGAAATAAGATACACTATCAAATGTAATAGTATAACACCACCAAGCAGAGCATAGACTAAGTTTGTGTTTGGCTCTTTTGCGTAGAACATAACAAATGTTGTCAGCAGCAAAAACAAGCCAAAATACATTCTATATGATGTTTGATAAAACAAAAACTTAGCGACAATATCTTGTATGTCAAACAGCACTGCGATTGTCTTATTGATGATATACTTTAGCCCGACAAACGCCGATACAAAAGTAAGAATCTGAAGAAACGCAGTGAAGTTATATCTATGCATCCAACCGAAATACGAAAGCATCATGTGGATGAAGCAAGCATAAGAGACGAGTTGTACTATTGATAGAGTTATCGAAAACCAAGTAATACTGGTCTCATCATAAAGTTTGATATATTTATTTGTATAAATGAGCCCTAAGAAATCATTGAATTGTTTGGGAAAAACAGTTCTTACGATAGCGACCAACATAAAGGTTCCGATAAACAGGTAAACACTCCAAGAGTTATCTTGAGGCAATCGCTCTGTAAATTGGAAGTTGATCATCAGCTATAAGAATTTAGTGAATTCTCAGATTATTTTTTTACTTTGAATGCACTTGCTTGTGGATAGTACGCCACCTCTCCTAGCTCCTCTTCGATTCTAAGGAGTTGGTTGTATTTAGCCATTCTATCTGAGCGCGAAGCCGAACCGGTTTTGATCTGTCCGCAGTTCAGTGCTACTGCCAAATCCGCTATTGTCGTGTCTTCGGTCTCTCCTGATCGATGTGACATTACTGAAGTATATCCGGCGTTGTGCGCCATGTTTACGGCAGCAATAGTTTCAGTCAAAGTTCCGATTTGGTTAACCTTAATAAGGATAGAATTGGCAGTATTTGTAGTGATGCCTTTTATCAGACGCTCCACATTGGTCACAAACAAATCATCACCTACTAACTGTACTTTATCCCCAATAATTTCAGTCAGGTACTTCCATCCTTCCCAGTCTTCCTCATCCATACCGTCTTCAACCGAGATAATCGGGTACTTAGCGCATAATTCAGCCAAATAGTCTGCTTGCTCTCTAGAGGTACGCACTTTTCCGCTAGCGCCTTCATATTTTGTGTAGTCGTATTTCCCTTCTGAATAGAACTCAGATGCCGCACAGTCTAGCGCAAGCATAATATCATCGCCAAATGTGTATCCTGCATTTTCTACTGCGAGCTTTATAGAATCTAACGCATCTTCTGTTCCGTTAAGTGTTGGTGCAAAACCGCCCTCATCACCTACAGCTGTGCTTAAATTTCTGTCGTGTAATACTTTTTTCAGGTTATGGAATATCTCAGTTCCCATTTGCATGGCGTGCATAAAGTTTTTGGCTTTTACGGGCATAATCATAAACTCCTGGAAAGCAATTGGCGCATCGGAGTGCGAGCCACCGTTGATGATGTTCATCATCGGTACTGGAAGGGTGTTGGCACTAACGCCACCTACATATCTGTATAAAGGCAATCCAAGTTCGTTGGCAGCCGCTTTTGCAGCAGCCATTGAAACCCCCAAAATAGCATTTGCACCTAGGTTAGCTTTGTTTGGAGTTCCGTCTAGATCAATCATAATCTGATCGATTAGATTTTGTTCGAAAACTGAGACACCCAAAAGCGCTTCTGCAATCTTTCTGTTGACGTTTTCGACCGCTTTTAACACTCCTTTACCCATAAAGGCCTTGCCGCCATCGCGAAGTTCAACAGCCTCAAATGCCCCAGTAGAAGCACCAGAAGGCACAGCAGCTCTACCGAGCACGCCGTTTTCTGTTATTACATCAACCTCAATAGTTGGGTTTCCTCTTGAATCTAGAATCTGTCTTGCGTGAATTTTGATAATAATGCTCATGTCCAAATAGTTGTGTTATTTAAAAAATTATAATCGAGTGCAAAATTATGACTATTTAAGATAATAACGAAGGGAACTTAAACAAAATAAACGCATTTAAGGAATTATCTTAAATAACTAATGACAACCTATGTTTTGGACTGTTAAGACCGGCTGTGGTGCTTTACTACTGGCGAGATTGGGGTAGTTGGGGTGTGTAGGCGTAGTGTTTTTTTCTTAGGCTGTAGTTTAGTAAGTATGATATAAATTGAAGGTAATTTTAGGGAAGAGATTAAGAACTTGGTGTGGCGGTTGGGTTTAAACCTAGACTACCTTTGCGTTAGCACAAGGATTATGATCGTGCTAGCATGGGGCTCGTCTTGCAGCTGTGATGAGGCCTTGTTTGTGGGCAGAAGTCTTTACTTTATTAATTCAAATTTACTTAGTCTTAATTTATATGTTTTTTTTGCCCAAATTTCGGTTGTTTTAGAACCTTTATGCGTTCCGACATTTTGTATTTCGCTAAATTCTCCTTTTTCTTCTGTTTGAATTTCAGATCTAAAACTAATAGAATATTTTGATCTGCTTTTCATTACTAACATATTATTATTGTTTGTTGTTTCAGCAAAATAAAACTCGATAGTTTCTGTTTCTCCATTTTCATTAAATAAGTTTTCAGTATTCCACATATCAAGTTTTTTGTTGTAGGGTTCAGTTTTCAAAACTTCAAATTTGAAATTTAGTTCATCCACTTTTGTAACCTTTATTGTGAATTTGGTATTAATTGGAAATTCAATTTCGTTTGCTAAATTTTCAATATTAACGGTATTCTGAGATTTTTTTTCTTGAGCATTTAGAAAGCTGTCTTTATAAGAAAAGATTGAAATTAGTATTAAAATGTATAGATATTTTTTCATTCTACTTTTGTTTTCGTTACGTTCACATAAACTTTCTGCCAACGTCAGTCTGTGAAAAAACTCACAAACATTATCACCAAATATATCAAAAAACTTTGCATTATAAAACTTTATTTTTGTATATTTAACAATGCAACACATCACAGGAATTCCGCGTAACCAAATGACTTTCGGCAGTTTAGAAGACAGCATTGCTACTGACAACCCCATTAGATTTATCGTTGCTTTTGTAGACTTCCCTCTTTTAGGACACTTTAAAATTAGACAAATAATTATTATTTAG
>CAZRCB010000026.1:0-21813 GCA_964598455.1 uncultured Flavobacterium sp.
ATAAAAAATGACTTTCTCATGTTATTTGATTTTTGGTATTATTTCGAAAACTGTTTAGAAACCGTTTCTGCTTTTCTGCTCTGCGAATAATCATAGAATCCTTCTCCAGATTTAGCGCCTAACTTTCCTGCCATTACCATATTCACAAGTAACGGGTTTGGAGCATATTTAGGATTTTTGAATCCGTCATACATAACATTCAGAATAGACAGACATACATCTAGACCAATAAAATCAGCAAGTTGCAATGGTCCCATTGGGTGCGCCATTCCTAGTTTCATCACCGTATCAATTTCTTCTACGCCCGCTACGCCGTTGTATAGCGTTTCGATAGCTTCGTTGATCATTGGCATCAAGATTCTATTGGCTACAAAACCTGGATAATCATTTACTTCTACCGGGGTTTTACCAAGGGTTTTACTCAAGTTATAGATGGTATCAAAAGTTTCTTTTGAAGTGGAATATCCTTTGATAATCTCAACCAATTTCATAATAGGCACTGGGTTCATAAAGTGCATACCGATCACTTTGTCTGCTCTTTTGGTCACCGCTGCAATCTGCGTAATAGAAATCGACGAGGTGTTGGTTGCCAAAATCACGTGACTTTCTGTCAGCGCTTCTAATTGCTCAAATATTTTAAGTTTTAGGGTTACGTTCTCTGTAGCTGCTTCTACTACTAGATCAGCGCCAACTACACCGTCTTTCATATCGGTATAGGTGATGATATTTGAGATGGTTTTGTGTTTGTCATCTTCAGTGATAACTCCTTTAGAGATCATTCTATCAAGGTTCGTTGCGATGGTATTCATACCTTTTTCGAGTGACTGCTCTGAGATATCTATAAGTTTTACGGTGAATCCTGATTGAGCGAAGGTATGTGCAATTCCGTTGCCCATTGTTCCTGCTCCTATTACTGCAATAATTTTCATTTGTATATGTTTTATATTTATTTTTCTAGTATATGTAAAAACTCAGTTGTTGCACTAGCTTTATGGTTTCTGTTTTCTTCTTTGTCTGCTTTGAAGCGTTGGTATTCAGTAGAAAATAGCTCGTATCTTCCGTATTTTGAGAGTATGGTCTTGATATCTTGCTCGCTCATCAATCCTTCATTGTTGTAACTCAAAAAGATGTATTTGAATTGAGCGTTTTTAATGAGTTCTTCGAATGATTCGCTGACGACTCTTTTACTGCAATATTCTGATTTGTTATACGCCCTTAGTCCTGTTTTACCTCGGGGTACAAAATTATCATATTTTGCGATAGTATTCAACAGGTGATAATTTGCCCCGTATTGCCTAGCGTTATACGGCGGATCGAGATATAATATATCGCCACTTATTTCTTTAATCAGCGTATTGCTATCGGAATTATAAACCAAGTGTTTGTAATCAGTCACTTCAAAAACCGCAGGTTGAATCAGCATTTCTTTCTGGGCTGATTTCTTGATAGCTTTTAAAAACGCACCGTAAACCGATGCTGTATTGGCAACTTTATCAGCACTTTCTAAAAGCGAAGTCAACAAGAAAAAATACTGGTCTTCTGAAATTTTCTTTTCGTTTTTCCATTGTAGGATTTTCTGACGAACGGCATCAATCTTTTTGCCGTTTTGCTCAGAAAAATACATGCGCTGGCCACTTCCGTTATGTGAATATTCCTCAAAAATAAATCCTGGTACTCCCTTGAGATTATTTAATTCTTCAATCAAATCAAGATATTCAAAAGGCTGATTATTCCCGATGTAACTTCTGTTGAGCACATAACTGTAATACTCCAAATCATTGCTGATGACTTGTTTTACTTCAGTCTTAAAATTCCGCCCGACGATGCCTGTACCTGCAAAAATATCACAGAAAACCTTATCAGATAGCTGCTGCCCCACAACCGAATAGACGGATCGTTTGATAAAGTCTGAAAGTTTGTGTTTCGAGCCTATGTAATTCAAGGGATAACTGCTTTTTGTTGGACACAAATATAAACAATCTGCCTATTATACTGCCATAAAATCTATATTCTATGCCTTAGAGATCATACAACTGCGAAAGTACAATAAGTACTATTGACGAGAGCGCGAGTAGTATGCCAAAATAGTTGTGTTTATTGAGCTTTTCTTTAAAGAACAAAACTCCGATAAGGCTACCAAAAATAATCACACCCATATTCATAGTTGCAAAAACTGTCGAAGGGCTATCTGACAATTCTTTGTGGGCTCTAAGATAAAAGAACACATTGCCGAAGTTTAGCATCCCTAACCCAACTCCCCAATATAAGTTGCGAATAGAGAATTTATATCGTTTTGTCAGGATCTGAGCTATACTAATACCCCAAGCAATGACTAGTGCTCCAGCAAACATACAAAACAACAGCGTCGTAAAAGGAGTCTCGGCACTTGCGATGGTTTTCAGCAGTACATCAATCACCCCAAAACCCAGCAGTACCAACAGCGGATAATAGAGTTTCTTCTGATTGCCACTATCAGCACCTGATTTGTTGAGTGTAAAGAATATCGCTGTAAAAGCCAGTCCAAAACCGACTATTTTCAGCGTAGAGAAGTTTTCGCCGAATAGAAAATAGGAGGCTAAAATAGGAATAAACAGCGACAGACGTTGGGCGATATCTGTCTTTACGATACCTACGTGTTTGAGTGATAAGGCTTGAAACAAAAATACGCTAGGCAACAACACCCATAAACTGAAAAGCAACAACATCGGAAAATTGACTGTCGTCACATCTGTTAGGTTTATATTAAAAGCAAATACAGAAAGTAATAAGGCAACGAGGTAATTCCAACCGATTACCTGCATAAACACAACATTGTGTTGCTTGGCAATTTTCAGTAGTACACCTACACTTAGGCTACAAATAAGGCTTAGAATAATTGAAAACATAGGCTGAATTTCAGAAGGCCAAATATCTGCAAAAAAAGCGAATCAACACAGGTCAATTCGCTTTTATATAAATGCTTTATTTAGCTATTCAATGCGTTCATCTTTTATCAAATCAATGCTCTCTGGATTCAGTAAAGTCGAGGTATCGCCAAAGTTTGAGAAATCGCCTTCAGCTATTTTGCGCAAGATTCTACGCATAATTTTACCCGAACGCGTTTTTGGCAGTCCAGATACAAACTGAATTTTGTCGAGTTTGGCAATTGGACCGATATGCGTGGCGATATGTTGGTTGATTTCGCTTCTAAGATTAGCTTGATCTCTAGTTTTCCCTGTTTGCTTAAGGGTGATAAACCCATACAAAGCGCTTCCTTTGATATCGTGTGGATAACCTACAATTGCGGATTCTGCCACGGCTGGGTGCTCATTGATAGCATCTTCAATTGGCGCAGTACCCAGGTTATGTCCGGACACAATCACCACGTCATCTACCCTACCGGTGATTCTGTAATAACCCACTTCATCTCTGAGCGCTCCGTCACCTGAGAAATATTTGCCAGGGAAAGCAGAGAAATACGTATCTATATAACGTTGGTGGTCATTCCAAATTGTTCTAGCCATTCCTGGCCAAGGGAATTTAATACAAAGATTACCCACGACCTGATTGTCTTCTATTTCATTGCGCTTATCATCCATCAAAACCACCTGAACTCCCGGAAGTGGTAGTGTTGCATAAGTAGGTTTTGTAGGCGTCACAAACGGAACTGGTGCAATCATAATTCCGCCGGTTTCTGTTTGCCACCACGTATCCGTAATCGGGCAACGCTTATTGCCTACGTGGTTGTTATACCAGTGCCAAGCCTCTTCGTTGATAGGTTCTCCAACCGAGCCCAAGACTCTAAGCGAAGACAAATCGTGTTTGATAATCCAATCAACACTCTCTTTTGAAAGCGAACGGATAGCAGTTGGAGCCGTGTAAAGTTGTGTTATCTTGTGTTTCTCGACTATTTCCCAGAAACGCCCAAAATCAGGATAATTCGGAATTCCCTCAAACAAGACGGTGGTCGCTCCGTTGAGAAGTGGTCCGTATAAAATATAGGAATGCCCAGTAATCCAACCAATATCAGCTGTACACCAATACACATCTTTTTCTTCGTATCTGAAAATATTTTTAAAAGTATAGGCCGTATAGACCATATATCCAGCGATGGTATGCACCATTCCCTTGGGTTTCCCGGTAGAGCCTGAAGTGTATAATATAAACAGCGGATCTTCTGCATCCATTACTGCAGCTACGTTATTCAGCGGAGCGGCATCTAAAAGGGGTTGCAACCATTGGTCTCTACCTTCTTTCATCGCCACTTCTACATGGGTTCTTTTGACAACCAAAACCCTTTCTACGATTTGGGCTTTTTCTACAGCTTCATCTACAATTCCCTTGAGGTCAATGGTTTTATTCCCTCTGAAGGAACCGTCAGAAGTGATGACTATTTTACAGCCACAATCAATAATTCTGCTACTCAGCGCTGAAGCTGAAAACCCAGCAAACACAACCGAATGCACTGCTCCTATTCTAGCGCAAGCCAAAATAGCAATGGCTAGCTCTGGAATCATCGGCAAGTAAATACACACGCGATCACCTTTTTGAACACCTTGGTCTAAGAGTACGTTTGCCATTTTACAAACGCGTTCATAGAGTTGGTTATAGGTGATGTGTTGCGCCGCTTCAGTTGGGTCGTTAGGTTCAAAGAGTATAGCGGTCTTATTACCTCTTTTATTTAGGTGTCTATCGATGCAGTTTTTGGTTATATTTAGTTTTGCATTTAAAAACCATTCAACATTTGCCTTCTCCATATCATACTCCAAAACCTTGTCCCACCTTTGGTACCAAGTGAAATTATCATCGGCTATCTTCTCCCAAAACTTACGGGGTTCTCTAACAGATTTGTTATACATCTTGAAGTATTGCTCTAAGCTGTCTATGTTGAAGTAACTCATAGGTAGGTTTTTTTGGTTTGTGTTTGTAAATATACTGCCAAGAACGGCTAGACTCTCTGAAATTTTACTTAAATTTTTCGTACACCAAATATAACTATTTTTTAGGTATGAATAAAAAATCGCTATACAAAATTATACTTATTCGCTCCACACAATATAGCTCAGCAATAGGAGTTTTATAGCTTTCAGGCAAACCTTTATTATCCATCCACAAAAAAACTGCACCGCAGAAATCAATACTTCTGTGATGCAGTTTGTGGTTTAGAAACTTATTTTAGTAGCTTATTCAGCTACTTCAAAGCTAACACTTGCTTCAATATCAACTACCTCCCAAGTTTTGCTTATGCCATCACCACCTATATGCAGGTCAAAACAAGCCTTATTAAGGGCTTCTAACACCTCTAAAGCTTTGAAGTCTGCCAACTGAATCGAGGCAGTAACCTGAGCGGTATTGTCGGTAATTTCCACCTTAGCAGGTAAATTCTCTACCGTAACGCCATTCATTTTTAGTTTTACGAACCAGTCATCGCCAGATTGTACAAACTCTCCTTTAATCACTCCGGGTTCATTCATCAGTCCGAAGAAAGAATCTTTAATCTTTGTATCACGAGATTCATCGCCTGTAGCAATCTCCATCGCATTGATACTAAACTCCGCTCCGTCAAGCACAGCTGCAACCGTACTTCCTTCTGCGTAGCTATCCAGATTAACTGTAGTAAAGGTTCCCTTTACAGGAAGCTTATCTGTAGTCTTATACGCCGTCCATTCTACAGTAACGGAGTCTGGTACGGGAGTCATAAATGCCTGCTCTTGGGTTTTCTTTTCTGAACAGGCTGTTAGGAATAAAGCCGCCATCACTAGCGTTCCATAAATATTTCTTGTTTTCATAACTATATTGGATTTTAGGGTTAACATTTATTTTTGATGAAGTCATACAATAATCGCACCGTAACTCCTGTCCCGCCACTTTGTTTGTAACCACTTTTATCTTTTAGGAAAGAGGCTCCAGCAATATCTAAGTGAATCCAAGGATACTCGGTGAAGTGTTCTAAGAATTTCGCCGCAGTACTCACACCTCCCACAGGCCCTCCGATATTTTTCAGGTCGGCTATATCAGATTTCAGCAACTCTGCAAACTCTTTCCACAAAGGTATTTGCAACAGTCGTTCATAAACCACCTCTCCTGATTCCTTGAGCAAATCTACTTGTTCTTGGTTGTTACCTGCCATCGCCACGCCGTGCGCTCCAGTAATCGCTGCCGATGCTCCGGTAAGTGTAGCGATATCAATGACTAACTCTGGCTCAAAACGCTTGGCATAGGTCAAAGCGTCTCCCAACACCAAACGCCCTTCGGCATCGGTATTCAGTACTTCGACTGTAGTGCCGTCCATCATCCTAATCACATCATCGACAACCAGTGCGTTAGACGAAATCTTGTTGTCAGTAGCAGGCACTAAGCCAATGACGTGGTAAGGGAGCTTGTTGGCGGCAATGGCTGCGAATACGCCCAAAACTGCTGCCCCGCCTGCCATATCAGATTTCATTGTGGGCATTGAGCCTCCAACTTTTAGCGAATATCCACCGGTGTCAAACATCACTCCTTTGCCTACTAAAACAAGTGGTTTTTTATTAACTGCATTTTTTGGTTTATAATGAAAAATGTTGAATGTTGGCGGTGTTTCTGAACCTCTATTCACAGCCAAAAGTCCGCCCATTTTCAGCTCTTCGATTTTTGCTTTTTGTAAAATATCTGTTTCAAAACCATAGATTTTCCCTACTTCTACAGCGATTTCTGAGAATTTTACTGCATCCAAATAATTAAGCGGCTCGTTCACCAAAGTTTTGGTCAATGAAACTCCTTCAGCAAGATTTTCTAATGCTGTCAGTTCTGTTTCTGAGAAAGCTTGAGCAGATACATAGATCGTAATTTGGGTATTGTTTATTTTTTTCTTATATTTATTAAAATCATAACTACTCAAATACAAACCTTCTAAGAACGCATAACGCTCTTCTGTCGAAAGTTCGTTGAGTCCGCCTATAATCGAGATGGATGATTGTTCTTTTTTGAGTGTCTGGTAGAGTGATGCTCCGGCTAGTCGGAGTGTTTCTAACTCAATCTTAGGAGCGATAACTGTAAAGTTACGGTTGTTGTGATGGGTCAATATAATTTTGGTTTCGCTCTTGGCGAATGCCTTTTCTACCGAGCCGGCGATGGTGTTCTGAAAGTCAAAAAGCTCTGCTTGTTTGCGTGTAGTAACCAATTCGATAGTATCTGCTGTGGTGGGAATTTCCTCTTTATTTTGATAGGTTACTAGTTTCAGATTCAAATAATTATCTAACATTCTTTGTTTTTAGTTATATTAATATTTTATTTCGTGATGCTCAAAGATACAAATTCTATGTCGAAGACATCTAAATATTATGATGAATAGCCAACCGAGTATAATTTTCTCTCTTGATTTCTACAGAAAATAATCTCTGTATCTAAGGCTCTTTAGCGAAATTTTATTTAAGTTTGTTAAGACTATAACCTAAGAGAAAAGCGAATCTATTTTAGGATTGCTACTTATACAACTTAGGAAAAACCAACTATGGACAGCCTAAAAACCTATCAGAACGTAAATGCAGCACACCACAATATCAGCTTTGGGATATCTCAAATGGAGACTATTTATACCAAACGAAAAGGACGTGTTGACGAACCTCACAGACACGATTACTATACGGTTTTGGTTATTAACAAGGCGAAAGGACAACACAAAATAGACTTCAACACTTATGACTTAGGGCAAAGACAAATCTTTTTCGTAGCACCCGGGCAGGTGCATCAGATAATCGAAGAAGAACAATCTATAGGATATGTCATGACTTTCTCTAATCAGTTTTTGCTTGAAAGTTTAATCCCTTTGTCATTTATTGAGAGTCTAAACCTATTTAACAACTACGGACAAAGCCCTCCTCTATTGCCTTCTGCAGCTCAGTTTGCAGTAATCGAAGAATACTCCCACCAGATCTATAAGCTATTTCACAGTGAGGCTACGATGAAGCTGCTATCTATAGGTGCTTTTCTGAAGCTATTGCTAATCGAATGCAACAATATATGCGCCATAAACCCCATAGAATCTGATATTGATGCCTCAGGTGACAACCTGATTCGGACGTTTAAAAAAGAGGTTGAAGAGCACTATAAAAAAGAACACTCCACAACTTTTTATGCAAACCAACTACACATCAGTCCTGATCACCTCAACCGAACAGTCAAAGCGAGAATAGGCAAAACTGCCAAAGACTACATCCAAGCCAGGATTATTACCGAAGCAAAAAGGCTGCTCTTCTTTACTGACTTATCCCACAAAGAGATAGGCTTTGAACTAGGTTTTAACGAACCTGCGAATTTTAGTGCTTTTTTTAAGAAAAACACTGACATATCCCCTTCAAACTTCAAGAAAAACGAAAGTATTTCTTAAGCATCGGATTTTCATACGTTTTACCCCAGTTTTTATATTCCACAGCCGCTATAATTGTAAGATATTTGCACTATACTTTTAAAAGCAAGCCACTCAGTGGGTGTTTAGTCTGAAAAGATAGCTTGCAATACTTAGAAGTTATAGTATTCTCTAATTAAAATTTCAAGACTATGAAAACAATTATTCACAAGGCAGCAACGAGAGGAAATGCAAATCACGGATGGCTCAACGCACACCATAGCTTCAGTTTCGCTAACTACCATAACCCGGAGCGTATGAATTTCGGAGTATTACGTGTATTGAATGACGATATCATTCAGGCAGGGATGGGCTTCGGAACGCACCCTCATGACAATATGGAAATCATCACTATTCCGCTAGAGGGTGACCTCGAACACAGGGACAGTATGGGAAATACCGCCGTTATCAAAGAGGGTGAAATACAAGTGATGAGTGCCGGAACAGGTATTACACACTCTGAATACAACAAAAACCAAGACAAAGACCTAAAACTTCTCCAGATTTGGCTGTTTCCAAGAGAGCGCAATTTGACCCCGCGTTATGATCAAATTTCGCTAAAGGATAACGAAAAAACCAACGAGTTCTATCAAGTACTCTCTCCGAACAAAAACGATCAAGGCGTTTGGATCAACCAAGACGCATGGTTTCACATCGGTAATTTTACACCCGGAAATGCAGACACTTATACAATCAAGAAAGAAGGCAACGGTGTGTATGCCTTTATAATCGAAGGTGAAGTTGAGATCAACGGAGAGAAACTATCCCGAAGAGACGCGATGGGTATCTGGGATACCGATGCTTTTGAGGTGAAAGCTTCTACAGATGCACGCGTACTCTTGATGGATGTGCCGATGACTTTATAAATTAACCCCCAACTAAAAACAACACACTATGCAAATACAAATCAAAGAAAAGCAGAGCAAAGGTTATGCGATCGCCACAGAAGACGGAAAAACTGCAGGCAAAATGACATACTCTATACCCGCAGCTGATTTCATCATCATTGATCACACCGAGGTAGATTCTACCTTTAGAGGCAGAAGTATAGGCAAGCAAATGCTGAATGAAATTGTAGCTATGGCACGCCAAAAGAACCTCAAAATTATGCCTCTTTGTCCTTTTGCAAGCGCTATGTTTAAGAAACTAACAGACATTCAAGACGTATTAAAAAAATAATAATAAATCATTTAACCCTAAAAAATTATATCTATGGAAACTAACACAAATTGGTTATTAGACCCTACACACTCTGAAATTTCGTTCAAAGTAAAACACATGATGATCTCAACTGTGACAGGTCACTTTGAAGATTTTCAGGCTACAGCAAAAACAAACGGCGATGACTTCAACGGAGCAAGCTTAAACTTTAGTGCAAAAACAGCCTCTATCAACACCAAAAACAAAGACAGAGACGGGCATTTGCAGTCAGATGATTTCTTTAATTCAGAGAAATTCCCTGAGATGACCTTTGTTTCAAAATCATTTAAAGGCGACAAATTAGTAGGTGACCTAACTATCAGAGACATCACTAAAGAAGTTACACTAGAAGCAGAACTTAACGGTATAGCTGTTGACCCTTACGGACAAACCAAAGCAGGACTTGAAATCAGAGGTGAAATCAGCAGAAAGGACTTTAACCTTACTTGGAATGCCGTAACTGAGGCAGGAAGTATCGTGGTTTCTGACAAGGTAAAATTAGTTGTTGATGTGCAATTCGTTAAACAGTCTTAATTTTAAAAAATCCCGTATAGATTCTATTCAAAGGGGATATATCAAAACAATTAATACTACCAATATAAAAGGTTTGGGCGAGAGCTCAAGCCTTTTTTGTGTTGGATGCTGCTTCATTAGAGCTAGATTTGCCTTAGATAAAAGTGTATGCCCAATAGATTAACAGCAATTGCACCGGAAGGCGCAACAACGTAGGCAATATAAGTTTTCCTTTTGTAACGGATTTCTTAAAGTGATACACATTGGCAGGAAAAACAGCAATCAATAATGCTATAATACCGATAGCGGAATAACTTCTGGTCGCACTATAAAGCAGTGCGATACTTAAAACTATCTCGATAACACCAACAAGAATATTGACTTTCTCAGGGTGCGGAACCCATTTTGGTGTAATAGCAAGGTACATTTTTGGCTTTCTGAAATGCGTAATTCCAGCAAAACAATAGAGCGCTGCCATGAGTATTAGAGAAATCAATTGTAGCGTGGTCATAAGATTATTCTTTTTCTGGAATTGTGCTTTATCTGATATTAAAAGTGAGTACAAGTTACAATAAAAGTAGATTTGGGTTTCAAGGAATTCTGAAAACGAACTCTAAACAAAGCTTTCCGTAACACATTAGCCTGCCTGCAATCAAAAAAAAACTAAGAATAGCACTTATTTTTTAGTGGAATATGTTTTATTTGAGTATTAAGACTTCTAGTCTAGTGCCACAAATCTAATTCAACCTACAAAAAAAACCTACAGATAATCTATTTATCTGTAGGGTTTTTAGATTTTCTAAAACTAGTCTTACGCAATCAAATAAGCCAATCCATTAGACACAGGATCACAAAGATCGATGATGCGCTTTTCTCTGAATATTTTCTCAAATAGTTCTCTAGCTACTTTATATTCGTTGTGAATGGGGCACGGATGTGCTTCTGAACATTTTTTTAGGCCCAAACCACATTCTTTGAATACGTTTTTACCTTCAAAGGTTTCTACGATGGCAATCATCGGCAGTTGAATTTGTTCGTTGCTGATATAAAATCCACCGGTGGGTCCTTTATGGCTATTGATAAGTCCTTGCCTGACTAGGGTTTGCAGGGTTTTACCTACGGTATGTTCACTAGCATCAATGTGCTGAGCGATTTCTTTAACGCCCACTTTTTCGCCTTTAGCACTTTTGCTAGAGAGATAAATGACAGCTTTGATGGCAGTTTTACAGGTTTGACTCAGCATAACAATTTAGATATATCCTAGGAATTCTTGACCTTCTGGAGATATCATTGTGGTATCCCAGGCGGGTACAAAGGTAAGATTTATATTGACTTCCCAACCAGGGAATTTCTCCTCTAGCTCTGCTCTTACGTTGCTTCGAATGCTTTCGCCCATCGGACAGAAGCGAGTGGTTAGGGTCATCGTTATTTCTAACTTCTTAGGTTCTTCTTCAAACTCAAGATGATAGACCAGTCCTAAATCGACTATGTTTAATCCTATTTCAGGATCATCTACATCGTATAAACCCGTTAAGGCAAGTGCTAATTTCTCGGTATCATTGGTAGTTATGTTCATAATTTCTGAGGTTTATGTAATAGTATTTGAGTCGTGTTATAGACATACAAGATAGCAGCAATCAGCATTGCCACAGCACCTGATTTTATAAGTATTTCGTATGAAAGTATTATTCCGATGACTAAAAGTGAAAATCCAGCGATGTAGAAAATGGTCATTCTGTTGAATACTTTTTCACTAAATAAATCTTTTGGTGCTGGCAATTTTCCTTTGAAGCCACTTTTTTGATAGGCTTTATTCCAAACAATAAAAGGCAAAGTCTTGAAGGTCATCCCCAAAATAATAGCAGTAATCCATCCGAAAAACACACAGAATCCATACAATAGTCCAATGTCTGAAAAATTCTCAAAAGGTAATAATAGGATTGCAATAATCAGTACTACTAATGGCACCACCATCTGTACTACAGATATGAGCGAAACCTTCATCTGCTCATCTAGGCTTTTGCGGATGCGTACTTTGTGTGCATTTCTGCAATAATTGCCAAACATCACAATCGACAGAAAAGCAGTCAATATCGGAATGTGATAAAAACCACTTGACAACCCTATGAGTTTTATGACAATTAGATTTATCAAACTTATATTGACAAGGAAATAAATCACCCAAAGTATTTTGTCATTGACATATTTCGATATCAAAAACATCGGAATTAGCCTTGATCCGACGCCCATCACAAGCATCAAAAACCACCCGACAATTCCCATATGTGCGTGAATAGACAGATAGGCCAATGAGTTTTCAGGCAATAGTGAAAGCGTAAAGTTGAATACTAATAACATCCCGAAAAAAGTAGCTGAGAACAGCCAAATTGAAGCAGTCACCATAAACCAAGTATGAATATTGGCTTTGATACTATTTCGCGTACTTCTAAATACGTTTATCACGTAAAACAAAATGCCCAAATTGACTATAACGGCTCCTAATTGCAGCGTCCATCCTACGTCAAAAACATAAAACCCTGCAATCAAAAACGGAATGCCGATAGCGGTGAAAATAAAAGTCAAGTATGCCAATACATCGCTGTATAACTTGCCTTCAATCAGCACAGGCAAGAGTTGGTGTGAGGCGCCAAGAATCATCATTGTCCCCCATCCGAGTGCCATAATATGCGTAAGAGCAAGCGTGTGGGGGTGAAAATGATGTTGGCTAAAAATATCAGTATGCAAAAGCAACATTGCGCAACCAATCAAAAACGAAACCGATGCATACACATAAAACGGCAGTACAACTTTGTAAGTTGTGGTTTGCTGCACGCCTTGATTTGATGTAGATTGTAACATAAATTAGTCTTGGTTTTTGAAGATGAGCAAGAATACTTCGCCTTCTTGTACATCTTTTATTCTATATTCAAAACCTCTGTCTTTCAGTTCAGTAAGCAAGAACACCGGAATTTTTTTGTGATGTACATACAAGATTTTATCGGCTGGCAATTCATCTAAAGCCTCTAAGATAGTCATCATCGGCATGGGCATTTCTAGATGTCTAACGTCAACCTCTTGAAGTCTGCCGTCAAACTGAACTAGAATTTCATCCCAATCGTCAGAAGTATCCACGGATGATTCAAAAACAGCAGCAGTGTTCTCATCTTTTTTATAGAAAAAAGTTTCGTAATACTTGGTTTCAATTTGGTTTACAAACACCTCAAAGCCTTGTTTTTCAAGTAATTTAATCAGTGGTATAGGTTCAAAAGTATTGATGATATTCAGTGCTTCGCCAAGCTTCAAATCTTTGATTTTCTGTTGAATATCCTTCAACGGGTCCTGGCCTTCTGACAGCATTTCCCTCACATCAAACTCGATGATTTGTTCTGGTTTTAGTGCTTTCAGAAACTCAGGGATGGGTTGTTGTTTGAATTCTTCTTCTACTTTTGGAGTAGCATTTGCGTCAAATTCAAATCCCAAAGGTTGCAGTGCTTTGAAGAAACTCTCGGGCGTGCAACCCCCAATTTTAGAAGCCATAGCAATACTTGTCCTTCCGGCCATCAGTTTCCTAAGGATAGGATTTCTGAGTTTCTTGAAGTCTGGACTCAAAGTGATTATCGTCTCCAGCGCATCAGGATGGTGTTTTAGGAGTTTTGCTATTTTGGTTTGTTCTGTAATCAGCATGGTTTTTAAGTATTTGCATTCTTTTGATGAATCTCAGATGAATTATTGCAACAGACTTTTCTCCGTTTCTCTAGTTCGCGGGAAAAGGATATTGTTTTTTAAGTGCATATGCATTTGCAGATCAGTTTCGAATTCTTGCAGCATTTTAAACAGCACTTCATAACTCGTACACGCATCTTCTGGCAAGGCGAAATCATTGCTCAGCCTACGGATTTCTTTGAATATAGTATCAAAGTTATAATGTTGTTTTTCTGTGTTATCTAACATCGAAGCAAAGCGCTGGCTGTCTTCTTTTGTATAAGCCACATTTGAATTATCCGCTTGAGAAATATTTTTGACAAATACCAAAGTATCGTTTTCTTCGACTACTAAATGTGCCAATAGCTCATCATTTAGTTTTTGTATAAGTTCTCTAATTTCGTTTAATTCTGGATGTTGTTGGCTGTGCACATGTGCTACTTTATTGGCATAACCTTGAATTTCAGGCAAATATTTCTTGGCGTAATTATGGTGAATATTGATGATATAATCAGTTAAGAAGTCAAGACTCCACTCGTTGTAATTGGTGTGGTTTTCAGTTATACTTTGTATGGGTTGTTGCAGCTCTTGCTCTACTTTAGTCGCATCAATTCCCTTTTCTTTACAGGCTTCTCTAACGGTTTTCTTTCCGCCACAACTAAAGTCAATGCCGTATTTTTTGAAAACTTCTGCTTTTCTCAAATCTTTGGCGGTGATTTGCCCTACGGTTTCACTCTCGCCAACACCTCTTTTGGTTACTCTTACGTCCCAGAATTCAGGACCTTGCATTAGGTATTCCCACACAAACACGTCACCTCTTTCGCCTAACAACTGATAGTAGACTGGTTTTGGATCGTGGTCGTTATGAATAATCAGACTTTCTCCTTTTTCGAGTTGGTCAAAAACCTCAAAAATCCTTGGGTGTTTAAATTTTGGTTCAATTGACGGAACATCAACAACGATCGCTTCTTTAGTAGATTTAGCAGCAGATGTTGCTCCGTTTTGGTTGATTCTTTTGTTTTGAATTTCTGATGGTTCTACATTTTTAGTAATGCGCACATCCCAAAAATCAGGTCCTTGTAGAAGATATTCCCACGAAAACACATCACCTCGTTCTCCTTGTAGTTCATAAAAAACTGGTTTTGGGTCGTGGTCATTATGAATAATCAAACTCTTTCCTTTTTTGAGTTCGTCAAACACTTCAAATATAGATGGATGTTTGCGTTGAGGCTCAATGGTCGGCACGTCTATATAGATGTCGCCATCTGCATTTTCATAAATACTTTGCACTTCAACCGCAGCTTTTCTTACGCGAATATCCCACCAATCAGGACCTTCTTGAAGGTAATCCCAACTGAAGGTATCGCCGTGCATATTCTGTAATTGAAAATATACAGGTTTTGGGTCGTGGTTGTTATGGATAATCATGCTCTCACCGGGTTTGAGGTCTTCAAACACACTAAAAATAGTTTGGTGTTTGAATTGTGGTTCAATCTCAGGCACGCTCACCACTATTTCGCCTTCTTGCGTCATATAAATTCCAGGGGTGAAATCAGCCGTTTTAGTCACTCTGATATCCCAGCATTCTGGGCCTTCTCTGAGGTATTCCCAAGTGAAGGAATCGCCTCTCCTTTCATATAATTGATGGTATACAGGCTTCGGGTCGTGGTTGTTATGAATCAGTAAACTCTCCCCTAGCGCAAGGCGATCAAAGGTTTGAAAAATGGTCAAGTGTCTTAATTTTGGCTCTATTTCTTGAACGTTGATGACAATTTCATTAGTTATCTGCATAGCTTTATTTTTATTTAATCTAAGTTGACACTGCAAATATATAATTATTTTCAATAATAAAAGTATTTGAGTACTCTTTTGCTTAGTTAAATTAATAATGTGGATAATTAATACTAATAAATAAATTTTGAGGTGCATTTTAAATCCGAAATAGACTCTTGATTATAAGCAACTTACGAGGCCTACCAAATGCTTTAGACAAGTTGAAAACAGAATTTCATAGAAACAAGAAAGGCTCCAAAACGGAGCCTTAAATGCTATGATAATACGTTTAGAAGTATCTAAAACTATATGATTTCTTCAGAAGTAAACCTCAGTTTCACACTTGGATATTTTTGCTGGGTCATCTGAATAGAGAATTCAGAGTCTGCCAAGAAAACAAGTTGACCTTGTTTGTCTTTTGCCAAATATTTTTGTCTCACACGTTTAAATTCCGCGAAATCTTCGTTCTTTGGATCGTCAGGGCGCACCCAACAAGCTTTGAATGCAGCAAAATTTTCATACGAACATTTGGCGCCGTATTCGTGCTCTAAGCGGTACTGAATTACTTCATACTGTAGAGCTCCTACGGTTCCGATTATCTTTCTTCCGTTGAGTTCTAGGGTGAATAATTGCGCCACTCCTTCGTCCATCAGCTGGTCAATTCCTTTTTCGAGTTGTTTAGACTTCATCGGATCAGCATTATTGATATATCTGAAGTGCTCAGGAGAGAAGTTCGGTATACCTCTAAAGTGCATTACCTCGCCTTCAGTAAGCGTGTCACCAATCTTGAAGTTTCCTGTATCGTGCAAACCTACGATATCACCAGCATATGAAGTTTCTACAATCTCCTTCTTCTCAGCAAAGAAGGCGTTTGGCGCAGCAAACTTTAAGTTTTTGCCCAATCTCACGTGTAGATAAGGTTTGTTTTTCTCGAAGGTTCCAGAAACGATTTTGACGAATGCCAATCGGTCTCTGTGTTTTGGGTCCATATTAGCGTGAATCTTGAATACAAAACCTGAGAGCTTCTTTTCGTCAGGCTGCACCATACGCGTATCAGACTCCTTAGGACGAGGCGAAGGTGCGATTTGCACAAAGCAATCCAGTAGCTCTCTCACGCCGAAGTTATTTAGTGCAGAACCAAAGAACACTGGTTGCATATCACCTTTGAGGTAAGCTTCACGATCAAATTCAGGGTATACCTCGGTTACTAATTCTAAATCCTCTCTCAATGTTTGAGCAGGCTTGGCGCCGATAATCTTCTCCAATTCAGGGCTCGATAGGTCTGAAAACGAAATGGTCTCTTCTATATCTCTTTTGCTGTCACCGGTAAATAGGTTTATGTTCTTTTCCCAAATATTGTAGATCCCTTTAAAGTCATATCCCATCCCGATCGGATAGCTAAGCGGAACAACATCAAGGCTTAGCTTTTGCTCTACTTCATCCATCAAGTCAAAAGCGTCTTTTCCTTCTCTATCGAGTTTATTTATAAAAACAATAATTGGTATCTTGCGCATCCGACATACCTCGACTAGCTTTTCGGTCTGCTCCTCGACTCCTTTTGCAACGTCGATCACCACAATCACACTATCTACAGCTGTTAGGGTTCTGAAGGTATCTTCAGCGAAATCTTTGTGACCAGGTGTATCTAAGATGTTTATCTTTTTGTCTTTATAATTAAAAGCCAATACCGATGTAGCCACAGAAATACCTCTTTGTCGCTCTATTTCCATAAAGTCAGAGGTCGCTCCTTTCTTAATTTTATTGTTTTTTACGGCACCCGCCTCCTGAATCGCTCCTCCGAATAAAAGTAGCTTTTCTGTAAGTGTAGTCTTACCTGCATCGGGGTGAGCAATAACTCCAAAGGTTCTTCTTTTGTTGATTTCGTTTATAAAACTCATAGTAGATGTATAGAAAGTTGCAAAAGTAAGGGTTTTTAATGAAATTCAAATACAGCGCATCAGAATAGCATCCGACTCAAATCCTTACAATTACTTAGGCAAAATTTATAAATAGCGTTCTTTGAAAATATTCTTGTGGTGTTCTTGATGTGCTATTATCATAAAACCAATAGCTCTAACGCTCATGGCACTTCCGTTAGCTTTTCCGGTATGGCATAAAGCTTCTTCTGAAAGTGATCTGAAGAGTTCTAAGGTCGTATGGCGCACTAATGAGAATTCGTGTAGCAAGTCTTTGAGGTGGCGCTTATTGGCATCGCAATGTTCCATAAAAGCATTTTCGTCAAAACCAGGCAGTTCGGTTTGGTCATTTCTAGAAAATCGCAAAGCTCTATAGGCATAGACTCTTTCGGTATCAATCAAGTGTTGGATAATCTCTTTGATGGTCCATTTTCCCTCAGCGTAGCGGTAATCAAATTTATCCATCGGCACCTCTTGCACGAATTTGATAAAGTAGTAATGAGATGCTTCGAGCTCTTCAAGCAGGTTTGTTTGAGGGCTCAAAACAGACAAATACCCTTCGTAGTACGAAGGGTATTCAGCTAAATGTGTATCAGAAAAAAGCATTATTTCTTAAAGTTTTGTACTCCTGTTTTTAACCATTGAATATAATCAGCCGTATTGGTATATTCTTTTGGAGTGTTTAACATCTGAAGATCAGGCGTAAGCAACACATAATAAGGCTGTGAGGCTGATTGGAAGTTCACTACCTGGAAGGTAGCCCATTTATCACCTATAGTCTTGATTTTCTTTACGTTACCATCAGCACGTTCGAAATCAAACTGCTTGTCTATTGGCAGCTCATTTCTATCATCTACATAAAGCGAAATCAGTACATAATTGTCGTTGATAAGGTTATACGCCTCTGGATCAGACCATACGTTCTCCTCCATTTTTCTACAGTTCACACAAGCCCAACCGGTAAAGTCCAGCAAGATAGGTTTATTGTGCTCTTGTGCATACGTCAATCCTTCTTCCCAATCCTTAAAACAATTCAATCCTAGTGGACAATCGCTTTCTTGTGCGTAATAGCTATAGAACATTGGCGGTGGGAAACCGCTAATGAATTTCAGGTTTTTGTATTCTTGATTGTTGGTCAGTCCTGGAATTAGATACACTACGAATGCTGCAGTTAATATCCCAAGTACTTTTCTGGTTTTACCAATTTTTTGGTTTGGCGAATCGTGTGGAAATCTGATTAACCCTAGTAAATAGAGTGCTAATCCGGCAAAAACCAATATCCACAATCCGATGAATAATTCGCGTTTAAGAAGTCCCCATCCTTCTACCAAGTCTGCGTTTGATAAAAACTTAAGAGCTAATGCCAATTCTAAGAATCCTAGTACTACTTTCACTGTATTTAACCATCCTCCAGATTTTGGTAGGGAATTCAACCAACTCGGGAATAAGGCAAATAAGGCAAACGGCAATGCCAAAGCAAATCCGAAACCGACCATTCCGGCGGTAAGTTGCATTGCGCCACCATCTGCGGTAAGCGATCCTGCCAAGAGAGAACCTAAAATTGGCCCTGTACAAGAGAATGAAACGATAGCTAAAGTCAGTGCCATAAAGAACACGCCGATAATACCTCCAACATTTGAGGCGCTATCCATTTTATTTCCCCAAGAACTCGGTAAAGTTAATTCATAGTATCCGAAGAAAGAACCTGCAAAAAAGATGAAAATAAGGAAGAAAATAATATTCAACCAAGTATTAGTAGAGATATTATTTAAGATCTCAGGATCTAAACTATCCATCAAGTGAAATGGTACACTCAGTAAAAGGTATATGAAAACAATAAAGAATCCGTAAAGAACCGCATTTGAAACTCCTTTTTTTCTGTTGGTTGAACGCTTAGTGAAAAACGAAACCGTCAACGGAATCATTGGGAACACACAAGGCGTGAGTAGCGCGATAAGCCCTCCGATAAATCCTAGTGCGAAGATATTCCAATAGCTCGATTGTGAACTTTCAGTAATCTCAGTGGTGAAATCACTTTTGCCTTTTACATTAATGAGTAAGGCTTGTTTTTTTTGTATACTCTCTTGGTCAATAACAACTTTTTGTTGAACCAACTCACCGGTTAAGGTGAATTTCAAAGGCTCGAAACCTGGCACACAACTCGCATCATCACAAGTTTGGAAGTCAATTTCCACGTCAATAAACTCCGTATCTGGATTGATGAGTTTTATTTTTTGGGTGAATTTGGCTTTATCGATAAACATTCCCATTTCTGCTTCAAAAATAGGGTCGTATTTTATTTCAGAACCAAATTCTTCTATTTTCCCGATGAGCTCATAATTTCCTTCTTGGTTCAAATAGTTGAACTCTGTCGGAAGCGCTGTCATATCTGGCAAAACAGTCGAATACAACTTCCAGTTAGGTGCGATAGTAGCTTTGTAGGTAATCAGGTATTCAGTATCGGATAACTTCTGGATAGAAGGTGTAAATTTGGCTTTGTTTTCTTGCGAAAATCCGAATACACTAACAATTAGTGCGATTAATAAAAAGAGTTTTTTCATAATGGTTTAAATTCAATCTTTAGAATTGAGGTTGTACAATCAGTGACTTTGAATCTTTCGTCTGCTCGCATCCCTACGACCCAAACTACTTGGTTATCAGCAAACAACACCCAAGTGTTTTCTTTTTCGAACAAGGACAGTTTCATATCCTTAAAGAATTTACTCAGTTTTTTCTTTTTGCCTTGCATTCCAAAGGGGTAAAAATACGTACCTTCTTTACATTTTCCGACAAACATCGGGAAATTTAACAAGCTTTTATCTACAAAAATTTCGTTAATGCCTATTTCTTCAGGAATACTATCGACCTCTGTGAAAGTCAAACTAATAGGGAAATCTATAGTTGTATTCCCGTCTTCTATAGGGTAAACGACATCTACATCTATAGTTTTGGTCTTAGATAATATTAGTTCATTTCGGTTTTTAAGCAGTGTGTATTTTTCAGATAGAATGCATTTTCCACTTTGCGCATCAATCAAATCATAGATATCTTGCCAAGCCGAAAAACCATAATCAGAAAGCCAATTATATATTATGAATTTATAGTTGCGATAGGTTCTCAGCTTCTCAATATCCATTATAACGGATTCTTTTTTTTCTTCAAGAATTTCATTCAAAATAATTTCGATGGCTTCCTGAGAGAAATCTAGCACTTCTTTGAGATAGCCCGTAGTTTTCTGGAAAGCAGTCAAAAACTCAGGATTGAGTTCTTTCAATAACGGAATGGCGTGGTGTCTGAGTTTGTTTCTCAGGTAATTATCAGAGGCGTTTGAAGTATCTTCTCTCCATTTGATATGTGCATCTGACGCATATTTTTCGATTTCAACTTTTGAAAAATTCAGCAATGGACGAATTACTCCTTTATTTTCTTGAATACCTACCAAGCCTTCAATACCTGTTCCTCTGAGTAGGTTGATCATAAAAGTTTCTAGGTTATCATCCAGGTGATGCGCGGTGACTATATAATCATAACCTATAGTATCTTTGAGTTCAAAAAACCATTTGTATCTGAGTTCTCTTGCAGCAATCTGAATTGAGGTTTTGTTGTCAGAAGCATATTGATTGGTATCAAATGATTTGAGATGGAGTTGAATTTGGTGTTTCTTGCAATATGCCGTGACAAACTCTTGGTCTTTATCACTCTCTTCACCTCTTAGTTGAAAATTGCAATGAGCTACAGCAAAATTCAGTTTAGATTTCACTGCCAAATCCAGCAGCACCATACTATCAATGCCTCCGCTAATGGCTAGCAAAAGCTTTTTATTGGGCAGTAAATCGTATTTATTAGATAGTGTAATCTGGAATTGGGTCAGCATAGTTTAAATTAAGGCACTAAATTAGCTATTTTTTTGATTGGTCAAGCATTTTTAATGTATTGGTAATTAAGCCCTTTAGAAATATTAAAAAAGTTTAGGCTAAAAAAGAGGAATATATTTGCAAATAACAGAATGTCATCCTATATTTGCAACCTCAAAAAAGAATCAGATTTATCTGATTTAGTTCTTAGAATCTTTTTGGATGGAGAGGTGCCGGAGTGGTAACGGAGCAGATTGCTAATCTGTCGGCTGGTAACGGTCGCCAGGGTTCGAATCCCTGTCTCTCCGCAATTCGGGGTGTAGCGTAGTCCGGTCATCGCGCCTGGTTTGGGACCAGGAGGTCGCAGGTTCGAATCCTGCCACCCCGACAATAAATCTTTATGATTTATGGGATAGGTCGCATAGCTCAGCTGGATAGAGCACCTGCCTTCTAAGCAGGCGGTCGAAGGTTCGAATCCTTCTGCGATCAC
>CAZRCB010000027.1:0-21707 GCA_964598455.1 uncultured Flavobacterium sp.
AAATACCAAGAAGTGAAACGTGAGGGCTTTGATAGCGAAAAAGCTGAGGAGGCAATCCAAAAAGAAATTGAGCAAGCTACTTCACTTGAGATGCCTATGCTTGAGAAAAACATGACTATTCTAGCTACACTAGTATCAATTGGTACGCTTGTCGGACTTATCGGTACTGTATCGGGGATGATTAAAGCATTCTCTGGATTAGCATCTGCCGGAGCTCCTGACCAAGCTGCACTAGCAAATGGTATTTCTGAGGCGCTAATCAACACTGCAACGGGTATTACAACTTCGACTATTGCAACAATTACTTACAACTACTTTACTGCTAAGATTGATACACTTACGTATTTTATCGATGAAGCGGGTTCTGCTATTACACAAGCGTACAGAAGAGCAAGAGGTAAGAATAATAACTAAAAACGAGGTTTTCTTCTGGAATTCATATCTGTTTTGCAGAAGAAAATTTTAATTATAAAAAAACAAAGAGAGAATGGCTAAAGTGAAAATGACAAAGAAGAGCACCAGAATCGACATGGCGGCAATGACTGATATTGCTTTCCTGTTGCTTACGTTCTTCATTATGACGTCTACAGCTCGTTTGCCTGAACCTGTCGAAGTAAATACTCCGGCCTCTACTGTCCAGATAAAATTGCCGGACACCAACTTAGCAACCATTACGGTTGCGGGTCAAAGAGCCTATTTTGGCGCTGTCGGACAAGACACTCGTGCTTTGATGCTTGAGAAAATGGGCGAGAGATACGGGCTGACTTTTACTGAGGAAGAAGCAAAACGTTTCTCCTTAATAGAGTCGTTCGGAGTAGATATAAGAGAACTTAAAGGCTTTATTGCTCTTGAGGGATCTAAACGTATGGAACCAGGGGTGCAAAAAGGAATAACCTTAGACTCTATTGATAACCAACTTTCTGATTGGATTCAGTCTGCGCGTGAAGCAAATGCAGAGCTTTTAATAAAAAACGACGTTCCTAAGAAAGATAGAAGAGATATAGATATTGCTATCAAAGGTGATGCTGAAGAGGATTTTCCTACGATCAAAAAAGTTATTGATATCCTACAAAAAAGGGGTAAAAACAACTTCTATTTGGTTACGGGACTCAGAGGAGAAGATTTTTAATTTTATAAAAATATAGACCATAAAACATGGCAGAATTAAATACAGCTCCAAAAGGAGATGGTAAAAAAGGGAGAAGTAAAAAACCAACCCCAGCCGTAGATTTAACTGCGATGGTGGATTTGGCATTCTTGTTGATTACATTCTTTATGTTGACTACCACTTTGTCTAAGCCACAATCTATGGATTTGGCTATGCCTGATAAGGATGAGGTAGTTGATGATGAGAATCCACCAGCAGAAACCCCAGCTTGGAGAACGCTGACAATTGTATTGGGAGAGAATGACAAGGTAGCACACTATATCGGAAGCCTTGAAAATCCACAACCTGGAGGAGAGCCTACAATTACGTCTTACGGTAAAAATGGCATTAGACAAGTAATTCTAGATAAATCAAAGTCAGTACAAACAGACCCTAGACGCAAGAAAGAAGATGAAGGTTTAGTAATTATTATTAAACCAAGCGAAAAGGCAAACTACAAAAATTTTGTAGATATACTAGATGAGATGGCTATCACACAAGAAAAAAGATATGCCGTAGTAGATATGACAGATGCAGACGTACAGATGTTAATCGAGAAAGGAGCGTACTAAGCGCGAGTACAGAAAATCTGTTTCTTTAATCTAATAAAAAAAAATTATGAACTTATTTAAAGACACTTGGGTCAATACAGTTTTTGAAGGAAGAAACCAAGAGTACGGAGCTTATACTCTACGTAAGGAAAACGGAAAAGTTACGCTTCTTGCCCTCTTTATCGGTGCTTTTGTTTTCTCACTAGCCATAAGTGCACCAGTTATTTCAAAGATGTTGGCCAAAGAAGAGGTTGTAGAAGAACAAGCACCAATAGATACTAAGATCATAATGATGGATATATTGGAGCCAATTAAACAACCTGAGGAGATTATAGAAAAACCTATAATCCAAAAAGAAACCAAAACAGTACAAGAGGTCGTAAAACACGTGCCTCCTGTAATTGTCGAGAAAGAAACTGTTCAGCAAGAGATTACAAGTGTTGACGAGCTTAAGGATAAGATTGCAGGAAGTAAAAATATTGAGGCTGACCTTGAGGCTGGTGAAGTTGTGATTGAAGGATTGATTTCTGACAAGAACGTTGATGCTGAAGTAGTAGAAGATGTAACCAAAATTTATACTGCCGTAGAGGTGATGCCAGAATATCCTGGTGGAATTAACGAGTTCAGAAAATATATCATGAACAAATTCAACACACCAAATATTGATAGAGATCTAAAAGGTCAAATCATTGTTACTTTCGTGGTTGAGCCTGACGGAAGTTTATCAAACATCAAAGCAGTACGTGATCTAGGATACGGAACAGGTAAAGAAGCTGAACGCGTAATCAGAAGCTCTAAGAAATGGAGTCCAGGAGTACAGAACGGACGTAAAGTAAGAGTTAACTATACTTTCCCGATTGTCCTTAACGTTACTACTAGATAATTTATAGAAGTTTTGAATACTAATTCAGACAAAATAAACAAACAGAAATCGCTCCAAAAGCGATTTCTGTTTGTTTTCGGAATATGCTTCTTTATGCTATATCTAGTAGTAGGTTTAGCAATTATTTTCTGGGATGACTTCCCAATCAGTATGGATAAGAGTTATAGAGTAGCCTTCGGTATAATTCTTATCATATATGCCTTGTTGCGCTTTAAAAGAATTATCAAAAACAGATGAATATGACACGAAAAACAATTTTATTAGCAGTATTTTCTTTGTTTCTACTTACGAGTCTTAACTCTTGTAAAAAAGATAAAGTCACCCAAGATGACACTCCAAAAGAGACGATGCTTAGCGGAGAAACATCTGTGTTTGTAGATGAATCCTTCTTCCCGATAGTAGAGGATCAGGTCAATGTGTTTGAGAATACTTATACAAAAGCAAAAGTTAATATTACTTCTGGCCCTGAATCTGAGATCGTAAATGCTTTCTTAAGTGGCAAGGATACAACAAAACTTGCTGTACTGAGCAGAACCCTTACAGCAGACGAAGAAGCGATTTTCAAACAAAAGAATATTGTGCCAAAAATCAATCGATTTGCTATCGATGCAGTTGCCTTTATTGCCAATCAAAATCATTCAAAGGCAACTATAGATCTAGATGATGTCTTGGCTTATATTAAAGGCGAACCAAGTAGCATCAAAGGATTGGTGTTTGATAATCCGAATTCAAGTGCATACAGAATTTTGCACGAGAAAGCAGGTGTAGAAAGAGGAGCAAACAAAAATATTTTCTCTAAAGAATCATCTTCTGAACTTATCAAATTTATAGCAAACAACCAAGATTATATTGGTGTTGTTGGGATGAATTGGCTTACACAAACCCCAAAAAGCCTGTTGAATGAAACCTCCAAAATTATACTCCTAAGTCTAAAAGATGTTAAAAATGGAGATGAAAATCAGAAGTATTATTTGCCTACTCAAGCCAATATTGGTAAGAAGTTATACCCTTTGACTAGAGATATCTATTTGTTAAATTATCAAGGTTCAACCGGTTTAGGCATGGGATTTGCTTCTTTCATAGCATCTGATATAGGACAAAAGATTGTGCTTACCTCTGGGCTTGCGCCCGTGAAGGTTGAGCAACTCAAAGTAAATGTAACAAAAGACGCTAACTAATATTATACAAAAATGAAACGTATTATTCTTTCAAGCCTACTTTTAGCGGGACTTACTATACAAGCCCAAGACCTGAATGATGCTAAGAAGGCAATTGCTGCTGAACAGTATCAGAAAGCTAAAAATATCCTTCAAACACTAGTCAATTCTAATCCAGATAGAGGAGAGAACTTTTTTTACTTAGCAGATATATACCTACTACAGAAAGAAGAAGATTCTGCTAAAATCTATCTGAATCAAGGACTTAAATCCAAAGATAATGCCCACTTAAATCTTATCGGTTTAGGACATATTGACTTGAACAATAATAATATTCAAGCAGCGAATACTAAGTTTAATACGGCAACAGAAAAAATCAGAAAAAGAGATACAGAAGAGCTGATCCAAATTGGTAGAGCTTATTTGAATTCTGATAATTCGAACCCTAAAAAGGCAATCGAATATCTTATGAAAGCCAAAAATGCAGATGCTAAATCTGCCGTAGCACTCTTGTATCTTGGTGATGCGTACCTTGCGGATGCTAATACTAACGAAGCCTACAGAGCCTACAGAGATGCAGAGATGCTCGATAAGGATCTAAAAAGAGCTAAGCTACAGATGGCAGTAATTACTAAGAACGCAAAGGCGTTTCCTGAAGCTGCAGCCGCTTTCAAACAGATAATTGCAGCCGCTCCGAATTATGGACCTGCCTACAGAGAACTTGCTGAAACTTATTACTATTGGGGTACAGAGGATATTAAGAAATACAAAGAATACAATAAAACTGCGCTAGAGAACTACAGAAAATATATGGCGCTAACAGATACTTCTCTAAACTCAAGAATGCGTTATTGTGATTTCTTGATTCTTACAAAAGATTTTGCTAACCTTGAGACTGAAGCCCAAAAAATGAAGTCTGAAGACAATGTGAATCCAAGAATTTACAGATATTTAGGATATGCCGCCTTTGAAAATGGAAACCTTCAGCAAAGTATCGAAGCATTAGAGAACTTCTTCGAAAAAGGTAAAAAATTTATTGGTAAAGATTATCTAGTGTTGGCAAAAGCAAAATTGGCACTAGCTAAGACAGACGGAGAAGTAACCGATATGGCTAAGTTTGAAGAGGCTTTGACGCACCTTGAAACCGCAGTAGCTCAAGATCCAGAGTCTGCAAAAGAATTTAGTAAGCTCGGAGAAGAATTGTACAAAGAAAGATTATATGAAGCAGCTGCAAAAGTATTTATGATTGCGACTAGCAATCCGGAATCTCCAACTTTTGCTTTAGATAATTTATACTTGGGTAATGCCTTGTTATTTCATGTATCTTCATTACAAAATGAAAAGGCAGAGCGCAAAGAGGAATTTACTCCAGAAGAGCTACAGGAGTTTGCAGCGCTACTTGAAAAAGGTGATCAAGCCTATGCTCATGTTATCGAATTTGCACCTACAACACAAGATGCTCACCTTAACAAAGCAAAAATCAACCGTGTAAACGGAAGTGATGAGGCACTTCAAAAAGCAGTCGAAAGCTATGAGAACTATATCGAAGTTGTAACCAAAAAAGGTGAAGACGAACTATCAAAAGATAGAACACAAAGAGAGCTTTTGGCAGGATACACTTTCTTAGGATCTCAATACTCAAAGTCCGACAAGGCTAAGGCCATTGAATATTTCAATCAAGCTTTAAAGCTAAATCCTACTGAAGATGTAGCCAAATACATCAACGATTCTATAGGCGTGCTTAGAAATAGATAAGACAACCGAATTTAGATTAAAAGAGGAGTTATATCGCATAGATATAACTCCTCTTTTGTTTTTGTTTCAATTCGTAGGGCTAAACAACTATATTTGTAGTATTATATTTTTATAAACAGAGGCGATGGCTAAAGTAAAAACAGCGTTTTTTTGTCAGAATTGCGGTACACAATATGCGCGATGGCAAGGGCAGTGTAACTCTTGCAAAGAATGGAATACGATAGTAGAAGAAGTAGTTCAGAAAGAAGAGAAACAAACTTGGACCCTTGCAAAGACAGGTGATAAAATTGCTCCTAAACCACTTCGTATTAATGAGATTGATGCGACGCAAGAAGTTCGATTAGATACAACTGACACGGAGCTCAACAGGGTGTTGGGCGGCGGATTAGTTGCAGGTTCTTTGACCTTACTCGGTGGTGAGCCAGGAATAGGGAAGAGTACGCTGCTTTTGCAAATTGCACTAAAACTACCGTACAAAACCTTGTATGTCTCGGGAGAAGAAAGCCAAAAGCAAATTAAAATGCGTGCTGAGCGTATTCAAAACATAAATCAAGACTGTTATATATTGACAGAAACACGTACGCAGAACATATTCAAACATATACAAGATACTGCGCCTGAGGTTGTGATTATCGACTCAATTCAGACTCTTCACTCAGATTACATCGAGGCGAGTGCGGGTAGTATTTCTCAGATTAGAGAATGTACAGCAGAACTAATCAAATTCGCCAAACAATCAAATGTCCCAGTCATTCTTATCGGACATATTACCAAAGACGGCACTATAGCTGGACCAAAAATTTTAGAACATATGGTGGATACCGTTCTTCAGTTTGAAGGCGATAGAAATCATGTATATAGAATCTTGCGCTCACTCAAAAATCGTTTCGGATCTACGGCCGAACTCGGTATTTATGAAATGCAAAACACGGGTTTACGTCAAGTGAGTAACCCTTCTGAAATATTGATATCACACAAAGAAGAAGATCTTAGCGGAACAGCAATAGCGGCAACAGTCGAAGGCATGCGTCCACTAATGATAGAAATTCAAGCGCTAGTTAGCTCAGCTGTTTACGGAACGCCACAGCGTAGTGCGACGGGATATAATGCAAAGCGACTGAATATGATTCTGGCTATCTTAGAAAAAAGAGTGGGCTTTAGGTTAGCGCAAAAAGATGTTTTCTTAAATGTAACGGGTGGAATTTCTGTAGATGATACGGCAATTGACTTAGCTGTTGTGGCTGCCATTTTATCCTCAAATGAAGATGTCTCAATTAAGAAAGATTTTTGTTTCGCGGGAGAAGTGGGGCTTTCTGGTGAAATACGTCCTGTAAGCCGCGTAGAACAAAGGATTCAAGAGGCTGAAAAGCTAGGATTCTCAACTATATTCATATCTAAATACAATAAAATAGCTCTAAAAAACACGAGGATTGAAGTTAAATTTGTGTCTAAGATTGAAGATGTCGTACACAGTATCTTCAGTTAGGGGGTTATTTTTTAGTAATTAAAAATTCCACTCTTCGGTCAAGTCTAGGGTCTTTCCCTAAAGGTTTTGATGTACCGTAGCCTTTAAAGGTCATTCGGTTTTTTGGAATCTTCTTTAATAATAAATATTTATAGACAGCCTCAGCTCTGTTTTTAGACAACTCTCTTTTGCGAGTGTCTCTATCAATTGCTTCGGTGTGGTAGGGCGGTGTACAGCAGACGTGCCCCTGAATTTCAAAATTATAGTTTTTGTATCGATGCAGAAGCTTTGCTAATTTCGCGAGTTCTGATTTAGACGCTCCTGTAAGCTTACTGCTTCCGCGCTCAAAGAGCAGGTTCTTGAGGTGGATTCTATCTCCTACAATATTGTTCTTTGAAAAGGTTTCGTATAACCCTGGAATGGCAATCGGTTCTTCAACAACTATTTCCTTGAGGTTGGCAACCACATCTACTCTTCTGTTTTTAGAACGTACTTCGGGTAAATTTTCAATAATATCATCATCAATTCTGATTTTACCTTTGCCCTCAATAGTAACAATAATTTTTTGTTTGATGCCTTGCGCGATGAGTACTTCCCTAATCGTATTTGCTCTTCGGGTTGATAACTTATAGTTGTAGTCATCTTTACCTCTATCATCGGTGTAACCATAGATAGATATCGATTCTACTATTGTAGTATCAAGTGCCGTCATAAATTTCAGCATTGATTTAGTTTGGTCTTCTTTAAGCTCGTATTTGTCAAAATCAAAGTAAACTGAATGTACAATTTCTTCCTGTGCCACTATTCTAAAGGGCATCAGTAGCAGAAATAGTATGTAGAGAGTTTTATTCATTTATTTTTTGAGTATACGATTATATTGTGCTTTATCATTGAGAATCTGAACTGCTTTTTGTATTTCTGTGTTGCTTTTGAGGTAGTAATTATAAAGCCCCTCTCTATATTGGTATCTTAGGATGAGCTCATCAGTCAGTAGGCGCTTTATTTCCTCTTTATTTTTGTTTAATTCAGATTCATTGCTCTTTTTTAATGCCTGCAAAAGCGCTTCGTATTGTAGGATGATATCTTTGTCTATTTTTTCTTTCTGAGCGGCTTCAAGGGTTTTCTCTAAAGCTTTTTGCGTTTCAGTACCGTAAGAGAAGTTTTCTTTTTTCAGCCAATCCTTAAAATCCTTAAAATCTGAATCATTGATATTCGGGATTTTATCTCCAGTATTCGGGTTTTTATAAAAATAATCTGTAGCAAAATTAAATAACTCATCCTGAGCAATTATTGCTTGCGTAATAGGGCTTAGTTTTGACTCCTCAAGTTCTATGTCGGGTGAAATTCCGCCACCGTCATATACCGTTCTTCCTTTTCTAGTTTTGAAGGCATTATAGTCTTTAGCGTCTGTACGGATGGCTTTTCCTTCGTTGTCTCTGTGTGAATAGTCTAAGGCTTGAATACATCTGCCAGAAGGAGTGTAATACCTCGATATAGTGACTTTTACCTGTGTTCCGTATGGTAAATCAATAGGTCTTTGTACTAATCCTTTTCCGAAACTTCTACTTCCGATAACTACGGCACGGTCTAAATCTTGTAAGGCTCCAGCTACAATTTCAGAGGCCGATGCACTTTTTCCGTCAATGAGAATAGTTAAGGGGATTTCAGTATCTACTGGCTCACGCATGGTGACATAGGTATTGTTGTGTTTGTCGATTCTAGATTTAGTTGTAGTAATCACTTCGCCTTTCGGAACAAATAAATTACAAATATTTACTGCTTCTCCCAAAAGCCCTCCAGGATTTCCTCTTAGGTCTAAAATAATTTGAGTTGCACCTTTTGATTTAAGCTCCTCTAGCGCAAATTGAGTCTCGCGGCTTGCCTTTGCATTAAACTGAGAGAGAACAATATACCCAGTGTTTTCATTGATTTTAGCAAAAAAAGGAACAGCCTTAAGCTCTATGGCATCGAGGATGATTTCAGTAGTGTGTAACTTGCCTTGTCTGTTGTATTTGATTGGAATTACAGTATTCTTAGCGCCTGTTAATAACTCGGAGGTGTCTTCTTTATAGTTCTCAAGATTGATATCGCCAATGTGTGTGATTTCGTCACCTGCTTTGAGTCCTGCTTTGTCAGCAGCATAATCCTTAAAGATTTCTTTGATGGTTATTTTACCGTCTTTTCTGCTGATGGATGCGCCAATTCCAGTATATTCTCCTGCACTGTTTATTTTGAATTTTACTACATCAGCCTCGTTGAAATAAACGGTATAAGGATCTAACTCTTGAAGCATGTTTTTCAGTGCTTTATCCATCAAATCTCCAGGATTGGTCTGATCGACGTAGTTAGTATTGATGGTCTTGAAGGTAGTTGTGAAGATTTCTATTTGTTTGGCAATTTCAAAAAAATCATTCTTAAAGCTGACCCCTATAAAAAAGAAGCCAACTAAAAGAGAGGTGATAATATATTTTTTCTTAGGAACGAATTGCATAAGTTAGTTTTTGAGGATTAAGTAATCTGATTAACAAAGTTAAAAAAAACATCTACCAAAACCATTCATTTCTAAAGTTTAATGTTTTTGATTAAATAAGAGGTGATGTTAGACATGGGTTGACAATCAAAGTATTAGTTTGTAAGATATGTATTGTTTCAAAAATTATTGTGATTTTTATTGTAAAAAAGGACTAATTAGTGTTTTAAATGAAGTTCATTTGTATTATATTTGTTAGTATACTTTAGAATTTAAGAATGATAAAAAAAGCAATAACACCCTTACTATTCTTTTTTATAACCTTTTCCTTTGCTCAAACACCTCAAGAATTAAACAGGAAATTTGATAGCATCTATTTTGATACAGCTACAACTGTTGCAGGGCGTGATGTAGGTAGAGCCTTCATAATTGCTGATTCGCTTTATGCGAATAAAACTACAGCACTTCAAGGTGTCAAAGCACTGATGCTGTCTGCTTCTTTGAATTCTCAAGTAGGAAATCCAGTAGAAGCAATTATAATCGCACTTAAAGCCAAAGAAATCGCGGCTAAAGCCAATGAAACAGATTGGCACGCGCGTATTCTTGGTTTTTTATCTACACAATTCCGAAATATGTCTTTGTTTGAAAAGTCAAAAGCTTATCTAAAAGAAGGGGTTGAGGTAAGCAAGAAGATTAAGGATGAAACTAGGAAGAACGTTTTCTTAGGGCTTGTTTCTCAAGAATGGAGCTATGCGAGTATTGCTGATAAGGACTTTAAAGAAGCTCTTAAATGGACGGATCTAGCACAAAATCACCTGGTTAATATGCCTGATGGTGCTCAAAAAAAGTATTTGATTGGTACTAATTATTATTTGTATGGTAGAGCCTATCTCTTTAGCGGAAAACATGAGCTTTCGATAGAAAATTACAATAAAGCAATTTCATTATTAAATGAGGAAATTGCAGATAGAGAGTTGCTCTTAGGATTTATATACGGAGAGTTAGGCGCAGCATACCTAGCTATAAAAGACTATGCAAAAGCCAAAGACTATCTCGATAAATCAGAAAGTATTGCCATGGCATCCGATGCTGTGAACCTTAAGATAGAAACTTATACAAGCTTATCTGAATACTATAAAACGATAGAGGACTATAAGAACTATTCTGCCTATCAAGAAAAACTTATCAGCACTACCTATGCCTTTAATAACCTTCAGAAAGCGGCTATTGACAAGATGATTGCCCATTTGGATACAGATGTCAAAAAGCATTCGGATATGGAATTTATTCTCATTACTAGTTTAATAGTATTTGTGTGTTTAGGATCTGGATTCTTGTTTTACTACTATAGAAAGAAGAAGCAAACTACAGAGCGATTTAATAAAATTATCAAAGAACTCAGGGAAAACGGAAATCAAGCAGGTAAAGCGAATTCCAATATAAAAACATCTGCTAACGCAACCGCTAAGGTATCGCCTCCCAAAGCAGAGGAAAATGACCACGAACCGTCAAAGAAGACAGTTAGTATTTCTGACAAGAAAGAAAAAGAAATTCTTGAAGGCTTAAGGGAGTTTGAGAAAAGCAACGGCTTTATTGATCGAAATATTTCCTTGGCAACGCTTGCCGGAAACATCAATACCAATACGATTTATCTTTCGCATATCTTAAATAACATATATGGAAAGGATTTTAATTTGTATATCAATGAGTTGCGAATAAAATATGCGATTTTGAAATTAAGCACGGATAAGAAATATAGGAGCTATAAGATAAGTTATCTAGCAGAAGAGTTTGGTTTCTCTTCGCACAGCAAATTCTCATCGGTATTCAAGGCGATAACTGAGCTAACGCCATCAGAATTTATTAATCATCTTGAAAAAAGAAGGAGTTGAGCAAAACCAAGAACACGAAATAGAAACATAGGCTACACTACCCCTGAAAGCCCGCTTACAAGTCAGCGATACTTCCTTTCCCTTCTCTTATGACAATTGGGTCTCCTTGTGATAAGTCTATTACGGTAGATGCCTCGTTGCTTCCGTATCCGCCATCAATCACTATATCGACTATGTTCTGCCACTTTTCGAAAATAAGTTCAGGGTCAGTGGTGTATTCTAAAACCTCATCTTCATCATAAATCGAAGTCGAGACGATAGGATTGCCTAATTGACGTACAAGTTCGATAGCGATGTTGTTGTCCGGAACTCTTATTCCGACAGTGGTTTTCTTCTTAAACTCCTTTGGAAGATTGTTGTTGCCCGGTAAGATAAACGTATAAGGACCAGGTAAAGCTCTTTTGAGTATCTTGAATGTTGGCGTATCGATCTGTCTTACGTAGTCAGAGATATTTTTTAAATCACAACACACAAAAGAGAAGTTTGCTTTTTCTAATTTGATTCCTTTAATTCTAGCAATTTTCTCTAAAGCCTTAGTGTTAGTAATATCGCAGCCAAGACCATATACTGTATCTGTAGGATAAATAACAAGCCCTCCGTCTCTAAGCACTTTTACCACTTTGGCAATTTCTTTTTCGTTGGGGTTTTCTGGATATATTTTGATGAGTTGTGCCATAATTTTCAGATTTACTTATAAGTAGTTGAATCACTAAGTTACAAAAAATAGCGCAGATAAATATAGTGTCCGTAATTTTCGTTTTTTTTTGCTTTGTATGTTATAAAACTATGCTCAATGGCTTATTTTGTAACTAAAACTCAATGTCAGCTTCATCTATGGCCTGTTGTTGAGGGTGTGTTATGGAGTTGAGTAACTCGATTTCTCCTTCCTCTCTTTGGATTTTATTCTTAGCCAAGATTGTGGCCATTCTGTTGACAATAGATGCTAACTCCGAATTGATTGTAGTGATAAGTTCTAGGGTTTTCTCTAATGGAATGTCATCTAGAGAAATATATGTCTTCAGCATCTTGAGTTTGGTCTCTAACACAACAAAGCGACTCTGAAGTTGAACTACATTAAACACTTCAGGAATGGTGCTGTGTAGCGCCATTGACAAATCTATTAATGATTTTGACTTTCTTTGAAAAGCGGCAACATCAGTTTGTGGTTTCTGAAGTAACTCGTTATAGAAAATATTCCACTCAGACCATTGTTGTACGATTGCGTAGGTTTCTTCTGTAAATTCGGCGGGCTTAAAAACCCATTTTTCAGAGAGTTTACTGAAGATTTCTTGTTCTTTTTGAGCTGCTTTCTTTGCGTTTTCTTTGCGTATAGCATCGCTATCTGTGCAGGAAACAGTGAGTAGTATAAAGATAAAAAGAAAAAATGTTCTCATTTTTAAGGTTTTCGAAATACAAAGATACTGCTTTTGAAGATTCTAGTAGCCAAAGTAAAATTATTTAACCGCTGTTGGATCTTTCAACAGCTTCAAAACCCTTTCGAACTCGTCTGATAAGGCTGCTTTGATATGTAATGGACTATTGGTATAAGGATGTATAAACTTGAGTTCTGAAGCATGCAAAAGCATTGTATTCATCTGAAATTGTTCTAGCCAAAACTTATTTTGTTTATTGCATCCATAAGGTCTGTCCCCAATTATCGGGTGAAAGATATGTGCAAAATGCTTTCGCAATTGGTGCATTCTTCCCGTTTCTGGACGTGCTTCAATCAGTGAATATCTTGAGGTTTTATGTTTGCCAAACGGCATGTTTAACTCGAAGTGCTCTAAAGTCTTGAAGTGAGTTATGGCTTCTTGAGTGCTAAAATCATCTTTTTTTAAAGCATAATCAATTGACATTTCTTGTGGAGAGAATCCGCGAAGCAAAGCCAAGTAGCGCTTGTCAACCTCTTTATTCTGAAACTTTTGTTGCATCAAACTATCCGTCGGTTTATCTAGTGCAAATACGAGCACTCCAGAGGTTTTTCGATCTAATCTGTGCGAGGGATAGACCATTTTGTCAAGCTGTTTTTTGAGGATTTGTAGCGCAAAAACATCTGCATCTCGAGCGATCGAAGAGCGATGCACCAACAGTCCGTGAGGTTTGTTGACAGCAACAATATGGTCATCTTGGTAGAGAATTTCTAACATGAGATTTTTTTTAGAAAATAAGTTGATACAACGGAAGTTTATACCCAGACAAATGACAAGATAAACTGAGGTAGAACTCCGATGAGTGTGCCCAATATAAGCTCTTTAGCATCATGTGCCTTCATCACTAGTCTAGAACTCGCCACAGCGCCACAACAGAATATCAAAAATACGATAAGATAAATAAAATTATACTGAGTATGAAAGCTAAGTAGTATTGCAAATGTAGTTAGGCTAGTGATTCCTAGCATATGCAGACTTGCTTTTTGTTTGAAAAATAAAAGTATGAATGCCAAAAAAGTGCTTATAATACTCGCTAGAAAACAAAAGTATAATTCACTAAAATACTCTGGTCTGATGATTCTTTTGATGAGATAGAAAAATAAAGTGATCTGAAACATCAATGGAATCTTACGTTGCTTTATATCTGCAACCATAAGCGAATCTACTCTTCTGAGAACATATAACAAGAAGAAGAGCAGTATGGGTATGACAACTGTAATGATAGCTATTTGGATAATTATCAAATAAATAGTCGAAAAAAGTGTATAGGTCGTACCACATATAAAGTACAGCAAGGTCGCCATTATCGGTATGAATAACGGATGGAACACGTAGGAGAACAGCGATAGAATTTTTTTCAAGACAGGTTTGGATTATCGGTAATGGCTGTTTATATTTTCTTGCGCATTCTAGCTACTGGGATATCCAATTGCTCTCTATATTTAGCGATGGTTCTCCTAGCGATAGGGTAGCCTTTTTCTTTTAGTATCTCGGCTAGTTTATCGTCAGGATAAGGTTTTTGTTTGTCTTCTTCTTCGATGATGCGCTGAAGTATAGTTTTAATTTCGATAGTAGAAACATCCTCCCCTTGGTCATTTTTCATCGATTCAGAGAAAAATTCTTTGAGCAATTTGGTCCCATAAGGAGTTTCCACAAACTTGCTATTTGCCACTCTTGAAACTGTAGAGATGTCAAGCCCAACCATATCGGCGATGTCTTTTAGAATCATCGGGCGAAGTTTGGTCTCGTCACCTTCTAGGAAGTATTCTTCTTGGTAGTGCATAATAGCGTTCATAGTCACAAAAAGTGTTTCTTGACGTTGCTTGATAGCATCTATAAACCATTTAGCAGAATCTAGTTTCTGTTTGATGAATTGTGCAGCATCTCTTTGCGTATTCGATTTTTCTTTCGAATCCTTATAGGTACGCAACATGTCTTGATAGTCTTTAGATACGTATAACGAAGGCGCATTTCTTCCGTTTAGTGACAACTCCAATTCTCCATCTACGATTCTGATGGTGAAATCAGGCACGACGTGCTCCGTAATTCGGCTATTTCCAGCATATGAACCTCCAGGTTTCGGGTTTAGTCGCTCGATTTCGTCAATCGCCTTTCTGAGCGTATCTTGTGGGATAGCATATTTATGAAGTAGCTTGTCGTAATGTTTTTTAGTAAAAGCATCAAACTGATTCTCAATAATGTCCAAAGCCAGTTCTATAGAGTCAGAAGGCGTTTTCCGTTTGAGTTGCAAAAGCAAACATTCCTGCAAATCACGAGCTGCAACTCCTGCAGGGTCTAGCTCTTGTACGGTGTATAGTATGTTTTCGACGGTTTTTTCATCGGTGTATATGCCTTGCGTAAAAGCCATATCATCTACTAAGTCCGGAATACTTCGTCTGATATACCCAGTATCATCGATGCTTCCTACCAAAAATTCAGCGATCTCTTTCTCGGTGTCTGATAGAATAAAAGTGTTGAGTTGGTGCAATAAATCTTGATGAAAGCTCATTTGAGAGGCGATAGGCATGTCTTTGTCCTCGTCATCAGCACTGTAATTACTCGAGTGTAATTTATAATCTGGCGTTTCATCATCACTCAGATACTCATCTACGTTGATGTCATCTGATTCGATTCTTTCGTTGTCGTAATCGTCATCATAGTTATCCTCTTGGTTATCGAATTCATCTGCCGTTTCATATTCTTCTTCTGAACCCTCAAGCGCAGGATTTTCGATCATTTCCTCTTTTATACGCTGTTCAAAAGCTTGCGTAGGCAATTGGATCAACTTCATCAGTTGAATCTGTTGAGGAGATAGTTTTTGAGATAATTTGAGATTTAGATTTTGCTTGAGCATATTGATTACTTATGTATATTTACAAAAATACACAATTTTGTGTCTTGCTACAAGCTAGAACAGAAATAGAAGTTTTTTAATTTATAGCCGCTGTATCTCATCTATTTCTTGATTGAGAAGTAGGGTTTTAGAAAAAAAACCAAGCTGTTTACTGTTGTAAATAGCGTTTTGCAGCTATACGCAGGCAGGGATTTTAACTACTGAACTACCTACGAAGAACTGAACTTTAAATTTACCACTTTCCTGTCCTACGAAGCACGAAACCCCTGCTTACGTATAGCTGATGTTGTAAGCTGGCCTTCTGTCCACCGTCATTGTTAAGTCGTTGTATTTCTGTGCTTTTGCTGTCATTTTATTAGTTTCTGTTTTCTGTCTGTCTGGCTTGTGTGTCGGCTGTTTTAAAAAATTTAGAGGGAAGGGATTTTAAAAAATAATTTTTCTCTCGGGTGGCAAAGGTGAAAGCTCTTTTGCAATTTTTGGTCTGAGCGTTGGCTTGTGCGAAACGAAGTTCACGAACACCAAAAAGAAATAAAAACATTCGTGAGTAATTGCAAATGTGCTTACACCTGTGGGTTGGACTCTATTCATTTTTATTATTCGATTACTTTTACTTCATCCTCAGTAAACCAATTATAGTTAACTACATTACTTTTCAATTCTTTTGGAAAATCTGAATAACATACAATTGCTAAACTTTCTTTTGCTCGGCTACAAGCGACATAAAACAACCTTAGTGTTCTATCAATTCCAGTTTCTTTTCCTTCGTCAACATTCTTTTGGTCTGTAGATGTAAGTGGTTTTATACCAAACAATTTGTCATAGCTAAACATAAAACCTCTTGATTCTTCATCATCTATGACTACCATTACACGGTCGAACTCTAATCCTTTGACTCCTTGATGTGTTCCAAATTTTGATTTTTCATTGATGTATTCATTATATTTAATAATCTCAGAGAAGTTGGCTTTCATTGCTTCATCCCAAGCAACCAAGACTTCATCATCTTCCATTGTTTCATCATCTTCAAAATTTTCGTCAGAATCAATACCTACCCTCTGAGATACTAATTTAAGTGTGGATGTAACTTTAAATAAATTAGTTTCTTGTATTTTTTTCAGAATCTCTACCAATGATGGATGATTATCCTCACTCCATAAGGATAGAAACACATTAACTTTCTCATTTGTCGAGTGTAAAATATCTAATTTATTGTCTTCGTTTTGTAATGCTTGCTTGTTAACTAAATGAGAATGTTGCTTAACAATATTAGCAATCTCGAATTTGTTACTTTTTAAATGAGCGTTATATAAAGGTAAAACGATTTTTGTAAATAAATTAATAGATGATGATGAACCATCCAGTAATCCAGTTTTAAGTTTATCAACTGCATAAAGCGGGTCAAAAAATGTAGAAAACCCCATTCTTCGTGCAGCCATATGATGCTCAAGAGTTAATGTCATTACATCAGATAAATCACCAACCCATTTTTCATCAAAGGTTTCTTCTTTCATTATCTGACGAATCTGTTCCTCTATTTCAAATTTATCTTGTGAACGAGAAACGGCAAAAAATCTAACAATTCCTCCCGTATTTTCAAGTCGCGGAAATTGTTCCTGACCATCTATATCTTTTCTTATCTTGTTTATTAAATCAATTATTCTTGATTTTGAACGGTGATTCATTTTTTTGGCTGGTTTGACCCAAGTATCAGGCAAACCCATTCCTAAGTTTTCTTTGCCATCTGCATAGATTCTTTGCATTGTATCGCCAAACAAACCCAAAGTGAACTTTCCATCATTATGGCTTTCAAGTTCAAAAAGAGCCTCTATCAACTCTTTTTTAGTGTCTTGGCTTTCGTCAATAAGTATAACAGGGAATCTATTCATTAGAATTTGCTTGAACAAATCCTTTGATTTAATAAAATCAGCAGCAATTGAAATTACCTCGCTATGGTTCAGAGAATCTTTAGTAATATTATCTCCATTTGGGTTGTAGATAAATTTCTGAATGTTTTCAAGTCCTTGCAGTCTCTTTTTTTTGGACTCTATTTTATGAGCTCTACTAATTGAAGTTTTGTTATTGAGGTCTCTACTTTTTGATTGTTGTTCTTCTAGCTCCGATATTTCAATATTCAAATTATGTTCTATCCAATCTTTTATATCAGATGTGAAGTTTTTAATTAATTCCCAGCAAAAACTATGAATTGTACTGATGTTGAAAATTGAACTATATTCTAATCTATGAGAAATTTCATCAGCAGCTGCATTTGTATAAGTGATGATGGCAATTCTTTTGTTTTTGAGTTTATAATTCTTTCCAAACTCTATTTTAAATCGTTCCAGTACATTAACAAGCGTTCTAGTTTTTCCAGAACCCGCACCAGCAAAAAGAAAAAAACTTTTTGGTGTGGTTGGTTTGATGCTTTCAAAAATTAAATCATCAACAGGTTCGTCTATGTTATTAGAATAATCAGCCATTGGTATTAATAATTAATCCTTGTTTGCTACCCTTTAATTGCTCTTCAATCCAGTCTAGACCTTCCTTAATGTATGTTGGTGTTTTTATTTTTTTTGGATCTTCAAAATATAGAACATCCAAAGCAAATTCGGCTTTTTTAGCTTGTTTATCATTAATAATACTATATGCTTCTTTTGCTAATTCTTCTATATCTTCTTTTTTTGAAGCCTCAACCATTTTCTTAAGAAGCCCAGTAGAACTAGCTATAATTTTAAAGCTTTCCTTATTTTCAATAACCAACGCGTCTTCAAATGTGTAAGGATAAATTGTGGTTTTTCCACTGCCATTTTCTATTTCTATTGCTTTTTGATATGCAACCCTAATTGGCAAATCTTTTTTTACTTTATCATCAAAGTTCAAGTTTAATAATTCGTCCAAGAGTTCTATTTTGGGATGCCAACTCTTCAGTGTATCATTATTGGTTTTATAGTCTTTTTTTAATTCTGGCTGGCATTTCTTGCCATTATCATTTGGATTAATAGAATCAAGATCAGTAACCACTAAGCAAACCAATCCTAATGTTTCTATAAGAGGTCTCAATCTGTGTGCGTGACTTCCTCCAATTTCTAAAATTGTTACGTAGCAATTGTCTAATAAACAATTCTCATTCTTTATAAAATGAGGCAATAATATCCTTTCAGCAGGTCCTTCAACTAGAATAACAGCATCTGCAAAAAATATGTCATTATGTGTTGTGTTCAGATATCGAATTACGAACTTTTCTGTTTCTTTCTCTTTTTCGCCAAAAACAGCTTTGAGACTAATAACTTCTGATGTAGGTAGAGCTAAAGTATTATTCCTTTTGAAATATCGTAAACTTTCAAATTTTTGGTGTGCAATGTAACTTGAATGCGTACTTATTACTAATTGAGTAGTAAAATCTTTTTTGTCTTTGAGGTTTTCGGAATATCGCAATACATCATAAGCTTTCTTTATAAAGACTTGCTGAACTTGAGCGTGTAAATGCGCTTCAGGCTCTTCGATTAGAACTAAATGTAATGGCTCAATAATATCTTCTTCTGTTATACTATTTTTCCCAACCTTCATCCATTCGTCCCTAAACCTTATTAATTTGAATATGATTGATATTAAGTTTTGATAACCTAACCCATTGTACTTTTCTGGTAGTGATAATTCTTTGTCAATTAAATACTTTACCGCAGAATCGTGTTGAAGACCATCAGAAGTTGAAACTTTGGTGGATAATTGAATTTGAGGGTTTCCAAATCCAGGATAATTCAATCCTTCTAATTCTGAAAGAGAGGCTTTAAAACTTTCTTTTAGATTTTTATCAAAATCATCTTGAGCTTTATTGATTGACTCTAAAGCATCTATATCTTTTTCTGTTGGTTCTAATGTTGGATTAAGATGTTTATCATAATAAGTTCGTAATTGTGATGACAAATTTCTGGAACTGTTATTATCAGCTGTTTCTGAATTTGCATCACTAAATCCTCGTTGAGCATTAATAATATCAATTTTTATAAGACCCTTTAAAACATCTCCATCTACTGGAATATTGTTTTCCGCTAATTCTTGTTTTTCATTAGGCTTTTCTGGATCAAGCAGGTAGGTTCTTAATGTAAAATGAGTATTTAGTTTTCGTTCACAAAAATCCCAAAATGTTTTTGGCCAAAGTTTAAAATCTTTACCTTTCTCTTGCGATAGTTTATTTGACTTATTATAAAGAGTTATGAATTCTTGTATTAATTCATCCATATCTTTTGGCTCAAATCTTAATCTGACACCTAATAATCCACCCTTCCAATCTAAAGTGGGTATTATATGACTTACATAATGAAGTTCCGAATTGTCAACTTGAATCCATAAATCCAATACTGGTAAATATGGCTCTAATAGCTTTACAGATTTTTCTTCTTCTTTAAGATCTGTGGCTTTAATCCAATTCTCTCCAATTTCATTAAGATTTTTCCAATTAGAAAGGGTAAAATCTTGTGTTTTGAAACTCTTTGTTTTCAGAAATATCATTAAAGCATCCATAGCAGTTGTTTTTCCGCTATTATTTGCTCCTACAAAAATTGTTTCTTTTTCTGAAAAATCAATCTGACAAGAGTGAAGCTTTCTGAAATTTTGAATCTGAATGGATTTAATTCTCATTATTTATTCCTATTTAATCTCCTTGCCGATAGCTTTTTCCAAATACTATCCGCCAATTTTATTTCTTTGTCCGTAAAGCCATATCCGTCTTTCAGAATTTGCTTGTTGGTGATTTTTAAAATTTCGTCAATGCTCTTTTTGTCTCGCATCATTTTGTCAATGGTGGCAAGTAAATCAGCATTGTCTGTTTGGTAGGGAAGCAATATTTTTCCTGCTTCGCTTGGCATCAATTCCAATACACCACCGCCATAGCTACGACCAACAATTTCAGAAAAAGCCAAAGACAATGAATTGTAAAAACTGGCTATGAATGCGTTTTTGTCCGTGTCTTTTTTCATAAATACACGGTGCATTGTGTCGGTTGTATAGGCGTTTGCTTCATTGAGGATTAAACGAGGGTAAAGGTTGTTTCTACGGATAAACAAAGCATCAGAAAGTTTGATGGAAGGAATCACAAACCAATCATCACGAATGCTTGTTTTGTAGCCTTTGTTTACACCCATTGATTCACCCAAACGAATGTATGAGTTAGCTCCTTTGTGTCCGTTGATTTTCTCTTTGGCTGGAAATACCAATAAATGAGCTTTGGCTTTGGTTTGCCTGTTAAGTTTCCAATCCTTTTCCGTAAAAATTACACTGTTCACCTGAACGCTTCTGCCAACCATTGGTTTTGCGTATTCTTTCAGGTCGTAAGCTTCTACAACTGGCAAAGGAACGGTGAAGTAATCATTTGCACCTGTGGTAATGCCGACTTCTACACTGGCATAATTACTAATTGTGGGAACTTTTCGTTTTTTGGCAATCTGTTCCAAAAAGTCAATCTCTTCTTGTTCCAAAAAGTAATAAGTCCATTTGTTTGACTTAAAATCTATCTTTTTGGTTGGACTTTTTAGGATGTTTACATCAAGCTTTTCAAGGTCAGAAGCGTCTCTTAATTCAAGATGTTCAATCAAATGTGAATCACTTCCGTTTTTCTCACACAGCAACAAAACAACTTCTTGCTGAATGTCAGGGAAAACCAACTTTTCAAAAGAAATGATATTGATTTTATTGTAGAAATGAGCCAAAAACTCACGGAGTTGTTGAGCATACGATACTTGCAACAATTCAGCAGGAATTACAAATCCAATTTTTCCTTTTTCTTTGAGTAATAAACTTGAACCAACTACAAAAGAAACCCAAGCATTGGTCAGTTTTGAGTATTTAAGGTTAGCACGGTTGAAAACTTTGATGGCTTCATTTTGCTGTTCTTCCTGAAAATATTGATAGCGAATGTAGGGCGGATTTCCCACCACTAAATCAAACTTCTGTGTGGTTTCATTACAATACAAATGAAAGTCGGTATTGATTACATTCTTTTTATTGAGTTTGATTTTGTCGGCTTTTTCTGCTTCCACTTCATCAAACTCAATGGCTGTTACCGATTTGAATTTATGGTTGTTCTCTTTCAATTGTTCAAGGAAAACAC